>NZ_CP020772.1:3202500-3532500 GCF_002097535.1 Halobacillus mangrovi
TCCCTCCCCATCACAGCTTGACGTTGCCGGACGGATTTGCCTATCCGACCGTCTCACTGCTTGGACGCGCTCATCCAATGGCGCGCTCTCCTTATCCTCCTGCGTCCCCCCGTCGTTCAAACGGAAAGGAGGTGGTACAGGAATATCAACCTGTTGTCCATCGCCTACGCCTTTCGGCCTCGGCTTAGGTCCCGACTAACCCTGAGAGGACGAGCCTTCCTCAGGAAACCTTAGACTTTCGGTGAAAGAGATTCTCACTCTTTTTTCGCTACTCATACCGGCATTCTCACTTCTAAGCGCTCCACCAGTCCTTACGGTCTGACTTCACGGCCCTTAGAACGCTCTCCTACCACTGATCGTAAGATCAATCCGCAGCTTCGGTGGTGTGTTTAGCCCCGGTACATTTTCGGCGCAGAGTCACTCGACCAGTGAGCTATTACGCACTCTTTCAATGATGGCTGCTTCTAAGCCAACATCCTGGTTGTCTAAGCAACTCCACATCCTTTTCCACTTAACACACACTTGGGGACCTTAGCTGGCGGTCTGGGCTGTTTCCCTTTCGACCATGAACCTTATCACCCACGGTCTGACTCCCAGGACAAAGTCGATGGCATTCGGAGTTTGACTGAATTCGGTAACCCGATAGGGGCCCCTCGTCCAATCAGTGCTCTACCTCCATGACTTTCTATCCTGAGGCTAGCCCTAAAGCTATTTCGGAGAGAACCAGCTATCTCCGTGTTCGATTGGCATTTCACCCCTACCCACACCTCATCCCCGTAATTTTCAACTTACGTGGGTTCGGACCTCCAGTCAGTGTTACCTGACCTTCATCCTGGACATGGGTAGATCACACGGTTTCGGGTCTACGACCGCATACTCACTCGCCCTATTCAGACTCGCTTTCGCTGCGGCTCCGCTTCTGCGGCTTAACCTCGCATACGGTCGTAACTCGCCGGTTCATTCTACAAAAGGCACGCCGTCACCCATAAACGGGCTCCGACTACTTGTAGGCACACGGTTTCAGGTTCTCTTTCACTCCCCTTCCGGGGTGCTTTTCACCTTTCCCTCACGGTACTGGTTCACTATCGGTTACTAGGGAGTATTTAGCCTTGGGAGATGGTCCTCCCGGATTCCGACGGAATTCCTCGTGTTCCGCCGTACTCAGGATCCACTCCGGAGGAAGGAAGGTTTTGACTACAGGGCTGTTACCCTCTATGGCTGAGCTTTCCAGCTCGATTCGTCTACCTTCCTTCTTGGTAACTCCAATGGAGTGTCCTACAACCCCAGAGAGCAAGCTCTCTGGTTTGGGCTGTTTCCGTTTCGCTCGCCGCTACTTGGGAAATCGCGTTTGCTTTCTCTTCCTCCGGGTACTGAGATGTTTCAGTTCCCCGGGTGTGCCGTCCTATACCTATGGATTCAGTATAGGACACTGTTCCATTACGAACAGTGGGTTTCCCCATTCGGAAATCTCCGAGTCAAAGCCTACTTACGGCTCGTCGAAGCATTTCGGTGTTAGTCCCGTCCTTCATCGGCTCCTAGTACCAAGGCATCCACCGTGCGCCCTTATTCACTTAACTATCTTGTGAAAAGACGTTGTTTCAATTGATGTTTGATGTCTTGTCATCATCAGGATTATCGAAAGATAATGCCTGATCATGTCTTATCCAGTTTTCAAGGTTCACATTGAAAGATCCTTTGATCTCTCAAAACTGAACAACCAACCATGTACGTTTCCGTTTCTATCCTTAGAAAGGAGGTGATCCAGCCGCACCTTCCGATACGGCTACCTTGTTACGACTTCACCCCAATCATTGGCCCCACCTTCGGCGGCTGGCTCCAAATGGTTACCTCACCGACTTCGGGTGTTGCCAACTCTCGTGGTGTGACGGGCGGTGTGTACAAGGCCCGGGAACGTATTCACCGCGGCATGCTGATCCGCGATTACTAGCGATTCCGGCTTCATGCAGGCGAGTTGCAGCCTGCAATCCGAACTGAGAATGGTTTTATGGGATTTGCTACACCTCGCGGCTTCGCTGCCCTTTGTACCATCCATTGTAGCACGTGTGTAGCCCAGGTCATAAGGGGCATGATGATTTGACGTCATCCCCGCCTTCCTCCGGTTTGTCACCGGCAGTCACCTTAGAGTGCCCAACTGAATGCTGGCAACTAAGATTAGGGGTTGCGCTCGTTGCGGGACTTAACCCAACATCTCACGACACGAGCTGACGACAACCATGCACCACCTGTCACTTGGTCCCCGAAGGGAAATCCCTATCTCTAGGGAGGTCCAAGGATGTCAAGACCTGGTAAGGTTCTTCGCGTTGCTTCGAATTAAACCACATGCTCCACCGCTTGTGCGGGCCCCCGTCAATTCCTTTGAGTTTCAGCCTTGCGGCCGTACTCCCCAGGCGGAGTGCTTAATGCGTTAACTTCAGCACTAAGGGGTGGAAGCCCCCTAACACCTAGCACTCATCGTTTACGGCGTGGACTACCAGGGTATCTAATCCTGTTTGCTACCCACGCTTTCGCACCTCAGCGTCAGAGACAGACCAGAGAGTCGCCTTCGCCACTGGTGTTCCTCCACATATCTACGCATTTCACCGCTACACGTGGAATTCCACTCTCCTCTTCTGTCCTCAAGTTCCCCAGTTTCCAATGACCCTCCACGGTTGAGCCGTGGGCTTTCACATCAGACTTAAGAAACCGCCTGCGCGCGCTTTACGCCCAATAATTCCGGACAACGCTTGCCCCCTACGTATTACCGCGGCTGCTGGCACGTAGTTAGCCGGGGCTTCCTCGTTAGGTACCGTCAAGGTACCGCTCTATTCGCACGGTACTTGTTCTTCCCTAACAACAGAACTTTACGATCCGAAGACCTTCATCGTTCACGCGGCGTTGCTCCGTCAGACTTTCGTCCATTGCGGAAGATTCCCTACTGCTGCCTCCCGTAGGAGTCTGGGCCGTGTCTCAGTCCCAGTGTGGCCGATCACCCTCTCAGGTCGGCTACGCATCGTCGCCTTGGTGAGCCGTTACCTCACCAACTAGCTAATGCGCCGCGGGCCCATCTGTAAGTGATAGCTAAAAGCCATCTTTCAACTCTCCTCCATGCGGAAGAAAGTGTTACCCGGCATTAGCCCCGGTTTCCCGGGGTTATTCCGGTCTTACAGGCAGGTTGCCCACGTGTTACTCACCCGTCCGCCGCTCGTTCCACGAGCGTCACCCCCGAAGGGGGTCAGCTCGCTTCCCGCGCTCGACTTGCATGTATTAGGCACGCCGCCAGCGTTCGTCCTGAGCCAGGATCAAACTCTCCATAAAAAGTAAAGTTTGACTTGCTCATTTGCACACCGAATGTGCTTGTTTGTTTTTCTTCTTTAATAAGAAGAAAATGTTGACGTACTGGTTGGTTCGTTCAGTTTTCAAAGATCAAAATGTTTGGTGCGCCGTTCAAAACAGCGACTTAACTATTCTATCATGGCTGGTTGTTTAAGTCAACAACTTTTTCATGATTTTTTTGTGAGCCGTTCTCGACTCTGTCGTTTCCCTCTTGAAGCGACGCTTACTAATATATCATGTTAAGTTGTTATGTGTCAATAACTTTTTTCGCATGAAGTTTTGTAAGCTGCTTTTGTTAAACCCGCTTTCTTTGAAGCGACAAATAACAATTTAACACGGCTGAGCGTTGCTGTCAACAACTTTTCAGCGTTTTTTGTAAGCTGTTTCGCTCACCGCTCTTGTGAAGCGACAAATAATAATATAGCATGCACTTCAATAGAACGTCAATAACTTTTTCATGAAAAAAACCCTTTCTCTTAATTGATTAAGAAAAAGGGATAAAGGAAGTTATAGGGTTACTTTCGGTTTGTATGTTCTATGGAATATACTTGGTCCTTTAGTTTCCTGAAGAACAACTTCTATGATCTGATTGTCCACCAGATACTCAATCATAGAAGAAAGATCTAATATATACTCCTGAATCTCAGGGTGTACTTTCAACTCTCCGAACGACCATGGTTCCTCTCGCTCGCTCATTAACTGAAGTAAATGGCGTGCACTTGTACGCGATCGTTTGCTGATTGAATGCTCAACAGCTATGATCATCAACTGGATTCGTTTATCGGTTGGTTCTCCACTTTCAATTAATTCTTGATAGAGCTTATAAATTTCCGGCTCAATCCTTCTTACTTGGTTCCACACCGTCACTTCTGGATGAAATCCTTTTTCGATAATCGAAAGACGGGCCAAGTAATGAAGAGAACGCACCATTTGACTGAAGGAATCCAAGTATTGTTCTGAATCATAGAGGTTCTTTGATTCACTATAGCTTCGAATCAGTTTCGCGAATTCAATAACTTTTTTCAAATCGCGATTTTCTTGCGGGAATTCACGCAAATGTTCTTTAAGCTCTGTTACATAATCATTCCGTTCATAGATGACGGAACCGTTGATCACCCATTCCACTGCTCGGCGGTAAGAACTTGTATCAATCCAATGCTGTAATAAATCCTCATCTACGATATGCATGGCTGCTGATTTGTTATCGAATTCGTAATGTTTCACGTACCAGGTCTCTTCAGGATCGCGGACAATGATAAATAGAATCACATCAAAGTTGTCCGTCACCGGGCTGATGGGTTTATTCTTTTCTAATATTAAAATGCCTAATGTATTGCTTTGACTTGCCCTTTCTTGATAAATCGGGCGTAATACATCTTCCATACTAGGTCCCCCACATTCTATTTCAGTTCTCTGTTTTTATTCGATACTTTTTTTAAAATTCCTTTTTTCAAAATATATTCGTACAGGGAAAATATGCTATACTACCTTGTAGATACTAAGGAGGGAAACGAAGTGGCTTTAAAATACAGCAGCAAGATCAACAAAATTCGTTCCTTTGCTTTCTGGTTGATATTTGGCGGCATCGGCGTTATGTATATCGGACTAATATTCAAAGAAACGACTTGGTTGATGGCCCTATTTATGATTCTTGGGATGGGTTTTGTCGGGCTGAGTACCGTAGTTTACTTTTGGATCGGCATGCTTTCCACCAGGACGATTCAAATTGTCTGCCCTTCATGCGAAAAACCGACGAAGATGCTCGGACGCGTAGATGCGTGTATGCACTGCAACCAGCCGCTCACGTTGGACAAGACACTCGAGGGTAAAGAATTCGATGAAAAGTACAATTCGAAACGGTTGAGAAAGAAAAAAGCGCAGGAGCAATCTTAATGATAGAAAAGGGTCCGCCAATATTGGTGGACCCTTTTTACATATAAAAAAACTGAAAGCGAGATGCTTTCAGTTTAGTGAGTATTTTCTGATTGACAATTTGAACATGTTCCATAGACTTCCATGCGATGATGACTTACGTTAAATCCAGTCACCTGTTCAGCTAATGATTCAACTTCGTTGAGACTAGGGTAGTGAAAGTCAACAATTTTACCGCATGATTCACAAATAATGTGATAGTGGTCTGTGGTGTTGCAATCAAAGCGGCTTGATGAATCTCCATAGGTGAGTTCTCGGACCAGACCAATCTCACGGAATACACGGAGATTGTTGTAAACCGTTGCGACACTCATGTTAGGAAATTTACTTTCTAATGCTTTGTAAATCTCATCAGCTGTTGGGTGAGTCATAGAATTCAGCAGGTATTCAAGCACCGCATGACGCTGTGGTGTGATTCGAACACCTGAACCTTTTAACGTGTCAATGGCTTCCTGGAGTCGATGATCAGACACAGTCATGCACCTCGCTTTCATAAACTGATTCTTGATTTATAATATTATTAAATTAGAATCCTTATAATTAGTGTAACCCTATTTTAAATATATTGTCAATAATGAGGCTGACCTACTTTCCAATGGATGATACAGCTTACACATCAGGGTCAAGAAGAGTCTCTTTACCACCAACATGCTTATTGACGTATCTGGCCGCTACAAATAAGAAATCAGATAGACGATTCAGATAAGAAACGACTAATGGATTATCCAGCTCATCCTCTAAAGCAACAGCTGTTCTCTCTGCTCTTCTTACTACTGTGCGGGCCAGGTGAAGTCCGGCTGATGCTTCATGGCCTGAAGGCAAGATGAAGTTTTTGAGAGGTGTAAGCTCCTGATCGAGCTGATCGATGTTCTTTTCTAAATCATCAATGTGCTCTTTTTTCAAACGCCACTGGACATCTTTCCCTTTAGGTGTAGCAAGCTCCGCTCCAACGTGAAAAAGGATGGTTTGGATTTTTTGCATGACGGCAAGAAAATGGTCTTTGTCGGTCCAGTCTTCCCGTGTTAAATGACTTAAAGCAAGACCGATAGCTGAGTTCGCCTCATCGCACGTCCCGTATGCTTCCACTCGGATATCATTTTTAGCCACGCGGTCACCGTATATCAATGAAGTTTTTCCTTTATCTCCTGATCTTGTATAGATACGCACATTAATACCCCCGTTTCGGATCAATTTTATTATGCATTTCTTCCTTACCTTCTAAGTATAGGTGCAAATTTTCTCCGAATCGATCAAATGCTCTCGGCATATAAAAGGGAGAGATTCCTGAAATATGAGGAGTGACCGTGACGTTTTCCTCATTCCATAATGGATGGTCTTCAGGCAAAGGCTCCTCTTCAAATACATCCAATACGGCATGGTCGATATACCTTTCTTTTACAGCTTCCATAATTACATCCGTTGAAACCAGATCACCTCGTCCCATATTTAGAAAGACAGCATGCTCCGGCATCGCTTGGAAATGTTCGTTCTTCAATAAGTATTGCGTTTCTTTCGTACTTGGAAGTGCGGCAACGATAAAATCAGCTTGGGGTAGCACCTGGTTGAGTTGGTCTACTCTGTATGTTTCATCAAAATGGTCTTTATTCTCTCCTGACCTTGATACCCCGATGGTCTTCATCCGAAACGCCTGAGCAAGTCGGGCGGTTTCCTGAGATATTGCTCCAGTACCCAGAAGCACCATTGTTCTCCCGCTGACTTCATTCATAACAGGACGACGATTCCAGACGTGTTTGTTTTCTTGTTCAATTAATGTCTTTGCTTTCCTGGATACTTGGAGAAGCATCGAGATCGCATATTCTGCCATCGGCTGGGCGTGGATGCCTCTTACATTCGTGACGAGAATGTCCCTTTTGTGGATCTCACGAAAAGGCATCTTATCCATCCCTGCTGACAACACCATGATCCATTTTAATTGACGGGCTTTTTCTATACGTTCTGGATTTAAGTCCTCTCCATATGTAACAAATATATCAGCCTCGCTCAAGTATGGCTCAGCTTCTTCAATGCCATGACAAAATATGAACTCGACTTGTTTAAATTGCTGATCGAAATGATTCTTGATCGATTCCGGCACGCGTTTGATTGCTGAAACGACTTTCATCGAACCCCTCCTCCCTGTTCTTTCTTCTATAGTAATTGTTTTAGAGAATAGATACAAAAATAACGAAAGAATCACCCGCCTTAGAGCGGCTGAGAAAAAGATCTAAGCATAGAAAAAACCACGGCCTTTTAGGGCCATGGTTTTGTTTAAGGTTTATTGAAGATTTTCACGGATGTATTCAAGTGCAGATTCTACGTGACCTTTCACTTTTACTTTTCGATATTCTTCAGCAAGGTTCCCTTCTTTATCAATAATGAAGGTTGAGCGCTCAATACCATAGTACTCTTTGCCAAAGTTTTTCTTAAGCTTCCAAACGCCGTACTCTTCGGCTACTTCGTGATCTTCATCCGCAAGCAGCAAGAATGGCAGGTCATGTTTGTCGATGAACTTTTTATGAGATTCTACCGGGTCCGGGCTTACTCCCAAGATAACTGCATCCAAATCAGCGAAGCTTTCGTGATGATCGCGGAAATCACAAGCTTCTGTCGTGCAGCCAGGAGTCATATCTTTCGGATAGAAATAAAGAACAACGTTTTTCCCCTTATAGTCAGATAAGGATACCGTTTCCCCGTTATTTGCAGGTAGTGTGAATTGTGGTGCTTGTTTACCTTTTTCGACTGTCATATATGAGCCTCCTAAAAAAGTTTCTACCATTAGGGTACCTTATCTATCCGTAAACATCCAATATCAACGTTCCCCGTGATGAACATTTTGCCATACTTTAATTACTAAAGCAGCAGGAAGAGAATAGCCTACCATCGCTTCTAAAATGACGATCCACCTCCCAGCTCCAATCGGAATCATATCCCCATATCCGACCGTGAACAGCGTCATCCCGCTAAAATACATACTCCTCCCCATCTCTTCCATCCATGGGAGGGGCTGCGTATGGGAAGAATCCATATATACGGGGATCCCCTGAGTGATGAAGCAGAGATAAATCATTCCAAATCCAGTCATGATGATCATATATAACAAAAGAATGGATAAAAACACTTGAAAAGAAAAAATTTTATGATCATGTTCCAACGAATTAAAAATTTGCCTTAAGCTGGCAGCAATAAGGATGAGACATAAACTAGTAATAAAAATAGTGAACATAATTTAGGTAAACTCCCTTCACAGAAAAACAGGGTTGTCCTACTGACTACATATGAAGGATTTCTAGAGAATATACCTAATTTCCAGGTTATGGGTCCTCAGGTCATCCAGAATCTGGATGACCTGAGGTAGTTGTTTTTCCCAACGGATGTTAAAAACGGGCGAATGCACATCCCACTTTATGGGTCCGCGCATAAGATACAGTAAACATTGGAAAGGGGGAATTGTGAATGGGTTACGGATACGGTGGAGGCTTTGCGCTAATCGTTGTTCTTTTCATCCTTCTAATCATCGTTGGTGCAGCTTTTCTATACTAAAATAAACACTCACAGCTGATGCACCGCTTTACCTTTAGGTAATGAGCTCAGAGGTGCTTTTTCCTCATGAAGATGAACGGTGAACGTTAAGTATTCTAGGATACAGGAACAACGAGCAAAAACCCTTCTCAGCAAGAGAAGGGTTTTAAACTAATAAGTAAATAGACAAGCATGCTACAATGATTAAGGAACCATTGTACAAGGAGGTATTTATATTGAACTTCACTAAATCAGAACACTTATATAAAGAAGCAACCGATCACATTGTCGGCGGTGTCAATTCCCCTTCCCGCGCTTATAAAGGTGTAGGCGGCGGCACACCCATTTATATGGACCGCGCAGAAGGGTCACACTTTTACGATGTTGATGGCAACCGCTACGTTGATTATTTAGGAGCATACGGTCCGATTATTACTGGACATGCCCATCCTCACATTACGGAGGCAATCACTAAAGCAGCGCAAAATGGCGTTCTTTATGGTACACCGACCGTACTTGAAAATCGCTTTGCGAAAATGCTGAAAGATGCGATTCCTTCTCTAGATAAAGTGCGCTTCGTCAACTCCGGAACAGAAGCTGTCATGACGACGATCCGAGTAGCGCGTGCTTATACAGGAAGAAATAAAATCATTAAGTTTGCCGGCTGTTATCATGGGCATTCGGATTTAGTTCTTGTCGCTGCAGGATCTGGACCTTCTACGCTCGGCACACCGGACTCTGCTGGTGTACCTGCATCCATTGCTCAAGATGTGATTACTGTACCATTCAACGACATTGAGCCATTTAAACAGGCGCTTGAAAAATACGGAGACGAAATTGCCGGCGTACTTGTTGAACCTATCGTAGGAAACTTCGGGATCGTTGAACCGAAGCAAGGTTTCCTAGAGGAAGTTAACCATCTTACGCATAAAGCAGGAGCTCTTGTCATTTATGATGAGGTCATTACAGCATTCCGCTTTACATACGGCAGTGCTCAGCAGTTATTAAACATTGAACCAGATATGACCGCTATGGGTAAAATTATCGGAGGCGGTCTGCCGATCGGCGCTTACGGCGGTCGAGCTGAAATCATGGAACAGGTTGCACCACTCGGACCTGCTTATCAGGCTGGAACAATGGCGGGCAACCCGGCATCCATGTCTGCTGGAATTGCTTGTCTTGAAGTCTTGCAGCAAGAAGGCGTATATGAAGAAATGGACCGCCTGGGACAGCGTCTTGAAGAAGGAATCCTTGAACATGCCCACACCTATGGAATCCAAATTCAAATTAATCGTCTAAAAGGGGCACTGACCGTTTACTTTACGGATGAGAAAGTTGAAAATTATGAGCAGGCGGAAAACACAAATGGAGAGCAATTTGCGAGATTCTTTAAACTGATGCTTGCAGAGGGGGTTAACCTTGCTCCTTCTAAGTATGAAGCATGGTTCCTGACTACCGCACATACAGACCAGGATATTGACGAAACGCTCGAAGCAGTAGAAAAAGCTTTCCGCACAATGGCAAATGACTAATCCCCCTTTCACCCCAGGCATATTCCTGGGGTGTTTTTTAGTTCCTAAAAGTTTTGTTGATCGCTATTGCGATGATTCAAATTAATAACTGCATGGGGATGTTTTCGTTGTCATAGATAAAACAAGGAAGTCGGGGAAATAGTTCGCTTTCCGCGGAGTCCAGAAAATAGCATACTTCTATCTCTCGTTTAAGTGACAGGAATATGATAAATGCTAATGAACACCAGCGTCTTATTCAGAGATCAGAGCTGGGGACTTTCATAACAAAATAGATGGGTTGACTTGTAAACGGCGATACTCCCGCGGGAGAAGGGGCTAGGCAAGACCCCACAAGGAGCTAGCGACTGAGGAGGCTTGCCAGTTCCCCCACAGGAAAGGGAGTCGTTTCAAGTCAACCCTCTCCCTTTTATCGTAAAGGACCCAAGATATCCTCGAAACTAAGCCTCAATGTTAAGGAAATTATGAAATTTATATAGTAGCAATTCCTTTCGAATAATCCAATCAAAATTTTTATGATTTTTTCGCAAAATAGCATTGATAAAATTCCAATTGGATGCTATTATATACACATAATTCTGAAAATTCCCACGAATTATGATCTTTGTTTCATTTCTTTCCCTTTTCATAGGATTCAGTTCCACTGGATCCCCTTTAAGGCTTATGCGAATGGCGCATAGGTCTATTTTTTTGCTCTCAATAGCAATAAGTTACCAAATTTGCCACAAGCCTGATACCATAGAGGCAATTGATGAGTTATACTATTTTCATTGAGCTTAAAAGTAGAAGGATGATTTTGTTATGAAACTCGGCGCACGTATGATGAAGACTGGCTTAGCTGTCGGAATCGCTCTTTATATTGGGAACTTATTTGGGTTCATATCTCCTTTATTAGCAGCGATTGCCGTCGTCTTTTCCATTCAGCCGTCTATTTACCGTTCTTATCAATCCATTATTGAACAGTTGCAAGGAAACTTTATTGGGGCAATTATTGCTGTTGTTGCAGTATTTACGTTAGGCAACGATCCTTTTGTTGTTGGATTTGCGATCATTATCGTCATTGGGCTGACTACCAGCATGAAGATGAACGAAAATACGATTGCTCTTGCTGTCGTTGCTGTTATCGCTCTGATGGATTCGACCGATCAGACGTTTATGTTTTTCGCATTTTCCCGTTTCACTTCCATGATTTTAGGTATTTTAGCTGCGTTTATCGTCAATCTCGTGTTTCTTCCTCCCCGATATGAAACGCGGCTATTTAAGAAAATTGATTTGGCAACTACTGATATCCTTCAGTGGCTTCGTGTTACGACTAGGCAGCTTTCAGATGAACCTGCTTTAAAATATGAAATTACTCGCCTTCAGGATGATATGCGCTGGGTGGATCACACCTACTTGCTCTACTCAGAAGAACGGACTTACTTGAAAGGCTCACGTTTTTCCAAAGGGCGCAAGATGGTTCTCTTCAGACAATTGATTACGACCACGAAAAAGTCGTTTGATGTATTGAAAGCTTTTCATCGGTTGGATAGTAAAATAGAACAAATCCCTGAAGATTTCCAGGAAGCCCTTGTCAATGAACTGGATAAATTGATCAATGCTCATGAAAAATTGGTATTAAGTCTAAAAGGCAGGATTAAAAATACGCACAAACAATCGCTACGTAAAATTGAAGAGCCGGATATCCCTCTTTTAGTGGAGCGCCTGATGCATGTGTATGAAGAAAGCAACAACCCTGATAAACTCGTTTTCCTGCCTTTGGCTTCTCAACTGATGGAATACCACTATCAGTTAGAAAAATTGAAACGATTATTAAAAAGTTATCAGAGTCGCCACCAGGATGATTACATCCAAACAACGGATAAATAGAAAGAAGCGGCTGTTGCTAAGACAACAGCCGCTTCTTTTACGTTTCCATATATTCTTTATTTTTATCATCTAATTGCTGCACCTGATACAAGTCATAATAATGGCCCCGGCGCTCCATTAACTCATCATGTGGACCAACTTCAACAATCTCTCCGTTTTCGATTAAAACAATCCGATCGGCATGCGTAATGGTTGAGAGCCTATGGGCTACAATGAACGTTGTCCGATTTGAAGCAAGGCGTTCAAGGGCTCCCTGGATTAAACTTTCACTTTCCAGGTCCAACGCAGATGTCGCTTCATCTAGCACGAGCAATGGCGGGTTTTTCAAAAAGACACGTGCGATCGCTACACGCTGCTTCTGCCCACCTGAAAGCTTGACGCCACGTTCCCCTACGAGCGTGTTATATCCATTCGGTAAGTTCATGATAAATTCATGAGCATTAGCCGCTTTGGCTGCTTCAATCATTTCTTCATCCGTAGCATCCGGGTTTCCCATTCTGATGTTCATCGCAATCGATTCACTGAACAAAATATTGTCCTGCAAGACCATTCCGATATTATCTCTGACCGTACGTGCTTCAAAATCCCGGATGTCGGTACCATCGATCAAGATGCGGCCGTTGGTCACGTCATAGAAACGCGGGATCAAACTGATCAATGTGGATTTTCCTCCTCCACTCATCCCAACAAATGCAATCGTCTCTCCTTTTTTCACGTCCAAGCTGACATTGTTCAGAACGAGTGGTTCGTCTTCGTCGTATTTAAAGGACACATTTTCAATGGAGACGTCACCATGGACATTTGTCATTTTCTTAGCTCCTGGTTTGTCCACGATATCGTATTCTTCATCAACGAATTCAAATACCCTGTCCATGGATGCAATCGACTGAGTGAGGACCGTGGCTGAGTTTACCAGCCTGCGAAGCGGGTTATATACTCGATCCATGTAGCCTACAAAAGCCATCATCGTACCTACGGTGAGAGAACCTGTGATTACTTGATAGCCTGCAAAGGTGACAACGAGTAAAGGTGCAAGGTCCGTAATCGTGTTAGTGACTGAATACGTGTAAGCATTCCAATTCGTATGGGTAATAGCTTTATCTAAAAAGTTCTTATTTTGCACATCAAATTGCTTTTGCTCATGGTCCTCAAGAGCAAAACTCCTTATGACAGGTACACCTTGAACGCGCTCATGGAGGTGTCCTTGCACTTGAGCCAGCGCCTGAGATCGATCCCTTGTTAACCTGCGTAGTCTTGCGTAAAAGAATTTTACTGCAAAACCGTAAAACGGGAATAAAGCAATCGAGACAAGTGTCAGCCACGGATCCATCGTCAGCATAATTATAATAGCAATTACGATTGTAATCATATCAAGCCATATGTTCATCAGTCCTGTAATGACGAAAGTCTTGGTCTGTTCAACATCGTGAATGACGCGGGAAATGATTTCCCCTGTTTTTGATTTTGAATAAAAGCGTAAACTCAACCGCTGGATATGATCGAATAATTTCTCACGAATATCATATAAAATGTGGCTGCCGATCCATTGGGCTAAATATTGTCTCGCATATTCAATTGGTGGTCTTAGAATCAAAAATACAAAGAATGCCCCGCCCATGATAAGGAGAAGCTGATCAAATTTTTCTGACTGAGCCATGTCTGCATTGATAATATCATCAATGACATATTTAATGATTAACGGCATCAGTAATGGAATAGAAAATTTTAGCACACCAATTAGAACGGTAATAATGATTTTACCTTTGTATGGCTGTACAAAGTGTAAATACCGTTTGATACTATCCAATTCAAAACACCTTCTTTCTACTACATCATTTAGAACAAGAAGTAAGCGCACTTAATGATAAAGTGCGCAGCCTCAAGATTTTTATCTGTAGGTTAAATAGCGTTCGTACCATTGGTCGATGAATTCAGGCGAAAAGGGTCCTTTTCGCTGACGCACCCACCGAACCAACGTATCGATATTATTATATAGAATACGATCAAGTACATGCGGATAATTCATTTTTCGTTTATGAATTTCATATTCATCTTCATCTAACAATTTATAGGTCATGTCTGGATAAACTTTCACATCAAGGTCATAATCGATATATTTAATGGATTCATCTTCATAGATGAACGGCGAACTAATATTACAATAGTAATAAACTCCGTCATTTCTTAACATTCCAATAATATTGAACCAATGCCTGGAATGAAAATAACAAATCGCTGGTTCACGGGTAACCCATCTCCGCCCATCACTTTCTGTAACGACGGTGCGATCATTTGCCCCGATGATAACGTGGCGTGTGCCTTTGAGTACTGTCGTGCTGTCCCACACGCGGTGCAATTGTCCATTATGTTTGTAGCTTTGAATTTCGATGGCTTTTCCTGCTTCCGGGCCGGGCATGGTCTCCCCCCTTCCCTATATTTCCGTTTCATGCCTTCTGTCTATTATAACGACATTTGTAACGAAAGAAAAACAATTGAGATTGGTCTATGTATAAAAAGAAGCCGCCCACATAGGACGGCTTCTCTCATTCGGGGGATTGATACAGGCTAATGAAACAGCCTGGACAAGCCACACCATCAATTCAGGTTATTTTTTCTTAGCCTGAGATTGTTGGTTTTGCTGACGCACTTGCTGAGCATCAGTTTGAGATGCAAATTCAGCACCATATTGGTTTTGCTGACCTTGTTGAGCAGCTTGTTGGTTTTTTTGTTTCACGTGTTGTTTGTCTGTACCAGCAGCTGTTTTGTTTTGTTTCGGTTGCTTAGCCATGATTATCACCTCCGCAAAAATTATTGTGTACAGGTTGATATCATTTCATTCCAAATTTCAAACAAAAATTTTTCCATTTACATTTTCTTAAAGGAACCAAAAAGGCACCCCTATCACTTGTAAATAGGAGTTCCTTTCATTCCAGGTTAATTCACATAGCGTTTTGTTCCGACATAACGTTTACTCCAATAACTGCTGCTCATAGAACTGATAGTGACACCGCTTGAAGAACCGCTGTGAATGAACTGGTTGTTTCCTAAGTAGATGCCTGCATGAGAGGCTCCTGGTTTATAGGTTTCAAAAAACACCACATCACCTGGTTTTCGATTAGAATCACTAACCGCATTAAAGCCATCAAACGCATAGATCGCGGCAACAGTACGTGGAATGTATTCGTCTAGCTGAGCGAAAACATATTTTAAATACCCGCTGCAATCGAACCCAGCTGGTGTCGAGCCAGCCCATTGGTAAGGTGAGCCCATGTGCTGCTTCGCTTCTTTGATAAGAGCCGAACTAGAAACGCCTGAATGGGAAGGCGGTGGATTTTCTGAAGGAGCTGGCTGAGTTGAAGAGGTTTTTCCAGAAATGGTCAAACGCTGGCCTGGGAAAATCGTGTTTCCTGCCAAGTTATTTTTTGATTTAAGAGCACTGACCGTCACACCGTTCTTTGTTGCTATTCCCCAAAGAGTATCTCCGTATTTCACTGTGTATGTATGAGCTGGAGGGGCTGTATCATCTGGGGTTGAAGGTTGATCTGGACTTGAGGGTGCAGAACTTTTACTGACAATCAATTGTTGTCCAATAAAAATCAAATTAGAGTTCAGATTGTTCCACGATTTAAGCTTGGATACTGTCGTACTATGCTTTGTACTGATTCCCCAAAGCGTGTCGCCAGACGAAACTTTGTACGTCTGTTCGGCCAAAACACTAGACCCAAAGACCGAAGTAGCTAATAATGTACCGCAAACAGCTGTTGCCAACTTCTTTTTGTTCATCAAAACAATCCCTTCTCCTGTGCAGAATAAAATCAACTAGATAAATGTAACTATTTCCAATTATTCATAAACCCCATCATTTTGTAAATTTTCCATTTTTTCTACAAAAGACTACAATTTCTTCGAATTTCTAGCTCATACGACACATTATAATGAACACTTGTAAGATATTACATTTATGTTACAAATGAAGGCTATGGGATTCCTTTAATTGACGGGTATGGGATTGTCAGAAAAACAAAAAGTAATGAATGAGGAGGGATCTTTATGTATGTAGGAAGAGATTTGTCACAACTGACGATGGAGTCTAAACAGACATGGCAAGACAAAGAGCTCGGATATTTCCACTATGCATTATCCCAGACAGCTCCTTACTTGAATGCAGAGGGAGTTACCATGTTGAGAGAAATCAATAACGAAATAAAGCGCCGTGGAGGCTTAGAAGAAAAAGAAGCGACTTGGACCCACGGCACTCATCCTGTTATTGACTAATATATTTATGAGCTTTTTGATGTGAAACCGGAAATGGCAAGTCATTCATTTCCTTTAAATCGACGAAGCGGCAGCGTTCTCTGTCGAGTTTCCCGCCGACCACTCTTGCTTTGACGACTTCCATTTCCCAAATGAGATGTGAAAAGACATGTTTAATTTGATCAACAGAATCCTTAAGTTCAATATGAAGACCATATTCTCCGTAAAACCAATGTTTGACGGCTTCCTGGTCTAAATCCGATAGGGGTACCATCGGGAATTGCCATAAAGAAGCAAGCAAACCTTGAGAAGGCCTTTGTTCGACTAACACTTCCCCCTCTTCATTTTGAATAAGAAGAAGCATATAAGGAACCTTCTTCTGTTTCTTCTTTGATGATTTTATAGGAAGCTCTGTTTCAATTCCTTTGTCAAAGGCCAGGCACTGCTCCTGGATAGGACAAAGCATGCAGGATGGGGTCTTGGGTGTACAAATCAGTGCGCCCAACTCCATCAATCCTTGATTAAAGGAAGATGGATCTTCCTGGGAGATCAGTTCACGGACTAGCTCTTCAAACAACTTTCTCGTACTCTGCTTGGCAATGTCTTCTTCCACATGAAGGATTCTCGATAAGACTCGCATGACATTTCCGTCTACAGCAGGTTCGGCTGTATCATAAGCAATACTGATAATGGCTCCTTTTGTATAAGGGCCAACCCCTTTCAGTTTTCCTAATTCGGCTGGATCCTTTGGCACGACTCCCCCATATTCCTCCACAACTTCACGGACAGCGTTTTGCAGATTTCGAGCTCGGGAATAGTATCCTAAGCCTTCCCACGCTTTCAGCACCTCTTGCTCGTCTGCTTCAGCCAATGCCTCTAAAGTAGGGAATTTATTAAGAAAGTTATTAAAATAAGGAATGACGGTATCAACTCTAGTCTGTTGGAGCATAATTTCTGATACCCAGACCCGATAAGGATCTTGATTTTCTCTCCATGGTAAAATCCGTTGTTCCTTTTTAAACCAATCAATCAGACGCTCTCTGAACAACGAAGGGTTAAAACCTTGTAAAATATGTTCAACTTGATCTTTTTTTCTCATGCAAAATCATCCTTCGTGATAAACTACTATTGTACGGTCTGGCCAAAGGAGGAAAGAAAATGGATACTGGCACACACGTCGTTATGGGAGTAGCACTTGGCGGACTCGCCACCCTGGATCCTGCTGTTCAAGCAGATCCTGCGTTGTTCAATGCTGTATTAATCGGTACCATCGTCGGCTCTCAAGCCCCTGACTGTGACACCGTACTTAAATTAAAAAACAACGCTGTTTATATACGTCACCACAGGGGAATCACTCATTCTGTACCTGCCGTGGCCCTTTGGGGAATCAGCATCCCAAGTCTCATTTACTTATTCTCTCCAGAGGTCAGTTTCTTGCACCTTTGGTTGTGGACATTTTTGGCCGTCATCTTACATGTGTTTGTTGATATTTTTAATGCGTACGGGACCCAGGCGTACCGGCCGTTTTCCCACCGCTGGGTTGCTTACGGATTTATCAATACATTCGACCCCTACATTTTCGCCCTTCATATTGCAGGTATTGTCGCCTGGAACCTTGGAGCTTCGCCTGGATTGATGTGGCTCTTGATCTATTTTGTAATCGCCTTATACTACGTCAAAAGGTATTTCGATAAGCGAGAGCTTGTACGCTTAATTCATGAGCATTTTGATAATGTGGAACAAATTGCAACTTCTCCAACGATTCAGCAGAACATTTGGAAAATCGCGATTACGACTCCTACTCACTATTACGTAGGGCGTGCGGAAAACGGGCACATGACCATTCTCGATGAGTTCGTCAATAAACCGATCGATTATCGAGATCCCGTCGTTAAAAAAGCGCTGACAGATCATAATATTAAAGCTTTTCTATCCTTTTCTCCTGTGTATCGCTATGAGATGAGCTATCATGATGAATACACCGAAGTCCGGTTTATTGATCTGCGCTATCGTTCTCAAGGCCGTTATCCTTTTGTAGCTATAGCTCAAATCGATGATGAACATGGAGAAGAAAATTTAGAAATCCTAAACTCTTATACAGGCTGGGTGTTTACAGAAGAAAAACTTCAAAATAAGCTCAGCCCCATGACTGAATCAAAAAGCTAATCTTACTACAAATAACAAGCCGTGCTGCCACGTAGCAACACGGCTTATTCTTTTAATGTTCATAGCCTTTTCGCTTAAGCATTTCTTTAAACTTCGGATTTGTGGCTACATACTCATGTAATCTCGGACCATAATGCTCAATCCATTGAGAAACAATCTGCTCTGTCATTTGCTTCCCTTTATAATCGTAACCGGCCTTCGCCCTTGTGGACTCAAAATCCTCCCAAAGAAGCTCGACCCAGGTTCTTGCTTCATCAATTGTCAGCCTACCGCTCTTTTCATATAAACGTTCAGCTAAACGTTCAAAAATTTCATCCATTGCTGTCACCTCGTGTCTGCCAATCATTACATACGCATTGTATCACATACTTTCTCGCTAGTGACACAAACTAATCTTGTCTCCACAAAAGAGACGTGAGGAGGGTTTTCCATGCGTAACAAAGCAAAGAATTTCCCTAATATAAAGATGTCCCATGCCCCCGCTGATCAAAGCGAATATTTAGCCTTAAGGCCAAATGGGACGATCAATAGTAAACCTCAAGAAAAAGCTGCCAGGTCCCGCGAACGCGATATCAACCAGGTTGGGAGGTATCATCGTGGGAAATAAAAGCTTCAACAACAGGGCAAACCCTTTTAAAGCTCGCCGTGGTGCGAAGCATTTAAGCAAAAGGGTTAATGGTGAAACAGAGCCGACCCAAGCGGACAAAATCACCGAGGTTCAAGCCAAAAAGAACCATTATTAATTCTGAGCTGTGCGCGATTCTTTCGCGTACAGCTATTTTACTTGTTGACCTAACATCGAGATGGGAAGGGCTTCTTCTTTTTCTTCTGTAACTTTTTCCTTCCGGTCATTTTGACGGTATCCCCACGCAAACACACCATTCATATACTCAATATAAAACGTATGTGCAGGGTCCCCCTCGATTTGATACGTCTCACCTGCCGAAAACTCTTGCGGGTTCATCATATAAGACTTCGCCATGATAATTTTCCTCTCATGGACGGCATACTCGTTTACCATTCCCATTTGCTCGGCCTTTCTGGCTTTTTCTGTAAGTTCAGCTACTTCTTGCCTTAATTCTTCATACGTATAATCACTATAACGACGTTCCATTATGTTCCTCCTGCAAATGTAATAAAATACTGTACCTTTCTTTACATTTTATCAGGGTTTTTGCACAATGAATATGGTAACCCACAAGATTACATAAGGAGCGGATCAATCATATGAGCAATGTATGGATTACAGGAGCAGGCACGGGACTAGGACGTGCGCTTGCCCACAAATATGCAGAGAATGGACACACGATTTACTTATCAGGCCGAACGGAAGATAACCTCCTGGTCGTTCAGGACGAAATTAAAGCCAAAGGCGGCCAAGCAGAAGTCGTTGTGTGTGATGTTACAGAACCCTCTTCAGTCGAAGAAGCTCTTCGTCAAATCGACTCCCTGGACGTTTTGATCAACAATGCAGGCTTAGGGGTATTTGGAGAACTTTCAAGCTACACAATTGAAGACATCGATGCCATGTTAAATACAAATGTAAAAGGAACGGTTCTTACTACACAAAAAGCTTTCCCTAAGTTGAAAGAAACACAAGGCAGAGTATTGAACATCATTTCTACAGCCGGACTGCGTGGCAAGAAAAATGAAAGCGTCTATTGTGCCAGTAAGTTTGCCGTTAAAGGTTTCACTGCAAGCCTCCATAAAGAATGGGAAGACGAGAACGTCACTGCGACAGCCGTCTACATGGGTGGTATGAATACTCCATTCTGGAGTGAAACAGATCATGTGTCCAATCCTGAGAAGCTGAAAGGTCCAGAGGTTGTAGCTGAACAAATCATTAACGAAGACGATGGCAGAGAAGAAATTTATATCGATAAGTAATTCGTCTTTTCGTAAATTAAACAGACCAAACCGCCCTGGGTTTTGGTCTGTTTTTTTATTCAAGGATAAAGTAGAGAGAAAAAGGATGGATGGAGACTATAGTATGCGTGTTTCGCAGACTCCATTAGCTTTCCTTTTATGGCAAAAATGGCAAAAGCACTCTTTTGTTTTTCCTTACGCGTTAGATGTGCCTTTAAATTTTTCCGGATGTTTCACATAGCCTTCAATAATAAATCCACAATCCGTACAAAGAATATATTCTATCTCTGATCCAAAGCTCCACATCTTATTCTTTGGAATCATCACTCCATATCCTGAATGCTTCCCTACCCCAAGTTCTGTTCCACCACATTTGGGTGACTTTGTCAGGTTCGTTGGTCTGTTCATTAGAAAACCTCCAACCTATTTTCATGTTCTCTAAGCCGTATCGTTCCTTGCAATAACTTTTCGGAAAGTGTAATATTCGCACCTTTAAGAAACATCTCCAGATCCTCCGCCGGATATTGCACGGCGAGCCGCTTCCTTCTCAGCATCATGCCACCGCTTCTCATTCGCTGACGCTGGCTCTCCTTCCCATTTTCGAGGTGGATTCTTCTTTTTGTCTTTGACATCCTTGATCTTAACAAAGACCACTGCCCCAATCACGAAAGGTACGACTACAAAAGGAATCCAATCCATAAACGAATGCCTCCTTACCAATGGAATACGAATGAGACTCAGCCTGGGTTTCGTTTTTTATAGTGTCAGGTACTAGCCAACAAAAAAACCGGCCACGAGGGCCGGCTTTTTCTCAAGTGAATTACTCACCAAGGTTTTCTTCTTTTGCTTTCGCTACAACTGCTTCTACTGCTTCTTCTTCGTCAGAACCTTCAGCAGTGAACTTAACTTCTGCACCGCTAGGGATACCAAGAGACATAACGCCCATGATGGACTTCATGTTTACGGATTTCCCGTTATATTCAAGGTTTACCTCAGATTGGAATTTCCCTGCTACTTGTACTAGCGCTGTTGCTGGACGAGCGTGTACGCCGTCAGCTGCAGTGATTTTCATTGTTTGTTCTGCCATGTTGATTACTCTCCTTTTATTGTGTGATTTCAATTATATCTGGGTCGTTGTGATTCACTTTACCAGAAGCTTTCACGTTTACAGCTTGTCCTTCTTCAAGGTTCGTGAACACAATCGGAGTTACGATCGATGGAGCATTTTCTTTGACGTAGTCTAGATCTACTTCCATTAACGCTTGTCCTTGTTTCACTTCGTCCCCTTCTGAAATCATAGCCGTAAATCCTTCCCCTTTCAAGCCTACGGTATCAATACCGATATGGATAAGAATTTCCATTCCATTTTCGGCTTCAAGACCGATGGCATGCTTCGTAGGGAAGACATTTAACACTTTACCGTTTACCGGCGAAACTATCTTACCATCTTCAGGCTCAATTGCAAAGCCGTCACCCATCATTTTGCCAGAGAACACTTGGTCAGGAACTTCTGTAATTGGCAATACTTTACCTTTAATCGGGCTAACAAACTTCAACTCACCTTTTGTGACTGGAGCTTCAGCTGCTTTCGTATCATTCTTGATCTCAGCTACATCATCACGAGAGCGCGGTGTTTTTCCATCCATGATGTCTTGCATTTGACCGCGAAGGCTATCAGATACTGGACCGAAAATCGCCTGAATGTTGTTGCCGACTTCCATAACTCCAGAAGCCCCAAGTTTTTTCAGACGGTTCTTATTCACATTTCCTTTGTCATTAACAGAAACACGAAGACGTGTAATACATGCATCCAGGTGGCTGATATTTTCTTTACCACCCATAGCCTCTAAGATTTCAAATGGAAGGTCGCCGACTTCTCCGTCGTCATCCGCATCCTCTGCTTCGTCTTCACGGCCTGGAGTTGCCAGGTTGAACTTGAGAATCGCCCAACGGAATCCGAAGTAGTAAATGACTGAGAAACATAGCCCAACGATGATGACCCACCACCAGTCGGTTCGGTTAGGAAGAACACCGAACAGAATGAAGTCAATTAGACCACCAGAGAAAGTTTGTCCGATTTTAACACCTAGAATCTCCATGATCATGAAGGAGAAACCGGCAAATACAGCGTGAATACCGAATAGTACTGGAGCTACGAATAGGAATGAGAATTCGATTGGCTCAGTAATACCAGTCAAGAAAGAAGTCAAAGCAGCAGATAGCATGATTCCGCCGACAACTTTCTTACGTTCAGGCTTAGCTGTGTGATAAATCGCCAGTGCTGCAGCTGGGAGTCCGAACATCATGAACGGGAACTTACCAACCATAAATGTACCGGCAGTAAACTCTACGCCGTCTTTCAACTGTTCGAAGAAGATTGTTTGGTCACCACGTACAATTTCTCCCGCTGCATTCGTGTAGGAACCGAACTCAAACCAGAACGGAGAATAGAAAATGTGGTGCAGACCAAATGGAATTAAGGAACGTTCGATTACACCGAAGAAGAACGCTGAAATCGTCTGATTCCCTTCAAGCATCAAGTGAGAAAGAGCATTTAATCCGTTTTGAGCAAACGGCCATACCCACAGCATAATGATACCCAAGAAAAGGGAAGTGAAGGCTGTGATGATAGGTACGAAACGTTTACCAGCAAAGAATCCTAAGAACTGCGGCAATTCAATATTAAAGTACCGGTTGTACAGCGACGCCGCTAATATACCGACGATGATACCTCCAAATACGCCGGTCTGTAAGGTCGGAATACCGAGGACCTCAGCGTAAGCCGGGTCTGATGTCATCTCAGGAGTAACATTACCAAGTACCCCCATAACGACGTTCATGATTAAGTAACCGATGATGGCTGCAAGTCCTGCTACACCGTCACCTTTCGCAAGTCCAATGGCTACACCCACCGCAAATAGTAACGGCAAGTTAGCAAATACAATACCACCGGCTTCAGCCATTACTTCGAGCAATGTTTGAACCCATGGTGTTCCGAAGAATGGTACTTTATCTACAAAGTTGTCCTGGGCAAAGCTTGTACCGAACGCTAGCAAAATACCTGCTGCAGGTAGAAGAGCAACAGGAGTCATTAGCGCTTTACCGACTTTTTGCAAAGTACCAAAAGCATTTTTGAACATGTAAATTTCCTCCTTTTTTATTGTGTACAAAGAACAGCTGCCCGAACCTTAACCAATTTTCAGAAAAATAAAACGTTTTCATTTTACTGGTAAATGGAAGCGCCCTTGAAGGACGCCGGACTAAGAAATAAGAGCATGAAAAAAGGCATGAGTATAGAAGATCAATCAGTTATCAAAAGGTACACTTCTCCCTTAAGATAACCGTTTAATCTTCCAATACTCATGCCTGATCGTATCAGTAACACGTACTGGTTAAGATTTATGGGTTAGTCGCTGTAAATGAATCGTTAAGTAGATAACTTCAGATTCATCCACTGGCTTATTCAACTGTTTTTGCATCACTTTTATCAACTTCCATGCTAAATTATAGCACACAGGATATTCTTGTTTCAACATATTTGCTAGTTTTATTTCATCACCGAGACTTTCCGATTGATAAACCCTGTCAATGGCACGGTGTAAATGTTGAACGAGCCGATGGTAATCCACGCTGTTTTTATCAATGGTAACGTCCATCGTTTCTTCTACGAGAGACACTAGTTTTGATATCAGCTGATTATGACGATTAATCTCCCTTAAGGTTTTATCCGTAACGGCGCTGTGAATATGAAGCGCGATAAATCCTATTTCGCCTTCAGGGAATTGGATGCCCATTTTGTCGTAAATCATCGTCACGACTTCCATGGCAATTTGGTATTCTTTCGGATAGAGAGACTCGATTTCCAGCAAGAATGGATTAGAGAACTGCAGATTTTTCTTGGCCCGATTAATAGCGAAAGCCAAGTGATCGGTCAATGCCACATGGATATGTTGATTCAACTCCTGCCCCATCCGTGTCTCGATGTGAACAAGAACATCGTTCATGAAGTCAATCAATCTTTCGTCTACATAGGGCAGAAGGTTGACGTATTGCTCTTTCTCTTTTTCGTTACTTAGTAAAAAAGTTTTATCTGCCTTATCAAAAGAAATCTCATCTTCAGCCTTTCGATTAAAACCGATACCCTTGCCAATTAGCACCACTTCTTCATAGGAAGGGTGCTCAGCAATGACGACATTGTTATTCAAAACTTTTTTTATTTTTACCTGCTGTCTCATATTGGTCCCCCACATGAATTTGTCTCTCTACTTATAAACCGTTTTCACTCCGCTCATCATAACTTCTATCGTATAATTCATAAAAGATTTTTACAAGCATTTGTCACATAAAAAACTTCTCTTTTGTCTAAAAGCGCTTACGTCGTGTACAATCTTTTAAGTGTGAAAAGTTTATTAGATGAGGACAGAAAGGAGCCCATCCATGATTAAACTATTTATCAGTGACCTTGACGGGACACTGCTTGGAATGGACCATTTTATAAAAAACGAAGATGTAGATGCGCTGAAACAACTAGAGGACCGTGGTATCCCGCTTACCGTTGCATCTGGACGTATGGATCATGAGATCAAAGAAGTCTTGAAGCGTGTCGGAGTATATGGCCACCGCGTCAGTCAGAACGGTGCTTTCGTGTTTGATAAGGACAGTGAGCATATCTACTCTAAAACCTTTGACTCGCAAACTGCCAAAGAAGTCGTGGACGCCGTCGAGGAGGAGCCGATGATCAAAACGGTCTCTACGGCAGATGAAACGTACACGAAAGAACACAATAAATGGATTGATATTATTTCTGAACAGCTTTTCCATGACATTAAAATCGATCCGAATATGACAGAACGGTTTGGCACTAGCCTATCCCCGTCTAAAATCACGCTACACGGACAAGAGCAAGACGTGATTGATGCGTTTAACAGAATTGATCAATCCTTTGGAAAAGAGATTGATTGCTTCATTTCTCATGAAACCTGTGTAGATATTATGCCAAAAGCGATCAATAAAGGAAACGGAATCCGTTCCCTTATCGAAAAACTGGGAATCGAACCCCATGAAGTGGCTTGTGTTGGAGATTCGTTCAATGATGTAGCGATGTTTGAACTCACCCCACACAGCTATGTAATGTCGACTGCTCACAATGAAGTGATTGAAAAAGCAAACACCACCGTTGACCACGTCCATGAAGCCATTGAAGATCTAGAAAAGAAAGGTTTACTTTAAATAGAAAGCTGCTGGCCCTTCAGGTCAGCAGCTTATTTTATTAGGATTCAAGCCGGTGTACCACTTCATAAGGACGGACATAATAACTTTCTACAGTCACTCCTTCTCGGTCTCGAGCGTCGGTAATCCTGACTTTGAAATGTTCTTTTGTGACGAGGTTATCTAGTTCTCCCTTATTCAAATCCTTGAAAAAGACTTCCTGTGTTTCTCCAGGCTGCGTTCTTAGATCTCCTGAACGATACACGCCTTTGAAGACAACACATACGATCCCTCTGGTCACATTTTGATAAACACCGGTGATGCCTTTGATATCGGCTGTTATTCCTGTTTCTTCAAAAACTTCTCGGCGAACAGCTTCTTCAAGGGTCTCCCCCATCTCCATCCGTCCGCCAGGCATTTCATATGTATCATTGCGGTGCTCGTTTTTCACTAGCAAAACTTCACCGGCATCGTTGGTTATGTAGGCGGATACAGAAACAATATGCTTTGGAAATTGGTAATCTCCTGTTGCTTCCATGAACTCTTCTTGCTCGTCTAAATAGAGAGGCTTAACTTCTTTCCTTCTCTTTTCAGATTCCTTAAAGAGCTCTGACTGCTTGATTTTTTCGTTCACAGTTTTATAGTGTTCGTACGAATTATATTCCCATAGTGTTGTAATCTCATCTCTAGCTTTCGTTACGTACCGTCCTGTCAGCCTTGCCCCGTTCTCTCTATGAAGAGGAAGTGTGTAGTCATTGAAAAATTGTGTGCATCTCTCATATTGATTAGGGTGCAGTCGAAAAGTCTGCCTCAAATAAATCATCGCTTTTCCTCCGTTATAAAAATCAGTTCTATTACAACTTTATTTTAGAAATAACAGTGACCTGAAAGTTTCCTTTACCATGGATAGAAGTAGGAGGTCCGGGAAATGGTTCGCTTTCCGTGGGCATGTGCTGAGCCTCCTCGAGCTGATCGCTCTCCGGGGTCTCACCTGTCATGCTCATCCCACAGGAGTCTCCCCATTTCCCGGACCTCCTTACAACTATTTGAGAACGGAAACGCCTTAAACGTGGAAATAAATGAGCTCTAAACTGCATTATCATATTGAAGTACTCTTCAAAACCTTTTAACCGGTTTTATTACTGCGATTTGCAGTGTACTTATTGATAGAAATTCTATGAGCATCGTCAAATACTGAATACTCATACCGGTGTTAAAACGGGTTCGTTCCTCAAGAAAATAAATGGGTTGGCGGGAAAACGGCGAGACTCCCACAACCATCAGCCTAACGAACCCATTCAATGTAAATAAGATCTCAAAAAGGCGATATTGTATCAGATCCAACATATAGAAGCTTAAAAATAACAGCAAAATAATCTTCCTATAGAATTAAAATGGCGTGCTTCCAAATTTAATAAAAAATGAGATGTCCGGACGTTCTTCCTATGGAGGCGTTTCTGTTCCATCGTATAAACGTAAGGGGGGAGGGGAAATTGTGAGACTCCTGCGGGAATGGATGGACTGGTAAGACCCCACAGGTTGGCAAACCGAGGAGGCTTGCCATCTTCCCCGCGGAAAGCGAGCGATTTCCCCTCTCACCTCTTTAGTCACATCGGTAACGGAAACGAATTCATCCTCCATTCAAGTCCTAAGAAGAACGCTAGAATGAAATATGATTTTTTAGCACTGGACAATAGCTAGTGATGGTATGAAGTCATTAGTTGTCGCAATACTCTTCTATAAAACGATCGATGACATCGAAGGTGAATCCTTTTCGATACATAGCGGATTTAACTTTTTGCTTTAATTCATACCCTTCTGCTTTTTGCCGGTATTTCCTTAGTATCTTTTCTCCTTGTAGAACAGCAGCCTGCCACTCGCTTTCTTCGTTTTCTTCCTCAGGCAGGTTGGCAAGCACCTCTTGGACGACGTCCCCCTGATATCCTTTTTGCATAAGCGTTTGCTGTACAGTTTGGATTTGCTGACGGAACGACTTTTTTCCGTCATTCTTCATTTTTTTCTCTGCAAATTTCATAGCTTTTTCGTATTGTTTATCAAAAGAAAAATGCTCCAGAGCTGCCTCTGCTTGCGATGCCTGAACACCTTTTTCGATCAGTTCCTTTTTGAGAAGCAGTGGTCCTTTACTGGACGTCATTATTCTCGTTCGGACTAAAGAATTAGCAAACTCCTGGTCGTCTAGCAGTTTTTCTTTTTTTAATCTGGCGACAATCTCATCGATATGCTCAGGATCAGCTTCCTTATCATGTAAGTAATCTCGGATTTCTTTTTCTGAACGCATTCGGTAGCTTAAATAATTAATGGCGAGGGTATAGGATTTATGTATCTCATCGGTTTGCTTCATGGCTTCAATGGTTGCTTCATCAAGCTCCATATTCTTTTGAAGCCGATACTTTACAAGGATATCTTCATCAACACTGAAACCGTAGGCTTCACCCTGGCCATGATCAAGAAAAATATTGTATCGGCCTTTATTCTTTTTTTGCGTTGTTATTTTCGTAAGCTTAGCCAAAAGTACCACCTCTTTTCTTATATTGTAGCATGTATATTCACCATGACGTTACAAATGCGAATCGCATTTCGGGTTTGTATAGAGTAAAATAATGTCAATTACCAATTATGAAGGAGGCGCTCTAAATGAACATTGTAGTTACAGGCGGCACAGGTTTTGTAGGAGGGGAGCTCACAAAGCAGCTCACGAGTGAGGGCCACCATGTCTACATATTGACGAGGAGTCCAGAGAAACACGAAGATACTGAATCGGTCACGCATGTCGGATGGCTTAAAGATGATTACCATCCTGAAGAACATTTACCGGCGATACAGGCGATCGTCAATTTAGCCGGTGAATCACTGAACAGCGGCAGGTGGACAGAGGAAAGAAAACGTTCTATTTTGAACAGCCGCATTCAGGCTACAGAAGGTGTGATCGAACTGATAGACCTCCTCCCTGAGAAACCACAAGTGCTTGTTAACGCTTCTGCTGTCGGCTTTTATGGTAATTCTAAAACAAAGACTTTCACAGAAGAAACGACTGAAGCTGCCCACAATTTCCTGGGGAATGTCGTATATGAATGGGAAGAGCGTGCCTCCAAGGCAGTTGAGAAAGGCGTCCGGACCGTTTATGTACGGTTCGGGATCATCCTCGGGGAAGAAGGTGCCTTGCCGAAAATGATTCTGCCTTACAAATTTATGATCGGAGGAAATCTTGGTTCTGGTGAACAGTGGATGTCCTGGGTCCATATCGATGATGTGGTCGGTTTAATTGATTTTGCTATTCATAATAAAGAGGTCGAAGGGCCATTGAATGGTACAGCTCCTAATCCAAAACGGAACAAAGATTTCGGTAAGATCCTTGGAGATGTGCTCAATCGACCACATTGGATTCCGGCCCCAGCTATCGCTTTAAGAACGGCTCTTGGAGAAATGAGTACGCTCCTATTAGATGGACAATCTGTTCTACCTAAAAAAGCGGTCGCTCACGGGTATCATTTCAAATATCCTGAATTGAAACCCGCATTAGAATCAATATTATCTAAATAAGGCATAAAAAAGGACGGAGTTTTTTCTAAAGCTTCGTTCTTCTATGCTCCAAATAATAAAAATCCAGTATAATAATAGTAATCCATTATTTGAAGGGCTGTATGTTCAATGAATACCGTCATTACCAATGTTACAATCCACCCCATCACTTCTCCTTCCATCAAAAACGGAAAAGTGCATATTGCTGATGGGAAGATTTTTGATTATGGAAAAGATATTTCGCTACCGGAACAAGCAGAGTATATAGATGGAAAAGGAAATGATCTCTATCCTGGATTCATCGATGTTCATACTCATTTAGGGTTGTATGATGAAGGAACAGGCTGGGCTGGAAGTGATGCCAATGAAACGATTGAAGCGATTACTCCCCACCTAAGAGCCATTGATGGAGCTCATCCTCTTGACCCCGCATTTTTTAATGCTAGAAAAGCAGGGGTGACATCCGCTCATATCATGCCAGGCAGTGCAAACATTATTGGAGGAACAACTTCAGTCATAAAGACGATTGGTCATTCCATCACCGATATGGTTTTGAAAGAAACAGCAGGGTTAAAGATGGCCTTAGGAGAAAATCCTAAGCGTGTCCATTCTCAATCTAAAGATGCTTCAATCACCCGGTTAGGAATTATGGGGACCTTAAGGGAAACCTTCTATGCGGCAATGAAAAATCCTGATCCGGACCAGCTTAGAGTGAGGCCTATTATACAAGCCTTGAACAAAGAGATCCCTGTTCGTATTCATGCTCACCGTGCAGACGACATCATTACAGCGATTCGATTTGCCGATGAATTCGATTTGGACTTGCGAATTGAGCACTGTACAGAAGGGCATCTGATTGTTGACCATCTTTCTTCAAGGAACCTGCAAGTATCTGTTGGCCCAACCTTTACACGTGCCTCAAAGATCGAACTACGTAATAAAACGTGGCAGACCTATAAAATTCTACATGAGCACGGAATCAAAGTGTCCATTACAACAGACCATCCTTATACACCTATTCAGTATTTGAATATATGTGCAGCCTTAGCCGCGCGTGAAGGTATGGAGATTGAAGATGCTCTTCGCGGTATCACGATTATTCCTGCTAAAAATCTTGGCGTAGATGATCGAGTGGGTTCAATTGAAAAAGGCAAAGATGCTGATCTTGTGCTTTGGAGCGGTCACCCGTTTGAATTTATGTCCAAACCGATTTGGACGATGATTGACGGCAAAATGGTATGTTATCAAGAATAGTACTGCGTTGTTACACCGATGATTCTATCGGTGTTTTTTTATGGAAAAAAACGAAGATTTTACCTGAAGCACATTCAGCCCACTTAAAAGTTTGAAATCTAAATATTACGTGTATATTATAAATGTACAAGAGTTGTACAACCTTTTTATAATATTTTTCGCGAAAATATTTGAAAATTCAGTTTCTCCCTCTGTTTTTGGGTAAAGATTGTCGAAACGTACACCTTCGGCAATGATCACATAAAAATTTTAAGGAGTGGAAACATGAAAAAATTATTATCTTCGTTAGCTGCTATCGTTTTGATCCTAGGAGTGTTCGCCCCAGTCGCTTTTGCTGATAACCACAAAGATATGGCGAAAGTTCGTGTACTTCATGCGTCCCCTGATGCTCCGGCCGTTGATGTGTATGTGAATGGAGAAGCTGTCGTGGAAGGTGCTGAATTTAAAGCAGCTACCGATTACATGGAATTACCTGCTGGAGAACATACAGTAGAAATCTATGCTGCGGGTACAGAAGGTGAAAAAGATCCTGTACTATCTGCAAACGTTAACGTTGAAGCTGGAATGGCCTACACTGCCGCAGCGATTGATAACTTAGAAAACCTTCAATTAAAAGCAATCCAGGATTCCATGGAAGCAAGTGAAGGAATGGCTAAAGTTCGTGTCGGCCACTTCATCCCAGGAGCACCTGCTGTTGATGTGGGACCAATTGGTGGAGACGCGTTATTCTCAGGTGCTGAATTCCCAATGGTAACGGACTATAAAGAACTAGAACCAGAAACCTATGACCTAGAAGTTCGTACGACAGATGGGACTCAATTGATCGACCTTTCAGGTACGACGCTTGAAGAAGGAAAAGTTTATAGTGCGTTTGCTGTAGGAACTGCAGACAGCCCTGAAGTACTTCTTCTAGAAGACTCAGCAGCAATGCCTTCTTCCATGCCTGAAACGGGGTTTGGCGGAACGAATAATTCTAACGCAATGCTTTATGCAGCTGTTCTTGGTGTAGTGGCCATGGGTGCTGGCTTTATGGTTTTCCGTAAACGTTCTGAAGCATAAACAATGAAACGATTTGTATTCCCAGTCCTCCTTGGCTTCCTCGTATTTATCGTGAGCTTTCAACTGCTTGATGATGAACCCCTCGAGGAAGCCAGGGTTCTTTCATCTTCACAAGAATCACAAACAACTCCTACGGAAACCCAAGAGAACCCTGAACCCGAGCCTGTATATTCAGACACTAAAGATTCAATAGAAACCACCCCCCTTAAAAAAAATTACACTTCAGGCACTTTTGTAGAAAACGATGAAGCAAAAGGAATCACTCCTGTAAGAATGGAGATTCCGTCTATTGAAGTAGATGCGCCCATCCAGCCTCAAGGATATACAAAAGATGGCGGGATGGCCGTTCCTGACAGTGTAACGGACGTCGGTTGGTTTGAGCCAGGGACAAAACCCGGCAAAACAGGAAATTCTGTTATCGCTGGACATGTAGACGGACAGTATGGCCCTGCTGTCTTTTATGATTTGAAAAAGTTAAAAGCTGGAGATGAAATTTTAGTTCATGGTAAAGACGGGAAGATGCTTACATTCACCGTTCAGGAAGTGGTTGCCTATCCAGTAGATGAGGCTCCGCTTCGAAAGCTTTTCGGTCCAACAAACGAAAGATCTTTGAATCTAATTACATGTACGGGCCCTTATGATAATGAGGCCCAAGGATATACCGAACGCCTTGCAGTTTATACGGTATTAAAAGAGCAGAAATAGAAAAAAATTCTAGTAGAAATGAGTAAATTTTTTATTCACATTTTTTCTGTATTCGATTATTATAAAGATAGATGCTGCTGTATAAGATTAAGGTATAGGGAAGGCAAATGGTGCGCCACCAGTTAAATGAACTGGTTCTAGTGGGTTCGATTCCCACCCCGAATTTTTGTGAGCAATTGATAAAAATTCGAGGGTGGTACGAACCAACTAGTCGGCATCATTTGCCTTCTTCTGTGTTCAAAACACCCTCCCCAAATCAAGGAGGGATTTTTTATGCTAAAAAAGCGTGATTTACATGACGCCCCGGTTCTCTACGAGTTAATGAGCCATCCAGAAGTTTTTCCGTTCGTCCGTCATAAGGCTGCGTCCTCTGACGAGTTTTACTTCATTACTAAGCAGACCATAGAAGCAGAAGATCGGGGTGAATTAATTTCACGTACCATCCTTGATGAGTGGGGACAGCCGATCGGAACGATCAACTTGTTTGATGTGCAGGAAGGTAAAGGGTTTTTAGCCACGTGGATTGGCCAGCCTTACTTTGGAAAAGGCTACAACAAACCTGCTAAAGAAGCGTTTTTTGAAGAGTTATTTTTCCATTTGGATATTGAAGCAATCTTCATGAAAATCCGACGAACCAACCAGCGCTCGATGAAAGCTGCACTTAAAATCCCCTATGTTTCAGCTGCTAACGAGGCTTACCCTGAAATCCTCTCATGGGTGAATCGAAATGAAGATGTATATGATTTATTTGTCATTACGAAAGAACAATATATGTTCCACTATTACGGGGAACAAGAACAAAATGAGGAAGCAATGGAAGCATAAGCGATACGCTTATGCTTTTTTCATTGTTATTAATATTTATCCACAGGGTTGTGCGCAATGTGTATAACCCTTACAAATCCTTAGAAATAGGAGGACTATCGTTTCTCAAATTGTTTATAACTTATTAAACACAAAGTGTGGATAGTGTTCATAACCCACTTCATCCCTTTATGGCGAGCAAGTGTGAGTGTGGATAAATCAAACGATCGGAGGAAGCGGAGCATAAGTCTTATCTGTCTTCTCCTCTTTCTTCACTTTTTCTAAAGAGACTTCAACTTCCGGAGTACCATGCACACCTGCTGCCACCTCATATTTGTTAAACACTAACACCAATTTTTCTTCATTGACGTAGAACGCAGTATCTTCCCTTACTTCCTTGAAATTCTGTAAGTTAAAAGTATCCTGATCTTGCGCCATTTGAGCTTTTACCTCTTTATTCAAACGATCCATGTACACATAATCTTTTAACGCGTGGATGTCTCCGCCTGGCTCATCAGAAAAGTTTATAGATGTTACTCTCGATTGGTACTGATCTCCTTTGGAAATATTCGTGGTCATCACCACCGAATAAAATTCTTTATTCTTAAAAACAGACGATTCCTCATAATAAAGGATCGGAAATCCCATTACTTCACTTGCCTCTCTCTGCACACTTCTGAGTGTATTTTTCAGCTTCAAAACAATCTTCATATTCACTTTCTCTTGAAGCTCTTTATTTTCAAGATGGTCAAACAATGGGTAATCTGCGTGGATTTCCCAGTCTTGTGTAATTTGATCTTTATGTCTGATTTGGTAAAGACTTTCCGCATGCACCAAGCCTCCATGGTTGAATAAAAGGAAGCTTATCATAGCGATCAACAATAATCTCAATGCTAATCCCTCCTGTTTCCTTAGTTTGACCCAATTAATTAAAACTAAAGGAAGGAAGTAAAAATATTTGTAAATAATTTTTTAGAAAAGGGATTGTATTTAAGGAAGATTTTGTTACAATAAATGAAATTTTACCAAAGGGGGGAGCTTATGATCCGCAGACTAAATGAGAAAGATGATGCAGCATGTCAAAACCTTTTATCCAAGAAACCTGCTGAAAACCTATTTATCATTGGGGACATTGAGAATTTTGGTTATGAGCAGGATTTCCAAAAACTCTGGGGAGACTTCAACGAGCAAAATGAACTCATCGCCATCTTATTAAAATACCGCAGCAACTACATCTGCTATGCGGAACAGGAATTTGATGCTGAAGGATTCGCAGAAATCATCAACAATGATCCTGAATTCAAAGAGCTTTCAGGGCTAAAGGAAATGACCGAAAAAGTCCTCCCTTACATCAAGCGCACTTCACTTAAAACGCGTACCCTTTACTATGCGAAATGTGAAAAAAACAAGGAAACCACACCTGACCTTTCCGACGTTCGCCTGGCAGAGATCGCCGATGTGCCAAAGATTGTTGCCTTGCAGGACAGTATTTCAGAATTTGAACCGGATAATACAAGAGCTGAGAGTCTTAAGAAAGGAATGGAGAATGGTTCTTCCCGAACATTTTACCTCGAAAAGGACGGTAAAATCGTCTCTTCAGCTTCTACTACAGCTGAGAATTCCAAATCCGCTATGGTGGTCGGGGTTTGTACGGATGTGAATTATACACAGCGCGGCTACGCCAGCCTATGTATGACAAAGCTCTGTGAGGAGCTCTTATCTGAAGAAAAGATGCTGTGTCTGTTTTATGATAATCCAGCAGCAGGAAGCATTTATAAACGCATTGGCTTTGAAGACATTGGTAAATGGATGATGCACATCTTCGAGTCTATCCATCAGAAAGCATAGAAAAAGGTGCCTTTTTTAGAAGGCACCTTTTCTTATTATTCAATAAAGCTCTTATCGACTAGACCTGTAAGATCTGGTTTTTCTTTTAGGAAGCCAAGGTCATAGGAGGAGTTTGCAAAGTCCTGCAAGTGCTTCTCTTCCACGTCATAAGTGAAATCGATACGCTCCCAAGCATTGTCGATGACTTCTTTAGATAGCTCTTGATCTGTGATGTCTTTAATTTTCTTAATCGCAATCTGTTTTGCTTCTTCAGGGTTTTCCTGAATGAATTCTGTTGCTTGTTTGTGAGCATCGACGATGTTCTGAACCATGTCTGGATTGTTTTTCACAAGGTCCTGAGAAGTTACAAATACAGCTGCTGGCAATGTTTCACCGTAGGCGACGTTTGGTGTATCCACTAGCACTTCCCCATTTCCTTCTGCTTCAATGGAAGAAGCCCAAGGTTCAGGAACTGTTGCAACATCCACTTTTCCTGTTTCAAAAAGGCTTGCGTATGTCGCCGGTTTCCCTGTCACGTGCTTCATTTTTCCATCGATACGGTCGGAAGTAATGCCGTACTCTTCCTTCATCATCGTTTCAAACTGGACATCATGTGTGCATCCGACTCGAGGAGAAATAAAAGTTTTTCCAGCCATATCTTCTGGTGATTCGATATTTGCACCGTTTCTAGCCATAATGACTGTTCCACCTGTTGAACCCGCTGCAACGACATTAATTTTTGCACCGCTCGTGAAATGGTTCATTGCTGGGCCAGGTCCGACAAGTCCTCCCTGGATATCTCCCGTTTCAAGAGCCGTCATAAACGCAGAACCATCCGGGAAGTACTGATAGTTCACTTTCGTTCCATCTGGCAGCGTTTCTGAATACATTTCTTTCTCTTCAGCCACCATTCCTGCTACGTGGTTAATGTTTGGAAAATAACCGATTGTAATTTCATCTGTTCCTTCCCCATTGGAATCTGCTCCAGCACTTTCACCGCATGCAGATAGGAACAGACTCATTGCTAAAATTACCATTCCATAAAAGATTTTTTTCATTTAACCTCATCTCCCATCTTATGTTTTTAATAAGCCCCAACGCTTCATCACATTCTTTTCTAACTTCGAGAACACCACTTGATCGACGATCGCACCAATGACACCGATAATAATAATAATTCCAATGACTTGATCCATCCGCGCGTAATCCTGAGCATAACGGAGCGAGTAACCTAGTCCGGGACCGTTACTTAATAGTTCACCAGCCATGAGTGCGCGCCAGCTGAATGCCCATGCTAGCCGGATGCCAGTGATAAAATAAGGAACACTAGATGGTACCTCTACCCTGAAAAACAAAGGGACTCCGTTCGTCCCCATGGTCCTTGCCGCTCTCACTAACTGTGGAGGTACACTATGGATCGCTGATCTCACATTAAGGGCCATGACGAACGTACCACCAAGCACCACAACGAATACGACCGCGAATTCAGAAAATCCAAATAGCATGATCGCAAGCGGGACCCAGACGATACTTGGAATGCTTTGAAGAGCAATTAAGTACATACCAGCTGTTTCATCAGCTTGCTTTGATTTTCCAAGAATTACACCAATCGTCGTACCAAAAAGAATTGCTAATGATAGCCCACTGAATAAATGCTTGAAACTTGCGCCAAGCGCATTAATTAAATCTCCGCTAGAAAAGCCTTCATAAAGGGCACCAGCTACTTTTATAGGTGATGGAAAAACGATATCTTCAAAAATGTTGGCTGTAAAAACCAACTGCCAAATTCCGAGAATAACAACTAAAAATAAGATTCTTTTAATGACTACCTTCATGACTCAGCTCTTCCTTCAACACTTTATTGATTTCACCTTCGAGTAGGTTCATAACTTTCTTCTCCAGCTCAATCACCCGTTCATCATCCCGTTTTCTCGGTCTTGGAACGTCAATTTTGAAATCAGCGATAATTTTTCCTGGCCGTGTTCCCATGACAATAACCCGATCCGATAATTTAATTGCTTCTTGAATACTATGCGTAACAAACAGAATCGTTTTTTTCGTTTCCTGCCAGATCTTCATTAATTCTTCGTGAAGGATATGCCTCGTCTGCTCATCTAAAGCACCGAACGGTTCATCCATCAAGAGCACTTTCGGATCCATCGCGAGTGCTCTTGCGATCGCCACCCGCTGCTGCATCCCGCCTGACAATTCATGAGTATAATTTTCTTTAAACCGGCTAAGATGAACCATTTGTAAAAATTGATCGGCCCGCTTCGACGCTTCCTGTTTGGATAACTGCTGTTTTAAAGGAAACATGACGTTTTCTTTTACATTCAGCCAAGGAAACAATGAAGCTTCCTGAAACACCATGCCTCGATCAGGTCCAGCCTTCTTGATTTCTTCCCCTTCTAACTTGATGGAGCCCTCTGTTACCGTTTCAAGTCCTGCGACCATAGAGAGCAGTGTGGATTTCCCACAACCTGATGGTCCAAGAAGCGAAACGAATTGGTTCTCTTCGACTGAAAGATCAATATCTGAAAAGACTTCAAAACTGCCTTCTTCTTTGTCATTAAACGTCTTACCGACTTTATCCATCTGTAAAAACAAGGTCATCATCCTTATTACCATAATTCCTATAAAAATAGTATGTTTTGAGTATAGTACTAAATTATACAGACATTCAAAATAGTGTGTCAACTTAAAAATAGATATTCTTGCAGAAGTCTAAAAGCCTTGTGTTCTCTAGATAAATTTCCGCACACGCCCAGACTGGATGGAAGCGCTTAATCCATTTGGAGCATTTTTAAATTATAGTTTTAAAATGTGGGAAGACGTGATAAACACATTGTAAGAAAGGATGGGATAGAAATGGATCGACTAATCTTTATTCAAACAGGAATGGGCACTGACGTACACGGACAAAACATTACGAAAGCTTCAGTACGTGCCGTAAAAAATGCGATTCACAACAACTCAATGCCTGGCATTAAGGCTGCCCTTCCTGAGAACTCTCTTGATAATATGAAAGTTAACGTCAAATTGGCAGTACCTTATGATCACGATCAGATTAAATATGCTGAAGTGGAAGAAGCCATTCCTTATGGTGAAGTTAATGTCGAAGTTCATGATGGCGGCATGAGAACCACTAGTGGCATCGTCTTAGAAGATAAGGATGATAAGAACGATCAGATGTATATTGTTATTGCTTCCGTCGAAGTAGGCTATTAAAGAGTAAAAAGAGGGCGTCCTGGCGGCTGCCCTCTTTCTTTTGAAATGAAGTGTGTTAGTAGGCCGAATCAGATTGGTCTTCTTCGGCTTCATCCATATGATCCATATATTTGTCATAATGAACGTTTCGTTCAAATTTTACATCGTCCGCTCCGGTATAGCCATTCATATCCGTGGATACAAACGGTTCAAACTCTTCGACATACCCTACGCCGTCCTCACTGTCCATATTGGATGAGCCGTCATAGGTCATACTTGTCTGATTAAAAGAAGCCACCTGTTCATAAGCGTTTTGTTCATTGTACTCGGGATCATCTGTATCGCGGCCGTAATTGTCCTCTAATTCACTTAGGACTTCTTCCTCGATTGGATGATCAGTTGAAATATCCTGATTCGGTGAAGCTTCAGCAACGGTTCGTGCTGTTGGAAGAGCTTCCAGCCGCTCTTCAGAGATCAGCTGTCCCGTTTTTTCGCATATGCCGTAGGTTCCTTTTTTCATTTGATTCAAGGAATACTGAATGTCAGACAACTCTTCTTTTAAATGTCCAAGCAGCGCGATATCCTTTTCGCGCTCATACAGTTCCGTCCCAGAGTCAGCCGGATGGTTATCATACTGCGACAGCTCACCAGAGGCCATATCGCTTGCTAAGCCGCGCTCCATACCAAAGTTTCCTTGCTTGATCAGTCGTTCCTCTATTTCATGCTTTCTTTCTTCTAATTGTTTTTTATAGTGAGTATAATCCATGAGTTCCACTCCTAATTGATATTCTTCTTTAGTTTGGCTCATGAAAAAGACACTATACAAAAAGGAACGCTCTCATAAGGAGAAGGTTCCTCATTCAATTATTTTCTTAATGCTTGCAAGAAATCTTCCTTCAAATCTTCAATGTCTTCAAGACCGATGGAAACTCGCACAAGTCCGTCTGTGATGCCAAGTTCACCCCTGCGTTCTTTTGGAATGGAAGCATGAGTCATCATCGCTGGAACAGAAATAAGGCTTTCAACCGCACCAAGGCTCTCAGCCAAGGTGAAATAGCGTACGTTACGCAAAACCTGATCCGCTTTTTCACCGCTTCCTACATCAAAAGAAATCATGCCGCCGTTTCCACGCGCCTGATTTTGATGAACATCGCTTCCTTTATGGGACTCCAAACCTGGATAGTAAATGTTCGTCACTTCAGGCAGTTCTTCAAGAAACTCAACAAATTGACGTGTGTTTTCTTCGATTTCTTCCATTCGGATGCCTAAAGTTTTGATGCCGCGCATCAATAGCCAGGAATCCTGAGGGCCTAGTACTCCTCCGGTAGAATTTAAAACAAAGTGAACATCTTCCGCCAACTGCTCAGAGTTTACAACAACAAGTCCAGCTACAACATCACTGTGACCGCCTAAATACTTAGTCGCACTATGCAGCACAATGTCTGCTCCAAACTCAATTGGATTCTGCCAATACGGAGTGCTGAACGTGTTATCAACGATGAACGTAAGATCCTTTGATTTAGCAAGCTGCGATACTTTTTCCAAGTCGGTAATTTTAAGCAGTGGATTTGTCGGCGTCTCTACATAAATCGCTTTTGTACGATCCGTAATTGCTTCTTCAATGTTTTTCACATCACTTGTATCAACAAAACTTGCTTCAAGGCCAAAGCGATTGATAACCTTCGTTACCATACGATAAGTTCCACCATAAACATCATCGGTAAAAATCACATGATCCCCATGATTGAATGTCATGAGTACTGCTGTAATTGCCGCCATGCCGGAGCCGAAGGCAAAGCCGCGGTGTCCGCCTTCTAAATCCTTAATCAGCTCTTCTAATGCAAAACGAGTCGGGTTACCCGTTCGGGAATATTCATACCCACGGTGCTTTCCTACACCATCCTGGGCGTACGTACTTACTTGATAGATCGGCACCGATACGGCACCCGTCTTTTCATCTCCGGTTATTCCACCATGGATCAGTTGTGTTTTCTTTCTCATAGCATTCACTCCTCATATATACCTTGACTCAGATATCTTTCACTGCTGTCTGGAAAAATTGTAACAATCCTCGCTCCGGGCTTCGCATGCTCTGCTTCCTTTAAAGCCGCTTCAAACGCAGCGCCCGATGAGCTTGCGACTAGCAACCCTTCATTCAAAGCCAATTCTTTTACTCGTTGAAAAGCGATATCGTCAGAAACGGTATGAACCGCATCAAAATAAGATGGATCCATATAAAACGGTAAAAATTCCATTCCGATGCCTTCTGTCCTGTGGGGGCCTGGCTTGCCGCCACTTAATATCGATCCTTCAGGCTCAACAATCACAGTCTTAATAGCCTTATTTTGCTCCTTCAAATAGCGGGACGTTCCCATAAACGTACCACCCGTTCCCGCTCCAGCAATAAAGATGTCAATTTCCCCGTTAAGATCATCGTAAATCTCCGGACCGAGTGTTTCATAATAAGCATCAGGATTCGCTTGATTGTTGAATTGCTGGGGACTGAAAGAACCCGGAATCTCTTTACAAAGTTCTTCCGCTTTTTTAATTGCGCCTTTCATCCCTTTTTCAGTTGGCGTGTTAATGACCGTCGCTCCAAGAGCTCGCATCAGCTTCTGCTTTTCCTGACTGAATTTTTCAGGCGTAACGAAAATCACTTTAAAGCCACGTCCGATGGCAGCTAAAGCGATGCCAATCCCCGTATTCCCAGCCGTCGGCTCTATCAGCGTTCCACCGGGCTGCAATTTTTTTCTAATTAATGCATCCTCAATCAGTTTTAAACCCAGCCGGTCTTTGATGCTACCGCCTGGGTTCATGAATTCAAGCTTGGCAAAGATTCTGGCTTGATTCGGGATTTCTGAATGAGTGAGTTCGATCATTGGTGTATGACCGATCAAAGATTGAACATCTTTTACATAACTCATCGCATTCTCACCCTCCGATTTTATTAGAAGACTTCCGTCCATTCATCACGTTTATTCAATAGTTCACGTGCAAGCTCTTGTGCTCCTTCTAAGCTGTGACTCGCCGCAAAACCACATTGTAATTCATTGCATGCTGGAACTTCATCCGCCTCAAGGACATCGTTCAGCGTTTTTTCGAGGACTTCAAGAATGTTGTCATAGCTGTCATCATTTAAGACTGCAATATAGAAGCCAGTCTGGCAGCCCATAGGGCCGATATCCACGATACGGTCGTGATGGTTACGGCTGTTTTCGGCCATTAGGTGCTCAAGAGAGTGAAGAGCAGGCATTGCCATATGCTCTTTGTTCGGCTGTTTAATACGAAGATCATATTTATAAATTTTGTCTCCTTTGTCTCCCTCGGTTACACCTGCAAGACGTACGTATGGCGCCTTTACTTTCGTATGGTCTAAGTTAAAGCTTTCAACGTTCATTTGTGTCATGCCATCATTCTCCTTTTTTTGCCTGGATCAGCCAGGCGTATTTGTTCAGTTGTTTAAAAGATACCTCAAATCCATGCTCTAAAAACATCTCTCTTAGTTCTTCGAGATACGCATAGTATTCTTCCTGCAAATCTTGCGCTAAATTTAAAAATCCAGCTTTTTCGGCATCTTTAATCAACTGCTGTTTATGAGCTTCATCCTTGAACAAGGTATCTATGAAAATCACCTGTCCATCTGGATCTAATTGTTGTTGGTATTTCTTGATCGCCTGCTTTTTCTCATCCGTGTTTAAATGATGAAAAGCAAACGAGCTAATAATTGACCTGATCGGTGTCAGCAGCTGCGGGTAGTTAATGAAATCCCCGTCATAAATCGCTGCTTCTGGACATTTGACATTGGCAATTCGGCGCATCTCCTTAGAAGGTTCAATGCCGAAAACGACTTTATTCTGATTGATAATTTTCCTCGTCAGATTCGCTGTTCCTACTCCGAACTCCATGACAGGAGATAACGATAATTCCGCCAGTTTTTCAAGCATCTCTTCATATCCTTCAAAAACTTCACGGTACTCTGGATCGTTTCCTGAAACCGTGTCGTCATAGGAACTCGCCCATTTATCAAAAAGGTCAACAAACTCTACACCCATTTGGTTCAACCCCTTAATATTTATAATTCCTATCAACTAACTAGGAATTACATGTATAATGTATCATATTTCATAACAAACCTCAATGGTATAGATTATGACCTATTTTTGGAAAAGTGACTTTGAATGCCTATGGGCAGGGATTTATCAGCGAAAGACTGGATTTATCAGCGAAAGACTGGATTTATCAGCGAAAGACTGGATTTATCAGCGAAAGACTGGATTTATCAGCGAAAGACTGGATTTATCAGCGAAAGACTGGATTTATCAGCGAAAGACTGGATTTATCAGCGAAAGACTGGATTTATCAGCGAAAGACTGGATTTATCAGCGAAAGACTGGATTTATCAGCGAAAAGGCAAAGGGGATCCCCTTTGCCTTTTCTATTTCCTGCGACGTCTTGGACGTTTCTGTTCAACAGGTTCTTCTCCCCTTTTACCTGGAGACAGGGTCTCTAGTGAACGACGCTCAAGTTTCTGCTTTATTAATTTTTCAATATCACGAAGGGCTTGTTTATCTTTTGGAGCGGCAAACGTAATTGCTAATCCTTTTCCTCCTGCTCGTCCCGTTCTGCCTATTCTATGGATATAGCTCTCTGGGTCTTGTGGAATGTCATAGTTAAAAACGTGGGTGACTCCTTCTACGTCAAGACCTCTGGCTGCGACATCCGTTGCCACAAGATACTGGATCTTCGCTTCTCGAAAGCGCTGCATGACTTTCTCCCGTTTTGCTTGAGAAAGATCTCCGTGAAGTTCATCTGATTCAAAGCCTCGGCTAACGAGCGCTTCGTTCAGTTTCTTTGCTCTTCGTTTCGTCCGGCAGAAGATCACGGCAAGAAACGGACGGTGCTCGCTCATAATCTTTAGCAACGTATCTTGCTTCGCTCTGTCAGTTGTTTCATAGACCAGCTGCTTAATTCCCGTTAAGGTAACCTGTTCTGATTTCACTGTTACTCGTTTTGGTTCACGCAGGAATTTTTTCGCAAGAGACTGGACTTGCTGGGTAATAGTGGCAGAGAATAGCAAGGTTTGTCTGTCTTCAGGTGTCTGTTTTAAGATCTCCTGGACATCTGGCAGAAAGCCTGCTTCCAGCATTTGATCTGCTTCATCTAAAACAACTTGCTGGGCCGCATCTAAAGAGACGGTCTCTCTTCTCATGTGATCTAAGAGCCGACCGGGCGTGGCAATTACAATATGCGCCTTCCCGTTTAATCGGTGCGCCTGTTTTGCGACATCTTGACCACCATAGACCGCTAAAACTTGGACACCTTCAGGCTTCAGCTTTTCTACTTCACGGGTAATCTGCAGGGCAAGTTCTCTCGTTGGCGTAACGATCAAGCCTTGCACAAAATCTTTGGCTGGATCGACTTTTTCTAATATCGGTACGACGAAAGCGAACGTCTTGCCTGTTCCTGTCTGTGCCTGAGCAATGACGTCATGTCCTTTTTTCACTAGAGGAATGGCTTGCTCCTGAACAGGTGTCGGCGCGGCGATTCCTTGATGCTTCAATTTTTCTATAAGAACAGAAGATACTCCCAATTCTTCAAATGAAGGATTCATATAATTCCCTTCTTCCTAATTAGATTATGCCTCTGCAATTATACAGGATTGTGTGCACTTATGTACGGAAGTATTCAAATAGGGCGAAAGAATTCTTAAATAACTAAGTCCGTTTCTAAAATAGCGGATGCATAAAAACTCCCTATACAATAAAAAGAGACTGCCCGGAATTCAGACAGTCTTCCTTCTATTACACATCTTTTTTAGAAATGTACCAGTCGATGTATTCAATGCCTTCTTCTTCGGCACGGGCAGCCGCTTCTTCTTGCGACTTCGGTGGTGATACAACCGCTTTGTCTCCTTCGGTCCAGTTTGCAGGAGTTGAAACTCCGTGTTTATCTGTCGTCTGCAGAGCTTTGACAAGGCGAAGGATTTCTTGCATATTTCGGCCTGTGGTCAATGGATAATAGATGATCGAACGGATTTTTTGTTTATCATCGATGACAAAAACAGCACGGCTTGTCTCCACCTGGCTCTCACCTGGCATGATCATTCCATACTTCATCGCCACTTGTTTATCGAGATCAGCAATGACTGGAAATTCAATGTTCGTATTGAAGTTTTCTTCAATGCTTCGGATCCACGCGATATGGGATGGCACACTATCCACACTCAACCCAAGCAACTCTGTGTTCAATTCTTTCAATTCTGGATAGATTTCCTGAAACCCGACAAATTCAGTCGTGCATACGGGCGTAAAGTCAGATGGATGGGAGAACAGCACAAGCCACTTGCCTTTATAGTCCTTCAGTTTAATATTTCCTTGACTGGTCGCTGCCTCAAATGATGGAGCATCATCGCCAATTCTTGGCATTGTGTATTGCTCTTGCTTTGTTTCAGTCTGTTCCATGTTTCATCCTCCTTGTCGATATTGAAATACTCTCATAGGTACTGGTACCACATGAAAATTAGATTAATCCTGAAAATAATAAGAATGAATCTAAAGTCATATCCAATAAATTCCTTCCCTTGTTTTCTCATGACAGCGTTCCATTCCCCATATATATGTAAGAGATCACCTAGGAGGAGGCTATCATCCATTGAATATACAAGTAAGAAGTGGAGATACACTCTGGTATTATTCCAACCTCTTCAACGTATCGCTCCAACTTATTTTAGATTCTAACCAACAAGTGGATCCTTCTGGTCTAATGATTGGCCAAACTATTAAAATTCCCGGTTATCAAACCACTACCTATACTATTCAACGAGGAGATACATTCTGGAAAATTGCCAGCCAGCGAAGATTGGCCGTTGATGCATTAGCTCTCTTGAATCCAGGTATAAATCCGAGACAGCTGCAGATCGGACAGACCATTCGCATTCCTGTTCGTGTCACTTATCGAGTGGTAGACGGGAATCAACCGTATGATTATCAGCTTTTACTTCGAGACCTCAACGACCTTACGGATATTTATCCCTTTGTCCGTACCGAAACAATTGGAAAGAGTGTGATGGGAAAAGATCTGACGGAGCTTCAAATCGGACGCGGAAATAAAATTGTGCACTGGAATGGCGCGTTCCATGGCAATGAATGGATAACAACCGCTGTCATCATGCAATTTTTGAATGATTACTTACTCGCTTTGACAAATAAAGAAACGATTCGCGGCTTGGATATCCGTCCCTATTATGATCAAGTCACCGTTTCCATTGTACCTATGGTTGACCCCGACGGAGTAGATCTCTCTTTGAACGGGCCGCCTGAAGGGCGTTTTGGAGAAGAAGCATTACGAATTAATAATGGAAGTACAGACTTTTCAGGCTGGAAAGCGAATATCCGCGGTGTTGATTTAAACAACCAGTATCCAGCCAAATGGGATGTGGAAGCGGCGAGGAAACCGAAGGAACCTGCTCCTAGAGACTTTCCAGGTTATCAACCTTTGACAGAACCAGAAGCAGTGGCAATGGCTGAGTTAGCGGGAAAAAGACAGTTCGAAAAAATGCTTGCCTTTCATACGCAAGGCGAAGTCATATACTGGGGCTATGAAGGACTGGAACCTCCCCGGGCGTTTACAATTGTGCAGGAATTCCAGCGGGTGAGTGGCTATGAGCCAATCCGGTATGTGGATAGTTATGCTGGTTATAAAGATTGGTTTGTCAAAGTTTATCGCAGGCCTGGATTCACGGTCGAACTCGGCCAAGGGGTCAATCCACTCCCTCTCTCTCAATTTGATGAAATTTATCAGGAAACGCTAGGTATTTTCCTAGCCAGTCTTTATATGTAAAGGAACCTTAGTGCTGATGTTTAAGCTGGATTCTCCAGTATAATCTCTTATAATGAAAGAAAAACCTCAACCTGTTGATACATGTTGACGGATAGAATTTTTCTCACTTTCTCTCCCTATCGCTTACTCTAAAAACGGAACCATTTTTCTTTTCATACGAACCTATATAAACTTTTCGTTAACTGAATAAATCTTAAAGCAAAAAAACAGATGCCTCAGTGTGAGACATCTGTTCTTTTATTTGACGCTTTCCATATGTCCTTTATGTTGTTCGATGATCTTAACAGCACGATCGTATTGTTCTTCCTGGATTTGAAAATGGAGAATATGCGTCAAATGCTTTTGATCATTTAAAGGATCATGATCGGTCTCCAGAGCCCCTGCGAAGTTAGTCGCAGCTCCTGCTGTTCCCGAGGACCCGCTTAAAGGAATTACCATAGATAGATCCTTATCCACCGGGATTGCTTCAACCATCTCATTTTCAATGGTTAACTTCTGAAGCTCGGCTTTGGCACTTTCTGCATCGTTTTCATTTTGGAAAAAGGCTTCTACGTGTTTTGACATGATATCCCAACCTTCTCAGTTTTTGTCGTACTTTTATATTAGCCTTTTCACAAAATCTCAAACGTTTCGATCGACCAATAATATGAAAAAAAGGACTGAATCGTTGGTATGATTCAGTCCTTTTCTACTATTCATAAAGGTGACTTTTTGCCAACTCCAGTTGGTTAGCTACTTGTTTGAATCCAGTCCCGCCTTCACTGTTTCTTGCAGCAACGACTTGTTCTGGGGCGAGCTTTTCATAGATATCCTCTTCAAACAGCTCCGAAAATTGCTGGTATTCTCCGATAGATAAATCCAGCAGGTACTTTCCTTCCTCAATGGCATAGAGCACGATTTTTCCAATCACCTCATGAGCCCGTCGAAAAGGCATTCCTTTTACAGCTAAATAATCCGCGATGTCTGTTGCGTTCGAATAATCTTCTTTCACAGCTGTTTTCATCTCGCTTTTCTTCACTTCCATGGAAGCAAGCATCGGGGCGAGTAGGGAAAGAGCTCCTTCTAGTGTATCTACCGTATCGAACATGCCTTCTTTATCTTCCTGCATATCTTTGTTATACGCGAGCGGCAAGCCTTTCAATAAGGTTAAGAGCCCCATCAGATTGCCGTAGATTCTGCCGGTTTTTCCGCGCAGCAGTTCAGGAACATCTGGATTTTTCTTCTGCGGCATGATGCTTGAACCTGTACAGAATTCATCATCAAGTTCAATAAAGTTAAATTCCTGACTGCTCCAAAGAATCAGCTCTTCAGACAGTCGGGAGATGTGCGTAATTAATATAGAAGAAATGGATAAGAATTCGAGAATAAAATCACGGTCGCTCACGGCATCCAATGAGTTCGGATATACCTTTTCAAAACCTAAAATATCAGCGGTCATTTGACGATCGATATCATAAGGTGTCCCTGCGAGAGCAGCGGCGCCAAGGGGAGACCAGTTGATACGCTTCAAGCTGTCTTGAAGACGTTCTTTGTCGCGTTCAAACATCCAGAAATACGCAAGCAAGTGATGCCCGAACGATATTGGCTGCGCACGCTGTAAATGCGTATAGCCTGGCAGAATCGTCTCTACATTTCCTTCTGCTTGAGACACAAGTGCTTCTTGCACGGCTCCAACTAACTGGATCAATTCTTCTGTTTTTTCACGCATATATAAGTGCATATCTGTTGCAACCTGGTCATTCCGACTTCTGCCTGTATGAAGTTTCCCGCCGACAGGACCGATTTCTTCAATCAATAGTTTTTCAATGTTCATATGGATATCTTCATCAGCAACAGAGTATTCCACTTCTTCATTTTCAATCTTCCCCTGGATCGTGTGCAGACCTTTGATGATCTGATTCTTTTCTTCATCCGTGATAATGTCGCAATGGCCGAGCATCTCGACATGAGCGAGGCTCCCCTTAATATCCTGGAGAGCCAGCTTTTGATCAAAACCGATCGAAGAGGTGTACTCTTCGACCAGCTTATTTGTTGGTTTCGTAAAACGTCCGCCCCATAACTTACTCATGAGCACTCACCGGCGCTTTTTCTAATAGCTTCTCTCCTTTATGCACATCGGCATGAACTTTCGTCGGAAGCCCCCAAAGCTTGATAAATCCAACAGCAGCGTTGTGGTCGAATGCATCCTCTTTGGAATAAGTGGATAACTCTTCGTTGTAAAGGCTGACTGGAGATTTCTTCGCGATCACGTTGTGGTGACCTTTGAACAATTTGACTTTTACCGTTCCTGTCACAACTTTTTGTGTGGATTCAACGAATGCTGACAATGCCGGCTGCAATGGAGAATACCATAGGCCATCATAGATAATTTTAGACAGCTGCTGGTCAACGTTCACTTTGTACTGGGATACTTCACGCGTCAGCGTCAAGAACTCCAGCTCTTTGTGCGCATTGATCAGGATCATAGCTGCTGGGTTTTCATATACCTCTCTTGATTTGATTCCAACGAGACGATTTTCGGTATGGTCGATACGACCGACACCATGCAACCCACCAAGCTCATTCAGTTTTTCAATTAATGGAACAAGATCCATCGGTTCGCCGTTCAGAGCTACAGGCTTTCCTTCTACAAAATCGATATCTATCACTTCAGGTGTATCCGGTGTTTTTTCAATTGGATTCGTCCAGGCGTACGCAGCTTCTGGCGCTTCCTTCCAAGGATCTTCTAATACACCAGCTTCACAAGCACGTCCCCAGATGTTCGCATCGATGGAGAAAGGATTTTCAAGATTGACAGGAACCGGAATTCCTTTTTCTTCTGCATAAACGATTTGCTCATCACGTGTCATACCCCACTCACGTACAGGTGCGATGACTTCAAGGTCCGGGTTCAGCGCCTGGATGGAAACTTCAAAACGTACCTGATCGTTTCCTTTTCCAGTACATCCATGTGCAACGGCAACGGCCCCTTCCTGTTCAGCCACTTCCACTAATAGTTTTGAAATCAAAGGACGAGACAATGCGGAAGATAATGGGTATTTCCCTTCATACAATGCATTCGCTTTTAGGGCTGGCATCAAGTATTCCTCCGCCAAAAGCTCTTTCGCGTTTACCATGATGGCTTTGATCGCTCCAACGTCCAGCGCTTTTTGACGAATCGTTTCCAAGTCTTTTCCTTCCCCTACATCAAGTCCAAGGGCAATTACGTCATATCCGTACTTTTCTTGAATCCATTTAATTGAAATGGATGTGTCCAATCCACCTGAATACGCTAATACTACTTTTGGTTTTGTCATAACAAAATGCCTCCTTATATATTCTCTAACATTTAACTTGTAAATTTGGGCGAGAGCTCCGGGTTGGCTTTGACTTCGAGTGGTTCGGGATTACCCTGTCCTTAAACGATAAAAATCCGCCTCCTACCTAATGGGTAAGAGACGGATTTGTTAATTAAATATCCGCGGTGCCACTCTCATTGTCTATCAATCTAGACCAACTCGATACTGATAACGGGAGCTCCCGGTTCAAGCTACTTTGATTCACTGAACTTCTCTGAAGTGCGTTTCCGCATGAACTCATCATCAGGCTTCCACCAAATCCTGACTCGCTGTAGGATCTCACTCATACGTACTTTCTTCGTCGTCGAATGTATTTTTATTATTAATTGTTTATAATTATACAAAATATACAGAGGAAGTCAACAAGGAAATCTAAAAAACTTTTATTTTTATTTTGTGAGATTTACTCACATTTAACGAGGTTCTGCATATAGAAAAGGGCAGCTCCACAAATAGGACAGCTGCACCTTATCGAATGTAATATTCATTTTATAAGATATAGATGACGAGTGTTCCCAGTAAGCCAGCCATCGTAACGTAAAACAGCATAGGGATCAGCGTCAGGCGAATGATCGTTCCTTCTTTTCCAACCATATTTACAACTGAGGCTGCCGCAACAACATTCAATATGCACACCATGTTCCCTGCGTTAGAGCCTAGCACCTGCAGAGCGACGACCTGCTGAGCATTTATACTGATTTGATCGGCGACACTGAATTGAAACAGTGAAAACATCATGTTGCTGAAGGTGGCACTGCCAGAAATGAAGGATCCGAGTGCACCGATAATGGGGGCAACGAGCGGCCAGGCTCCACCGACACCTTCAGAAACCATTATGGCGAGCTCCATTGGCATACTGAGCAAGTCCGCTCCATTCACGCCAGAGTTGATGAAGATTCGAACCATTGGTACTGCCGTTCCAAGGGCGATCACACTTCCCGCCATGGCCTTGGCAGATGTTTTGAACGTCGTCATGACTTCTTCCTTGTTCATTCTGTGATAAAAAATGGTAATTAGAATTGCAGCAAGAAAAATCGTCCCAGGCAAATAAAGCGGATCAAAGGAAGTAGAAATATTGGTTCCTAAAATCGTTTCCCAGCGGACTTTAACAGACAACAGCAGTTCTTTGATCGGGAGCACATTCAATCGTGTCAATACGAGAAGGGCGGCAACAATTACATAAGGCACCCATGCTTTATATAGAGGCATCCGCTGAATAGCCGCACTTGCTTCGTTTGCCATCTCCTCTTTTTCGCTATCCCCAAAATCCCACGGTTCTTCAGGGAGCAGAAATCCTTTCATTGCAGCTGGCACGACAATCGCCAGGCCGACAAGTCCGCCAATGATAGACGGAAACTCTGGTCCGAGAAACGTCGCTACGATAAACGCTGGAATAGTGAAACTCACGCCGGCAAACAGGGAGAATTTCCATAAGGCCAATCCTTCTTTAAAGGAACGATTTTTCCCGAACAATTTTGTCAGCATAAGAACGAGTACAAGCGGAATAAAACTTCCGATAAAAAGATCAATCATGACCGCAGATTGAGCTACACCTTGAATGTACTCCCCCATAGGCTGGGTTCCAAGCACCTGTTGTACTTCGGGTGCAATATCTGCTCCCTGACGCAACCCCTGATCGACACCGACAATCAATGGCGTTCCTACAGCACCAAAGGATACGGCACTGCTATCTGCAATTAAAGCGAGAGAGACAGCGGCAAGCGGCGGAAAACCGAGCGTCAATAAAAGTGGAGCCGCAATTGCAGCCGGGGTCCCAAAACCTGCTGCTCCTTCAATAAATGATCCGAACAGCCAGGCAATGATGATCAGTTGAACCCTTCGGTCTGCGGTGATTCCTGAGAATCCGCTCCGAATCGTTTCAAGCGCACCACTATTTTTCAATGTATTCAATAAAAGTATCGCTCCAAATACAATCCAAAGGATAGAGATTGCGATCATTCCGCCTTCAAGAGAAGCGGCCGCAACTCTAATCATAGGTACTTTCCATACCGTCACAGCCAACACGGCTACGATGGCCAAGCTAATCGGCATGGCCTTTACTGCCGGCAAACGGAAGAGAACTAATAATATAAAAACGGCTAACACCGGCATAAGAGCAGTCAATAGTTCCATAACATTCACAGGATCACCCCACATTTCTTGTTACTTTCATTATACGGGAAATGGTGATGAATTTGGTGTCTAATTTGTGAAATATTTCACAATATAATCTTCTTCATTTTCATTAGAGATGCTGCAAGGGCTATTAAGATTAACCAGGAGCTTCATGACATATAACAGATTTCTACTGAGTAAAATAATAATGATTAAGATTGACTCCTTGACACGCTCTTTTTTGTAACCTTGGATTTTCTTTTCACTAGAACCATGTTAGACTAAAGGGTGGTTAAAATAAGTTGAATAATAGAATACAAGTCCGCACCAATGCGGGAGAGGTTCTAGCGACACCCTCTATAAAAAACTAAGGATGGAACTATACCTTGCCTTAGGTATGGTTTTTTTAATGGTTTTCGGGTGTGTAGAATTCTCTTTTTCTAGATTGAAAGGAGAATTTTTTTATGGAAAAAAATAATAAAGCTGTCGTTGTATTCAGCGGCGGACAAGATAGTACGACCTGTTTATTCTGGGCGTTAAAAAAGTTCGACCATGTGGAGGTCGTTACGTTTGATTATAACCAGCGCCATAAAGAAGAAATTGAAGTGGCAAAAGAAATTGCCGGGGACTTAAATGTAAAACACCATGTTATCGATATGTCGCTTTTAAATCAGCTGGCCCCGAATGCGTTAACGCGCGATGATATCGAAGTAAAAGCCGGGGAAAATGGAGAACTTCCTTCCACATTTGTTCCAGGACGTAACTTATTGTTCTTATCTTTTGCGACGATTATCGCGAACCAAATTGGGGCGAAGCATGTGGTAACGGGAGTTTGTGAAACTGACTTTAGCGGATATCCAGATTGCCGCGATGTTTTTGTGAAATCCCTGAACGTTACATTGAATCTATCGATGGATGACCAATTCGTTATCCATACGCCATTGATGTGGCTCGATAAAGCTGAAACATGGGAAATGGCTGATGAACTGGATGCCTTCACTTACGTCCGTGAGAAAACACTTACGTGCTACAACGGAGTACGAGGCGATGGTTGCGGCGAATGTCCGGCATGCAACCTGCGTCTGAACGGGCTTGAGACTTACCTAGAAAAACGTGAAGAGGTGGCAAAATAATGTACGGATTCACCATTGTAGAGAACCTGCAGAAAATAGATGAGGATATCAAACGCCACGAGCTGAAATATCACAAGAAACGCGTAATGGTCAGCAAAGAATTCACTTTTGATGCGGCCCACCATTTGCACTGTTATGAAGGAAAATGTAAGAACCTGCATGGACACACTTATCGCGTCGTCTTCGGGATCAGCGGATTTACGGACGACATTGGAATTGTGATGGACTTTGGCGATATCAAGGAGATTTGGAAAGAACAAATCGAAGTTCATTTGGATCACCGCTACCTCAATGACACGCTGCCAAACATGAATACAACCGCTGAGAATATGGTCGTGTGGATCTATGAAAAGATGGAAAAAGCGTTAAGCACCCATCCTCAAGATTGCCGGGTAGAGTTCGTCAAACTCTATGAAACTCCTACGAGTTATGCAGAAGCTAGACGGGAGTGGATGACTCATGAATAAGTTCCCGGTCTTAGAGATTTTCGGACCAACCATCCAGGGTGAAGGCATGGTCGTCGGCCGGAAAACGATGTTTGTACGTACAGCTGGCTGTGACTATAGCTGCGCCTGGTGTGACTCTGCATTTACATGGGACGGAAGCGCAAAGGATGAAATTGAGCGGCTGACGGCTGACGAGATCATTGCACGCCTCAAAGATGAAGGCGGCGACAAGTTCGATCATGTCACGGTCTCTGGCGGGAACCCTGCCCTGCTGAAACATTTGCACGAACTGATTGATCCACTCCATGAGCAAGGCATTGAAGTGGCACTAGAAACTCAAGGAAGCCGTTGGCAGGATTGGTTTACGTCGATTGATGACCTGACCATTTCTCCAAAGCCACCCAGTTCGAAAATGAACACGAACTGGATCGTCCTGGATGAGATTGTGGCACGTCTAAAGGAAAATGGCAGACTGTCCAATTTGAGTTTGAAAGTCGTTATCTTTAATGACGAAGATTTAACCTATGCGGAAGAAGTCCATGAACGCTACCCTGACGTTCCGTTCTTCCTGCAGGTCGGAAATGACGACTTAGAAGAAGAAAAATCTTCGAATCTAGCCAGTCACCTCCTCGATCAATATGAATGGCTGATTGATCAAGTGGTAGACTCAGAGAAATTAAACCATGTCCGCGTCCTCCCCCAGGTCCACGCACTCGTCTGGGGCAACAAACGCGGCGTGTAATTGCAGGGATTTCCATCACATTAACTAACATTAATTACCACCTCAGGTCATCCAGAATCTGGATGACCTGAGGTGGTTTTATATTCCAATTAAAAAAGGTGCCTGAGTAGAGGCACCTAAAATTCTTCTTTACCTTATTTTCTTTTTATCGTAGTGGTCTTTTACTACAACGGCTGCGTGTACGGCTCCTGGTACATAAAAGATCAAGGTCAGGATTAAGTTTAATAGAGCTTTCATTGGCTTTCCTGTAAGTAATACTGCAAGTGGTGGAAGAAAAATAACTAAAATATACAACATAACCTAGTCGCTCCTTTATTGTGTCTGTCTATTTATTCATACCCTATTAGAGCTATAACTTAACTCATTTTTCTGCGGCGCTGGTTCCAAAGTGTAATTTCAAGAGCTGCTATACAAGTGGCGAGCCAGGCAAGCCCGAATAAAAAGCCAGCAATGATGTCCGTAAAATAATGGACACCAAGATACACACGACTCAAACCTACAGCAAGAATCAACAGACCTAGTAAGCAATTAACCAGCCACTTCCATCCTTTTTTCAACGGACTAATGACAATTAAATAAATGATAAAGCCGTAAAACACCATCGATCCAGTAGAATGTCCACTTGGAAAACTGAATCCAGTTCCATCATATTCGGCTAACACTTCTGGACGCTGTCGTTCAAAAATCAGCTTCAACATCTTGGTCAGCGCACTAATTCCGATCATATTTACCGCAAAGTAAATGCCTACCCAGCGGCTGAAGGGAGAAAAGAACAGCAGATACACGACCAAAACAATAGATATCATTGTTATCCAAATCACCGATCCTGCTTCTGTGATCCATCCCCACGTCTGATCCAGCCATGGTGTAGTGATCGCCGTAACAAAATCAATGGCTGCTTGATCGATTCGGAGTTTTTCTTCTTCTAATACTTCTGCTGCCAATTCAAAGAAAAAGTAAAAAGCACCGCCAATTAAAATGAAGCCTGCTACTATGATGGCGATGGAAGCTTTAGAAAGATCTGATACCTTTGTTCCTGAAAACAACATCTTCGATCCACCTCTGTTCGTTATTCACTTTATATTCCCTTCCCTGCTTAAACCCTTACAAAACGGATACAGGAACACCAGTTCAATAAAAAAAGCCCTCTTTAAAAGGACTTTCAAAACGTTTATCCTTCTGCCTCTGCTTTTCTCTTAGAAAAACGATGGGCAAATATTTTACCGGTAAAAGAGGCCAGCACTTGCTGAAATAACATCCCTACTATGATAGGCACAGCCACAGGCGGCGGGAAATAAGCAATAGCAATCACCGCTCCCCCACTGATATTCCGCATTCCGCTGTTATAAGTAAGTGAAATAACACTTTCCTCATCGAGTTTAAGCAATTTACCTGTTAAGAACCCGATGAAGTAAGCAGTCATTGCTATTAGGCATACCACAACGGCAACCAATACGAGTTTGGCGTTTATGTTTTTAAAGTAGGGAGCGACTGCTGAACTATTAATTGTCACTACAGCCCCAATTCCGAGCTTCGTAAGAGGAGCCAGATTCGCCTCAAGCCGCTGGGTCACTTCTTTTTTGGCAAACTGATTAACCGCCATCGCGACCAAGGAAGGAATGACAATCATCCATAAGAGTCCCGTCATAATCTCCTGCACGTTCATCTCCACTGCATTTCCGACAAACACCTTCATCATTAAAGGGACAGCTAACGGTGAAATGAATGTATCGACAAGAATAATAGATAAAGTGAGAACGACATTTCCTTTATAAATGGAGACCCAGATTAAAGACGTAATCCCTGTAGGAATCACAAACGAAAGGACAAGTCCGATGGTGGAATAGGTATCGTCGGCAAAGACAATGGATCCGACACCGAGCGCAATGAGAGGCATAACGAAGTGAAGCACACCAATACAAGCAAGCATTCCGACCGGATGTCTAATCACTTTTTTCAAATCGGTAAAATTTGAACCCAGACTTCCAGTGAAGGTCATTACAGCAAATATCCAAGGCACTAGAAATACAAATGATTCGAACCAATCCGAAAACACAACACCAATCACAACGGCACTGGGAGTAAGATAAGGCATGATTTTCTGTAAAAATCGATTGAAGGCTTGAATCACAAAGAAAGACTCCCTTATGTAAGAAGTTCTTCTATTATAACGCTTCACATATTGGACGCCAGTAATTCTTATCCCGGATTTCTACGCTTATCTTTCATTCATTCTGAAATTACGGTCTGTAACTATACAAACTAGAAAAAGATCATGGCCCCCGCAATAATCACCGCTCCCCCTGCCATGACAAGTAGAGCTCCTCCTACACCTCTTACAGCCATATCCCTGCTGAAATTTTTCAAGTCTTCCTTATTAGACCGGTCAATTTTTCTAATTCGTAATAGGAAACCAATGTTCACTCCAATCACAGACCCTATATAATTCCCAATAGTTGGATGATACTTGGAAGGAAGGGGAATAAAGAAAGCCATTAACAATAAAAGAACAGCAAACACCAGCAATGAAATCATGCCTATTTTCAACTGTTTGTTCCACTGCTTTTCCCCTATTTTCTCACGCTCATATCTTTGGACTTGTCGATTGATTTTGAGACCGATGATTTTTCCTGTTCGCCACTGATAATATTGCATGCCTACAATGACTACGACAGCTACAACGACTCCTAAAAGCAGCCACTTAGGAGGCAGGTTCAAACGAAGATATCCCTCAAATCCTGCTAACAATACAATAAGAAAGGCATTTAAACCCCCCCATTGCTTCCACCGTAACTTCTTTACTTCAGATTTATCCAAACTCCCACCCCTTTTTCCAGTAACTAACATGTACTAGGTAAATTACCCCACCCACCCTTTCGAAAACCTCTCTCTTGAATAGGACAATTTAGTCCGTACATAGGAATAGGTAAGGACAGGAGGATGACCTATGGAAATCGCATTGACGGTCGGCGGCTCGATCTTACTTGGCTCTTTGATCGGTTACAAATTCGGTGCGGGCAAAAAGAAAGAATCGTATTCCATTCACTATTTCCTTTCCAAGAAAAACTCCCCTCAACAGGAAATTGCGGATACAATTCAAAGCGCTGAACATACGATTGACGTCGCCATTTTCCTTTTTACTAATAAAAACATTGTGGCAGAGCTGTGTCAGGCTGCTAAACGGGGTGTAAAAGTAAGAGTGTTCACAGATCGAAAGCAGACTAAAAACTCCCAAGTGCAATACGATCATATGAAGGAAATGGCTCAGTACGGGGTAAAGATCAGAACGAATACACACGACGGAACGATGCATATCAAAATGTTAATCGCAGACCAGCAGAAGGCTTTGGTCGGCTCCTACAACTTTACGAATAATGCAGAGAAGAAGAATGACGAAATCCTTCTTTCCATAAACAACGAAAAACAAGCCGTTAAGCTGACAAACATCTTTCAAGATTTGTGGGAGGACGGAATCAACTACGAGTATCCTCAAGATGAAAAGCATGTTTCATAAAAAAAAGAAGGCTTTCAGCTTAGCTGAGCCTTCTTTTGAGCTGTGTTGACATTCTGTGGATGAAATCTAACGATAAAGCATTAAACTCGGTAGCTTTCTCAATATTACATACATGGCCGCACTCAGGAATCTCAACAAGTTCTGCTGCTTCTTCTTTGCGGACATGCTTGCGGATTCCGCCCAAAAACATATGGTCTTCTTCTCCGGAAATATAAAGCTTTGGAATATTGTTCTTTTTCTTCCGCAGCCTTTCATAGAGCATGTACGCATCTCTGACAGAAAATAGCCAGGTCAAATACGCCTGTCTACCAAGTTTGAGCGCTTCCTTAATAAAGACGTTCCTAGACTTTTTATGGTTTTTCTTAGGCATAAGGATATAAGCAAAACACGTGTAAGGAAACATATAAGGAAGCATATTTCTTATTGGAAAAGAAAGACTTAACCTCCCTAATGCTTCTCCCCACCAGAGCCACTTCCCTACGGCTCCTGATAGAATCATGGATTGAATTCGCTCAGGATACTCATCAGCCATATGCTGGATAACTAATGTCCCTAAGGAAACCCCAAGGAAATGCGCTTTCCCAATATGAAGGAGATCCATCAACTCAATCACTTTTCTCCCTGTATAGGTTAATACAGGTTCTTTGTCACAAATCGGGGATCCCCCATGTCCAGGAAGATCAACAAGCAGTAAATTATAACGATCTTGAAACTCTTCCATTTGCTTGTAAAAGATTTTGTGATTTCCGCCAAATCCGTGAAAAAGAACGACCCACTCTTGACTATGATTCGTCCGGTAAACTTTATGACTCAAGGGCCTTTCAACATTGTTTTTCATATGGTTGTGTCCGCACACTCCTCAATTCGCACATTTCCCATTAATGATCGTTTGCAGCATCGGTTTATCCATATGGAGCGGCTCCATATGATTTTTCTTTAATAACTCTCTCGTGTTGCTGTCATCAAACTTCAGTGTCTTCTCGAGGTATCGATGAAACACTCTCATCGGTTCATTGAATTTCAGTTCCTGCTCCGTCAGCTGACTCGCATACGAAATCGGTACAAGCTCGACCTTATGAAAGTCAAGCTCTTCCTTTAAGGTCTCAAAGACAAATTGGTTCGTCGGAGGATTAGAATTGGTAATATGATAAATGGTGCCTTTTTCCGCATGCTCTAAACCAGCGGTTAGCACATCCACCACATAGTCGACAGGAACGAGGTTCTGTGCAGCTTCTGACTCACATAAAAAGCGGACGTTGTGATTACTTTCCTGTTTTTGACGAGACATCCGTTTTTTTAGAATTTCAAAGCTGCGGATCACGCCGTACAGCGCAAAGGTTGATTCCGCTTTACCTGTCTTTGAATCCCCAACAATAATCGATGGACGAAAAATATTGACATTAAAATGGTCTGTATATTCGAAGACCAAATGTTCAGCATGACATTTGCTTTCTTCATAAGAATTCACAAATGTATTATGAACGGAATGTAATTCTTCCTTTCCATACAGCTTGTCCCCTAACGTATAGGCTGTACTCACATGGAAAAAGTTCTTTGCTTCAATCGCCTTGGAGAACTCCAGTATATTTCGCGTCCCGTCGACATTCACTTTAAACGTCAACTCCCGATCATTTTCATCAAAGGATAGAAACGCTGCAATATGATAAACCGTATCAATATGATTCTTTAACTCTTTTATTTTTTCTTCGGAGACTCCCGCTTGATTTTTGGAAATATCTCCGTTTATAATGAACAAATTGCTTTGAAGCTCTTTTGGAACGGAGTCTAGCAGATTACCTGCTTTTCTCTCATTCCTCGCAAGCGCAAACACCTCATGACCTTCACTTAATAACCGAAGCGTCAATTGTTTCCCTACAAAACCAGTGGCACCTGTTAACAGTAGTTTCATGTTGTCCCTCATCCCACCTAGCTTAATCTATTAAAAACTTAATAATTTTTACACACGCTTAAAAGTGTAGCACATAAATATTTTTCTATCTTCGAAATCCCTTACATTGAGTCGAATGAACGAATTTTATCTCAAATATTGTTAGATTTTGGTTGAATAATCCTTAGAAAATATTGCTAAACGAGCACATCGAAAAAAGCAGAAATTAGTCTACTATTGTCGGATATGTAGGCACTGTCGAAGAATGGTAGTATGATGAATTTACCGAACCACTCTAGGAGGGATTAACTATGGCAATGGCACTTTTTCTAGTCGGTTTTGCTGCTATTCTCTCATCCCTGATCTACCTCGGTTACTATTTGATCGCCATGCTGATGGAAAAGAAATATCCGTTCAAAAAGCCATTGTTCTTCCCGTTATTAGTAGGCGGCATCACGTTTTCTATCATCGGTTTTGTCTCCATTGAAGAAAGTTCCGCCGACAAACTTGAAGATGAGATCTTAAAGAACGAAAACCTCTCACAGGAACACTCTCAGCTAAAACAAGAATTCGACGCGCTTACCAAAGACTTTGAAGCGTTGACCAAAAACAAAAACCAACTCCAAAAGAAGTTAGAAGAAAAAGTAGAAGAGTTATCTTCATTGAGTCATGAAGCTGATAAGTATGCTCAAAAAAATAAAGACTTTGAGGATAAAATTGATTCACTCCAAGCAGAACTCAAAGAACTGAACACAAATCTGAAAAACCTTACAACGGAGAACGACTCGCTTAAAGCAACGATCGATGATTTGAGAACCACTACTGCAAGTGCAGATTCTACGTCTACAAGCGATTCATCTCCCTACTATAAAAATTGCACTGCTGCCAAGAGTGCAGGGGCAGCGCCAGTATACGCTGGGGATCCCGGATATGGCCCTCATTTAGATCGAGATGGTGATGGAGTAGGTTGTGAGAATTGATGGATTCTATATTTTTTAGAATAGATCTATAATAATCTGGCTGCTGTACTCTCTTAGCTTAAGGAGGTGAGTCAATCAAACTAGAAGCAAATTCTATGATTTTCTCCTAAACGAATACAATGGTATTATTTTAATGTCCATCTGTGCAACGTACGACCTATATATTTCTAAAATATCTAAGATTTAAGCAGGTATTTTATTCCTTTTGTAGAAATTATTAGAGTAAAGCACCTGCATCCTAAGCTAGGCAAATAAAAGAAGGAAGGTGAATGGTATGTTCAAGAATCGTTTATTCAAGAATGTTCTGTTCAGTTGGATGCCACACAAAGAACAAAGTATTTGTGAGAAAAAGCTTGAGAAAGTCATAAAGCGTCTAAAAATTGAGAATTTCCATTTCAATTGGGATCGCAGCAGCTGCTTTGTAGAATTCAATTATCAAGGGAAGTCTTACCGGTTGGATCACTCTGTGGAGAAAGCCAAAGAGCGAGGAATTATCCTTAGAAACGGGTTGGATTGCATGAATGATTTGACTCAGTCTCTTGAAGACCTGTGCCAAATCATCGATCGAGGCACATATAAATTTGAAACCTGGATTGCCGGCATGCAGCATTCCCCTGCTGTACGGGAAACTCAACCTGAATATCAGGAAGAATTCCATATTAAATATAAGACCACAGGTAAACAAACCCATCATCCTCAACCTGAATATAAGAAAGAGGAAGAGTTCAATCCTTTTGGCCCGCAGCCAGCGTTAAGGGACTATGAGAAGCAAGAAGAAGAGATTCAACCTCAGCGGAGATAAGGTAATCATTGAAATAAATCATGACAGTACATAAAAGCTCGTAGAGAAACAACGTTTCTTCTACGAGCTTTTTGTTATGGGGCTAAGAACTATCTCTCAATCTTTTGATCGAGTAAGAATGCTAACGCCATCTGATTGAACTCCTCACTCTTTTCCATATGACAAAGATGACCGCACTTTTCCAGGATGGTGTAATCCATATAGTGATTACGGGTTAAATCATTCCTAAATTCAGGCAGAATACTTACATCTTCTTCCCCTGATATATACAAACGTGGGATAGGAATGGTCTTGATATCGATGTCGTCGAAAACCTCATCTAAATGCCTGAGTGCATCCATCCATTGATAGAAATTCTTCCTACCCATTTTCTTACCTTCCGTAATGAAGAAGTGCAAATGTTCTTGATGATTGGAGTATGGAAGCAATCGGTGCCCGAAAAAGCGAAACATCATCATATAAGGAATCCAGGATTTCACCTTCCATGCACGGTCTGCCAAGGCAATCAGATAAGGGTGAAATTTAATCACAGCCCCACCTAAGCAAGCTGAGCGAACTTTGGACGCATCGAGCTTCATAATAACGTGGGAAATGATTGTCCCTAAAGAAATACCAACAAAATGTGCCTCTGTAATGCCGTGGTGGTTCATGACTTGCAGCACTTGCTTTGCCGTAAAGACAAATAAATCATCTTCTGTATCATTTTGAATGTTTGTGGATCCTCCATGACCAGGTAGATCAATGAGCAGCAAATTAAAGTGTTTTTGAAATTCATCTTGCTGTTTATAGAACGTGTGGTAGCTGCCGCCTACTGCGTGGAGCATGACGATCCACTCTTGTCGGTCAGAATTATGTATGATCTTGTGATTTAGCAAAGGACCCCTCCTTTAAAAGCTATATTATAAAGGGATTCTACTTACGGTGGATGAAGAAGATTATACTATATTATGAGAACACTTCCCAACAAATGAAATTATTATTAGTGACTAAAGACCTACATGATTTCGAAATAAAAAACCTTTGCGTTTGCAAAGGTTTCTGGGTAGTGGAGCATAGCGGGCTCGAACCGCTGACCTCTACACTGCCAGTGTAGCGCTCTCCCAGCTGAGCTAATGCCCCGTATGGTATAAAGTTTGTATCTAAATCTATCAACCGACAAGACTTATTATATACGATTCCCCTCCCCTTTTTCAAGAAAATTTTGCAAAAATTAATAAAATCCACCCTAATCATAAAAAAGAACTGAGGGAGAATCCCTCAGTTCCAAATAGACGACTTAGTCTTCTTTTGTAGCTTCTACATTAACCTCTAATTCAACCTCTTCTTCTTCCTCAGTTGTATGGGATTCTTCTTCAGTCACAACAACATTTACAGCAGAGTCTTCATCTGCATGTTCTTTCGCCTGTTCGTCTGCTTTTTCATTAGCCTTAGCTTCTGCTTTCAGTTCAGAAGAAGTGTTTTGATCCTCTTCTTCATCTTCGTCAGCTTCAACGTCAGTGGACTCTTCGTCCTCTTCACGTACTTCAACCTCAGTAGACTCTTCATCTGTTGATTCCTCATCTTCTTCAGGCTCAGTAGATTCTTCTTCAACTACTTCAAGCTCAGGTACTTCTTCTTTGTCTGCTTCTTCAGTAGATTCCTCTTCTGTTCCTTCTTCGGTGTCAGCTTCAGTAGTTTCTTCTACCTTATCTTCAGTTGCGTGAACAGCAGAGTTTGGTGCTGCGTTTTCTTTAGCTGTTTCGCTTGCGTTCTCGCTAGCTTTAGAGTGTGCTTTCTTAGATAGACCTTTCTCTTTAGCAGATTCAGCATTCTCCTCTGCTTTTTCAGCATCCTCATCTACTTCTGGTGCTTCTTCTTTTACTTTAACTTCTTTAGGTTCTTCTGTTTTTTCTACCTTCGTATCTTGTGAATCTGAAGCTGCGTGAACCGCGGAGTTAGCTGCCGCATTTTCTTTGGCCTTTTCACTTGCGTTCTCGCTGGCTTTCGAATGTGCTTTTTTGCTAAGGTCTTTCTTTTCTTCCTCTTGTTTTACTACTGGTTCGTCTAGTTTAATGACTTTTTCTTGTGTGTCTTCTTTCACTTCAACGACTTTATCAGGCATGTTGGAATTGTCTTTCGCAGCTTCTGCTACATTTCCCCCTGCAAATAATCCAACGGAAAGAACACCTGCTGTAACGACCGTTTTAATGACTGTAGAATGGTTTCCTTTTACTAGTTTCATTTTTTTATTCGCTCCTTTATTTCATGTAGAATTTTTTAATTAGATTCTTATGAGAATAAAGAAGCATGTTTTGGCGGTAGCCCTGGTGGAGCATTCATCCATTGGGTACGCATCATATCATTACGTGTGACCAGGATGTTGTGATGTAAATCAGAGCTAGAGGAGTGACCTGCAATGTCCCCGACAATCCAGAAGGTCTTCCCATCAAATGATGGACGATCCTTTCCAGTCTTCCCTTGTGACGTTTGAGAAGAGGACAAGAGGATCCCTTCATCCTGGACGGGTGGTTCAATCGGCTGCTCATCAGGATTAGGCTTTGGCAAGTGATTGAGGAATTGGTTAAATACATCCTTCTCTTTGTCAGCCTCGGGTCTATCTTTTGCTGAATTAACCTGATGGTCAGATTCCGTTTGGTCCGATTTACGCTTCACCTGTGGAGATGAATCACCTGATGAATGTTCTTCTTGTTTGTTATGTATGACTTTCTCTTGGGCTTTTTCAGCTGGCTTTTGCTTATGTTCCTTTAGAGCAGTTTTATTTTCCTTAGGATGAGACTTCTTCACCTTGTCGGATTTAGGGTGCTCAGGACGTTTACCGCCAGAAGGGTCAGGCTTTTGTCTATTTTGGTTTTCTATCTTTATATTTTTATTAGCTTTGGAACTCTGACCGCGCTCATCTGCTTGTTCTGATTGGGAATGCTCAGGTGGTTGACTCGCTTGATCAGGTTTCTTCCGCTCTGTAGAAGCAGTCGTCTCTTTCGTCTTTTGTGCCTGATCCACTTCTTCGCTTTGAGTAGAACCCTTTTCCTGGTCACTCAGCGCAGTCCTATTTTGTGAGTTCTCATTACCCACAGCTCCCGCATCCTCTGGGCGATGGGCTTCGGAAATTTCTTCTCCCTCGCCTTTTGTCTCATTCCCTTTCTCAGCAGAAACTGCAAAAGGAACAGCCGTTAGCACGATAAGAAAAGCCATACTTGCCATAACGGTTCGAAGGTTCAAAGGTTTCACCTCCTTTCAAGCGCTTTCATTCTACTTACACTTATTAAGTTATTCGACAATTTTTTTGACCGTTTTTCGACAAATCCCTAAATAATGATCAATTCGAATTACGACCCACCCTATTTTTACCATTAACAAAAAACTTCTCTGTCCGTTTGGACAGAGAAGCTTCATTTGCTCATATTCTATTACGCATTAGAAGTCGCTTCACGAGATTGATAATTGTTTGTCGTTAATAGAGTTCCAACAATCAACACAATGACAGCAACCGGTACTGCGACAACCACACTGTTCACTTCAAATGGTTTTTGTAGAAGAACTTCCCAAGTAAGGGTAGCTACTACACCGGCAACCATGGAGCTTACACCGCCAATAACGTTGACGCGCTTCCAGAAGAAGACGGCGAGTACAGCCGGCGTCAGACCTGCTCCGTAAACCGTATAAGCATACATTTGTACACTTAATACTGTTGGGAAGTAGCTGATAATGACAAAGGCCAGCAGTCCTAGGACAACGATAAAGATACGCGTCATGCCTAGAAGTTTTTTATCTGAAGCATCTTTATCTACGTAATTTTTATATAGGTCATACGTTAAGTTTGTAGCTGCTGATAACAGATACGAGTTTCCGGTTGTGATGATAAAGGAAGCAGCTGCTGCCAGCAAAATACCTCCAATGGCTACAGGCATCGCTACCGTAGTCGCCATAAGGGCCATTCCAGGATCGATGTTAGGGAATAGAGAACGGGATGCAAATGCGATCAATGAAATGGATGGAGAAATAACGATCATCGCAATCAACCATCCGAGTTGAGCGCGTTTAGCTGCTTTGTTCCCTTTAGATGAAGCAAGGCGCTGATACATGTTTTGGTCACCTAAAAGCAAGAATAGAGACGGCAATAGATAACCGATCATTTGAATCGTCGTTAGCCCACCAGTTGCATTCATGTGTGACTCGGGTACATTTGCGACGATTTCACTCCATCCTCCAGCGACGATGAAGATCGTCGGAACGGTAATGATTAATCCTCCAACCATTAAAAATCCACTGATGGCATCGGTCTGGGATACGGAACGCAGTCCCCCGATCATCGCAAGGAAAATGATCATCCCTGCTCCGATCATCGTTCCGGCAGCGACAGACATGCCTGTCGTTAAGTTAAGAATAAAGCCGAAGCCTTTCATTTGATATGATACGATTCCTACATAAGCTAGGATTATAATGACACTCGCAAGGTTACGGGCTGTGCGACCGTATTTTGCTTCTAAAATTCCGGCAACAGTGAATTTCCCTTGTTCACGGATTTTAGGTGCAATGACATAAAGAATGATAATACCGACTAACGTTGGGAGCATCATCATAAAGGATGGCAGAATTCCATAACTGAAGGCCATAGAGGTTTCTCCGCCTGAAATACTTCCACTACCTGTCCATGTAGCTAATAGTGTTCCCATCAATACGAAAGGACCTAAGCTTTTACCGGCTAAAACGAAATCTTCACTTCCGGCTACTTTCTTCGACATAAATACGCCGATTCCAATCATTACTATTGCATAAATGGCCATAAACCATAAAAGAGTTGGATCTTGTTGCAGTTCCATAACTACTGAATCATCTCCTGATCGATTAGTACGCTGGTTCTTAGTTGAGGTGAATCGTTTCACATCGGCCGATATGTATCTGTCCTCTGAACACAACGCTACCTAATCTATCACACTTTCCACATTTGTAAAAATGGCTAAACCATGGGCAAAACGAGGGATTTAGAGCCGTTTTTCCTTGATGTAACATTTTTACAATCATTCATGAAAGCGATAACGTCAGATAATCCAAAAATTGCTTTATTTTTATGAAATTTCTAATAAATTGATGATTCAGTGCCAGAATTTTATAGTAAAATTAGTTCTTTATCCCCACAAAAATAGAGCCGGTATCTCCAAAAAAGATACCAGCTCTCTGACTATAAAATAGCTTTCATGCGACTTTGAATCACATTTTTCAAAAGCAGCTTGCCATCATTTGTTCCAATCGATTCCGGGTGAAATTGGACTCCTTCGATCGGATACTCCAGGTGACGGATTCCCATGATTTCTCCTTCTACTGTAGCGGCTGTCACTTCAAAACAGTCCGGCAATCCAGGGAGATCTACGATAAGAGAATGATAGCGCATCGCTTCCATCGGATTGTTTAACCCTTTATAGATGCCGCTTCCATCATGAAAGATGTTGGAGGATTTCCCGTGCATCAGCCGATCTGCTCGAACGACATTGCCACCAAAAACCTGGGCAATCGCCTGGTGGCCAAGGCAGACCCCGAACATGGGGATTTTATCTTTATACCTTTCTATAACTTCTAAGGTCACCCCTGTTTCATCAGGGGAACATGGACCCGGGGATAGAAAAATTAAATCAGGCTTTAACTCGTCAATCTCTGCTAACTCGACTTTATCGTTTCGTCTGACAATCACTTCCTCACCAAGTTCACCTAAATACTGGACAAGGTTGTACGTAAACGAATCATAATGGTCGATCATATAAATCATCTCTGCTCTACTCCTCTCTGCTCTTGCTGTCTTACTTTACGAGTTCATGTATGCCAGCTGAAAAATCCTCTAAGGCTTCGTTTTCGTTTCCTTGCTGGACTTTTTCTAATCCGTCTTCAATTAAGCGGATGATTTTACTTCCAATAATCACTCCATCGGCATGTTCGCGGACTAGCTTCACATCATCATTAGACGAAACTCCAAATCCGACGGCTACGGGAACAGGGCTGTGTTCTTTCACTTTTTTAATGAAAGAAAGTGAGTCCGCTGACATTTCACCAGAGCGTTCTCCGGTTACGCCTAAAGTAGATACACAATAGAGAAAACCTCTCGCATGCTCAGCGATCTGCTTAATTCTAACATCAGAGTTCGGGGCTACAAGGGAAATGAACTCGATTCCTTTTTCTTCTGCTAGAGCTCGTACTTCTTCACTCTCTTCGTAAGGAAGGTCAGGAATCAATACACCCTCTGCTCCGTTTTCTTCTAACAGCTCGAAAAAGTACTCATGTCCGAGCTGCAAAACAGGATTATAATACGTAAAAATCACAACAGGAATTTCGACACCATTTTTCCTGAGCTCTGGAACAAGCTGGATCGCTTTTCTCAATGACATTCCAGCATTCAATGCGCGCTTGGCTGCTCTCTGAATCGTTGGACCGTCTGCTAATGGATCCGAGTAGGGCACGCCAAGCTCAAGGATATCGGCTCCCTCTTTCTGAAGGCGAAGGGCATATTGGATGGTCATTTCTGGAGTCGGATCACCGGCAACAACAAATGGTATGAATAAGTTCTCTGTTTTTGTCAGTTTCCCTTGGAATGAAGTTTTTGTGAGCATGTTACACCTCCTCCTGGAAATGATCCATCAATGTAGCCATATCCTTGTCACCACGGCCAGATAAGTTAATCAGGATCGTTTGATCAGACGACATATCGCCAGCTTCCTTGAAGGCCTGTGCAAGCGCGTGGGCACTTTCGATTGCTGGAATTATGCCTTCTGTTTCTGTTAATAGTTTAAGAGCATCTAATGCTTCTTGATCGGTGATCGCTTCATAGCGGACCCGACGGGATTGGAAAAGGTGCGCATGCTCAGGTCCGATGCCAGGGTAGTCCAATCCTGCTGAGATCGAATAAGGTTCAGTAATTTGTCCATTCTCATCCTGCATCAAATACGTTAAGGATCCGTGAATGACCCCAGGTGTTCCTTTTGATAAGGTCGCAGCATGTTCAGGTGTATCGATTCCTTTTCCAGCTGCTTCGACACCTACGAGCTCTGCTTCATCTTCTAAAAATGGATAAAACATGCCCATCGCATTACTTCCGCCGCCAACGCAGGCGTAAATGCGATCCGGAAGCTTCGTTTCTACTTCTAGGAACTGTTCTTTGGACTCGTCGCCGATTACACGCTGGAAATCACGGACCATACGAGGATACGGATGGGGTCCGACAACTGAACCGATTAAATAGAAATGGTCTTCACAATTCGCTACCCAATAGCGGATCGCTTCGTTAGTGGCATCCTTCAATGTTCCATTTCCACTTGAAACGGAAACCACTTCAGCACCTAACAGCTTCATGCGGAAGACGTTCAGTTCCTGACGTCGAATGTCTTCTTCTCCCATGAACACTTTACATTCTAGTCCGAATTTCGCTGCTACCGTAGCAGAGGCTACCCCGTGTTGTCCGGCTCCGGTCTCTGCGATGATTTTCTGTTTACCCATGCGCTTTGCCAATAACGCCTGTCCAATCGCGTTGTTCAATTTATGGGCACCTGTGTGGTTCAAATCCTCTCGCTTCAGATAGATTTTTGCACCACCGAGATGCTCACTGATTTTATCTGCATAAGAAAGGGCGGTTGGTCGGCCGGCATACTCTTTTAATACGTGGTGATATTCTTCGATGAACGCTGTATCCTCCATCGCTTCGTCTAGTGCTGCTTCGAGCTCCTGCAACGGCCCCATCAACGTTTCCGGGACGTATTTTCCGCCAAAATCTCCGAACCGGCCTTTAATGTCTGGAAAAACTTGCAACATTTTGTTCCACCTCTTTCATGATTGTTTGAACCTTGCTGAGATCTTTCTGTTCATTTTCTTCAATTCCGCTGGATAGATCGATGCCATCTGGTCTATAGGCTAACAATTCTCCAACGTTATCCGGATTGATTCCTCCGGCAATTAAGCAGGGTACACCTTGCTCTATCGCTAAATCCCTGTATTCAGGTACCGCTTCCCAGTCAAAACGAACACCGGTCCCTCCGTGTGCTCCTTTCACTTTGGAATCGATTACGTATCCATCAGCAACTCCCTGGAAAAGATCCATCTGTTTTCGCCCTTCATTTTGATGGTGGATCACCTTCCAAACAGGCAACCCTGTCGCTTCCTTGATTTTCAGTAAATCGGAAACGGTCTCATTTCCATGAAGCTGTATCACATCCAAATCAACAAAATGAAGTACTTCTTCGATGACATCCATCCGGGGCTCTACAAATACTCCAACGAGTTTTTGTTTTGGGCGAATCTGTTTGACCCAGCGGCCTACTAGCTCTGGGCGCACACATCGTTTCGTTTTTCTTACGAAGATAAAGCCTAGATGAGTCGCATCTGAGGAAGATGTTTTTGCGACATCTGATAGGGATCGGTTTCCACAAAATTTGACTAACGGCTCTCTCATCAGGCATTTTCTCCCTTCATCAAATTGTGCACGCCTTGTTTGATGTTTTGCTGTCTCATTAATGATTCTCCAACAAGCACCGCTTCTGCTCCGTACCCGACAACCTCCTGTAGATCCTCATAAGTGAATACGCCGCTTTCTGAAACAAGCAGAGACTCTTTTGGCGCAAGCTTTGCCATCCTCTCTGTCTGGGAAAGCTTTGTTTCAAACGTATGAAGATTCCGGTTATTAATTCCGAGGATTTCCGGGGTAAACTGAGCTAATACTTTTTCCAGCGTTTCTTCGCTGTGCACTTCAACTAAAGCTTCCAATCCAAGCTCCTGCGCCTGCAAATACAATTCATGCAGTTGGTGGGCTTCAAGAGCTTCTCCAATAAGCAAAATGGCATCAGCACCGATATAGGCGCTTTCTGCCACTTGGATGGAATCAATAATGAAGTCTTTTCGTAAGACAGGAACATCGACGACCTGCTTGATGTTTGTCAGAAAGTCACGATGTCCTTGGAAAAAGTGCTGATCCGTTAAAACAGAAATGGCCTGCACCCCTGCCTCATTGTAATCGTGTGCGATCCGGACAGGGTTGAAATCCTCTCTAATAATACCTTTCGATGGAGAAGCTTTTTTCACTTCTGCAATCAGTCCCGCCTCGAAGGGGGAGTTTTTCAACGATTGATATAATGAATAATGTTTGAATGTTTGTTCTTCTGGAAGAAACAAACGATCGATTTCTTGTTTCTTCACAGCTAGTATGGTTTCAAGCATATTGGCGATTCTCCTTTTCAACAGCAATGGATTCGAAGTAAGCAAAAGTCACTCCCGTCTGAATGGCTTTTTGCACCTGATATACTCCTTCGCTAAGGTCCTCCACTTTTCCTGCTACATAAAGGCCTGCAGCAGCATTCAACGTTACAATTGTCATCGCACTTTCATTCGCCTGACCGGAAAGTACGTTATAAATCATTGCCGCGCTTTCTTCTGTCTTGCTGATTTGGATATCTTCCAGGCTGCCTCTCTCTAGACCAAAGTCTTCTGGGGTAATCGTGAATCTCGTAATCTCACCATCTTTGAGCTCAACGATATCTGTTTCTCCAGTGACCGTGATTTCATCAAGACCATCACGTCCAGTGGCAAGCAAGACGTGTTTCGATCCTAGTTTGTGAAGCGTCTCTGCCATTTTCTCAGCGTGTGACGTATCATAGATTCCTAGCAGCTGGCGTTTGGCATTCGCAGGGTTGGACATTGGCCCTAAGAGATTAAACACGGTACGGAAGCCTAATTCCTGTCTCGCTGGTCCAGCATGCTTCATCGCCTGGTGATATATCGGAGCGAACATAAACGTCATGCCTTTATCAGCAATGGCCTTCGCACCTTGTTCTGGAGTACTGTCAATAGGAATTCCGAGTGTTTCCAGTACGTCAGCACTTCCACTCCTGGAAGATACTTTACGATTTCCGTGCTTCGCTATTTTTACACCCATACTCGCAAGTACGATGGATACAGCAGTAGAGATATTGAATGTGGAAGCTCCGTCTCCTCCCGTTCCGCATGTATCTACGAGGTCCTCTTCATCGGTGTCAATTTTGGTCATGTTTTCTCTCATCGCTCGGACAAAACCGGTCATTTCCTCAACCGTTTCCCCGCGGTAGCGCATTATGCTCAACATACTCATCAACTGACCTGTCGTCATGTTGCCATTCATAATCTGGTCCATGGTTGTAAAAGCGTCTGTCTCATTTAAGGTTTCTCCAGCTACAACTCTGCTCAATAGTTCTTTCATTTACTCTCCACTCCTTCTCTACTCGTCTCAAAAACATGCTCAGCTAACTGGATGGTTCGTTTAAGGGCACTCGCTTTATTCAACGTTTCCTGATACTCTGCTTCCGGATCAGAATCAGCGACAACACCAGCACCTGCCTGGATATACAGGTCTTCGTTTACCAATGTCATCGTCCGGATCGTAATACAGGAATCGATGTTACCATCAAATCCTAAATATAAAATACCGCCGCCATAGAGATTTCGCGGTGTCGGTTCTAATTCTCTCAAAATCTGCATCGCTCTTACCTTAGGCGCACCGGATAACGTACCGGCTGGAAAAGCGGAAATCAGTGCGTCAATTGGAGAAATATCTTTTTTCAACTCTCCGGTCACTTTACTGATAATGTGCATCACTTTGGAAAAGCGTCCAATGGTCAAATATTCACTGACATCGACCGTTCCGTATTCAGCTACTCGGCCAATATCGTTTCTGGCAAGGTCGACAAGCATTCGGTGTTCCGCCAGTTCTTTTTCGTCTGCCAGAAGCTCTTCAGCTAAGGTATCGTCCTCTTCGGGTGTTTCGCCACGTTTTCTCGTTCCCGCTATGGGATGGATTTCAAGCTTGCCGTCACGCACTTCGAGAAGACGCTCCGGAGAGCTGCCGATCACTTCTAATTCATTCATTTTTAAATAAAACATATAAGGGGATGGGTTTACTTTTCTTAATACACGGTAGAGTTCGAAGCCGCTCCGCTTCGTTTCGGTATGAAAACGTTGAGACAAAACGGCCTGAAAAATATCACCAGCAAGAATATACTCCTTGATCTTGTCTACGTCTTTTTTGAACTGTATAGGCTCGTAATTACTATCAAGCACTAAATCCTTTTCCTCAGGCACGTCTTCAGTCAGCATCAAATCAGTTAGTCCATGGTGATTCATCAAGCGATGCTGGACGGCTTTGATTCGACGCTTGGCCGCATCATACGCCTCTTCTTTTGAAGGGTGCTCATCAAGTCTTGAAAAAGAAAGGATCGTCGTTTCTTTTGTTCTATGGTGGTAAGCAATCAATGTTTTACAAAATAACAGATGATAGTTTGATAGGTTCAAATCATCTTCGATCGCTTCTGGCACAGGCTCATAATCAGAAATGGCGTCATAGCTGATGTAGCCGACACCTCCGCCTGTAAAAGGAAGCGGAATGTCCGGTATCTTTACATCCAGCTGCTCAACGACTTTGTTAAACGCTTCTTTAAATGTTCCCGCTCTCTCTTCGCGATCCTCATCAAAATCTAAAATGGTGAAGGAAGATCCTTGCTCTTTAATCTCCATCATCGGGTCTAGTCCGATAAAAGAATAGTTGGACCAGGGCGATTCCGGATCCTGGCTTTCAAGCATATAGACCGCTTCTTCTTTCAGGGCGTGAAACATGTGAATCGGTGTAAGGGTATCCGTGTAAAAAGATTGAATAATTGGAATAGTTCGATGCGTAGAAGCATCATTTATAAAAGATTCAAACGTGGTCATGGGCTCACCTCTCCATATAAGTTTATGGAGAATGAGACGTTGAGGGTAAACTAGGGGAGGATGAAAAAAACGGCCAGGCAATCGCTTCCGGCTCCTCACGTCCGGCGATTCCTATGCTCTCTCTGCTCAGCTCATCCAAAACCTCAACTCATCTTCTCTCATTCTCATCTCAGCTAATCTCATCTAAATACTTTTTAACAGTCTATAAAATTCAGACAATAATGTCAACAGTCCGAATTAATGTATGCAGAGTACTCACGGGTAGGTGAGGGAATGCTGAAAAAAAGTTAAATTTTTTTGAACGGATTGGTTTGATCATACGTCTTATAGATAGGTCGGAAAAGAGGATTGATCATGGATTCAATTATCAAGCGTGCAAAACAAGGGGATCAAGAGGCTTTAGCACAGCTTTTGAAAGAGCACTACAGCTTCATTGTGAAATATATGTGGAAATTGAGCGGCGATGAACAAATGGCTTATGAAGTGACCCAGGAAACGCTGGTCAAAGCGATTCAAAAAATTCATCAATACAGGGGGAAATCGAGCTTTTCGACATGGCTGATCCAAATCGCCACTTACACGTACTTGGATACAAAAAGGCAGCTAAAACGCAAGCAGACCTTTGAAAATAAGGTAAAAGCTCGGTTGATGCATGAACCGATATCAGCCTCCCTCCCTGACGAATGGTATGACGTCCAGGAAGCTTTATGGAAATTGGAAGATGACCATCGGATTCCCATCTTGTTGAAGCACTACTATGGATATGATTATGAAGAGATCGCCAAGATGACGAAAGTAAAAGCGGGCACAGTAAAGTCACGTGTCCACTACGGACTAGAAAAACTCAGGAAGGAGCTCTACTCTCATGACCGAAAACAAGAAAACGGATGAATTGGAACAATTGCTGAACGAAGCGTCTCTTCATACAGATGAGCACCTCCATGTAGATGAACCTTCCACGGAATTTTTTGAACAGATGGTACAGGAGCAAACAGAAGCATGGTACCGCAGGCTCTGGATTGAACTGGCCTGCTTATGGGTTGTCGCTCTACTTTGCTTGAGTGTTCTCGCTATTACGGTCTTCTACGCTCCGCTTTTATTCGTAGGCATCCAAATAGTATCTCTTGTTATATTAGGCGGCTATTTTATCAAAGAAAGCTCAAGAATGGTGGCATGGAAACAATGACCCATTACGGACCTGAAGAAATCCCCATCTGGGGCATCATCCTTATTGCACTCCTTTTACTCACCCAGAGTTCTATTTTATTTATTAAAGCTAGAAGAATAGGAAAAGTCCCATGGCTCTGGGGAATCGTCGGATTAATCCAATTCCCTGTTCCAAGTATTGTGTTTTGGATTTTGCTTAAAACTGCCTGGAAAGACCGATCCGGAGAGGAAGGTCGTCCCTCATGAAGATGCTGCTTCTCTTTCTCGCTATTCTAAGCCAGCTTACCGCCTATGTACTGATTTTCTTTTATCTTTGGTCTGGAGTTATTCTATTACTATGTTCGTATGTATTTCTGGCCATGATTTTAATTTATTTAATTTGTGAAAGACGACAGGAAAAATTGGAGGAATTAGATAATGATTATCGTGACTACTGATTTTGTTCCAGGTTTTGAAGTGAAAGAGCTTAAAGGATTTGTTAGAGGAAGCACCGTTCAGTCAAAGAATATTGGACGGGATATTTTAGCTGGACTGAAAAATGTCGTTGGCGGTGAAATCAAAGATTATACGAAGATGATGGATGAAGCCAGACAGCAAGCGATCGGCCGAATGATTCAGCATGCAGAGGAAAAAGGTGCGGATGCAATCATAACCCTACGCCTTGAGACATCAAGTGTAACAAGTGCCGCTTCAGAGATCATCGCGTACGGCACGGCGGTTACGCTAGAAACAAAGGACTGAATGGAATCTCTAACTCTATTTGAAAGGAGGAATCTGCTATGCTGATGACTCAAAATATCATTCAGGTGCTGCAGGATAACATCGCCATTTTGGCCCCACTGTTTATCATTCAATTGATTCTCATGGTGACAGCGATCGTGAGCCTGGTGAAAGCAGACGAAACGAATGGACCGAAATGGATGTGGGTACTCATCATCTTATTTTTTAATATTCTCGGACCTATCGCTTACTTCATTTTCGGAAGGAGGCTTGATGCATGATTTCTGTCACTAATCTCACAAAAATTTACGATAAGCAGCCTGCTGTCGATGATGTTTCTTTTACACTAGAAAAAGGGAAATGTATCGCACTGCTCGGACCGAATGGAGCAGGTAAAACGACAACGATTCGGATGATGGCAGGGCTCATTTCCCCTTCTAATGGGAACGTAGAGCTTCAGGATTTGAAGGTTAAAGATATTCGTGCCCATATCGGTTACTTGCCGCAGCATCCTCACTTTCATTCATGGATGACAGGTAAAGAATTTCTCATGTATGTCGGAAGGCTTGCTCACCTTTCAACGAAGGATGCAGCCGCACGTTCCGAAGAGCTATTGAAAAGAGTCGGCATTTCCGATGCGAAAAATAGGCGAATTGGAAAATACTCCGGAGGCATGAAGCAGCGGTTAGGTATCGCCCAGGCACTGATTCATAACCCAAAGCTATTGATGCTTGATGAGCCAGTCTCTGCTCTTGACCCTATAGGACGCCGTGATGTACTCGACTTGATGGAAGAATTAAAGCACGAAACAACGATTCTTTACTCGACGCATATCCTCAGTGATGCCGAAGAAGCCAGTGATGAAATCCTCCTCATGCATAAAGGCCGTATCGTCGAGTCGGGACCGCTTGAGAATGTCAAAAAGAAACATCAGGTGGATAAAGTTTCTGTACGATTTTCTGAACAGACAGAGGTTTATCTAAAAGAGCTTGAGGCGCTTGATTTTGTCACACGTTCTGAGACACATAAGCAGACGATTCACTTATATGTGACGGACATTGAAGCCGCACGGGATAAAATCTTATCTTTAGCAAGCCAGCATAAGTGGCCGCTTCAGCATTTCGAAATTGGCCAGACGAAGCTCGAAGACTTATTCATGAAGGTGGTGAATTCGGATGCAATGGATGACTCTATTTAGAAAAGAACTGCTGGAATCATGGAGAAACTTCAAATGGATCTGGGTACCATTAGTTTTTATTCTACTATCTATCATCGATCCGCTGTCCACCTATTACCTGCCGCAAATTCTAGAATCGACAGGCGGACTCCCGGAAGGAGCGACGATTGATATTCCAACTCCGCCTCCTAATCAAGTGTTTCTAATGAGTATTTCTCAGTTGAATATGATCGGCGTTCTTGTCATTGCTTTAATTTCTATGGGAACGATCGCCGGAGAAAGAAAAAGCGGTGTGGCAGAACTTATCCTTGTGAAGCCTGTCTCCTACTTCTCTTACGTAACAGCGAAGTGGAGCGCTTACGTGCTGCTTGTGCTTGTCGCGCTTTTGTTCGGTCTTTTAGCAAGCTGGTATTATGTAAATTTATTATTCGGAGACGTAGCGTTCGCCGATTTCGCCACCACTTTTGGGCTTTTTGGCATTTGGCTTGCCTTCCTTTTGGCCATTAGTATCTTTATGAATGCACTGACGAAATCACCGGGACTTGTCCTGTTTTACACGATGGCAACGCTCATTATTCTTTCAACCATCAGCAGCGCATTCTCCCATTTGATTGAATGGAGCCCTTCCATGATAAGCACATACTTAAGAGCGATGGTCACGACAGGAAACACTCCAGGTGAGCTGTGGGGGGCATTAACGGTTACAATTGGATTAATGATTCTATTGCTCGTTAGTGCTGCGTTTACATTAAAAAGAAAAGAAATTGCCTAACCATTACAATCTTCCCCTTTTTACAGGCGGAAGATTTGTTATTTCTAAAAGAGGGGATAGACTAAAGAATAGCTTAATTACTCGTCAAAGGAGAGATTTTCATGAAACCAACAGCACTAATAACTGGAGCTTCGGGCGGAATCGGCTACGAATTCGCTCATCTATTTGCAAAAGCAGGTTACAACTTAATTATCGTTGCCCGTTCAGAGGATAAATTGATTCAACTGCAAGAAGAGTTGGACGGGCACCCCGTTACGGTTATTCCACAGGACCTGTCTGAACCAGGGGCAGCAGAAGTTCTGTACAACAAAGTTAAAGAATTAGATTTGACTGTCGAGGTATTAGTCAACAATGCTGGGTTCGGCTTGAACGGGCAATTCGATGAGCTCCCACTTCTCGACCAGCAAAAAATGCTCCAGGTTAACGTCAATGCGCTCACTGAACTGACCCACTACTTCCTCCAGGATATTAAAGCAGCCCCGCTCTATGACATACCAAAAGGCGTCCTCAACGTTGCAAGTACGGCTGCGTTCCAGCCTGGCCCGAAAATGGCTGTTTATTATGCTTCTAAAGCATACGTGCTTTCATTTTCAGAAGCGCTCGTCGAAGAACTGCGAGGGACAGGGATCACCATCTCAACTCTATGTCCAGGAGCTACGGATACAAATTTCTTCAAAACCGCCCAAGCGGAACATACAAAACTCGTCAACAGCACAATGTCACCAAAACAAGTAGCGAAAGCAGGCTTCCTTGGCTTTCTGAAGGGAAAACGAGTGGTCATTCCTGGAGCAGCGAACCAGTCAATGGCCTATGCATCGAAGCTCTTCCCTCGATCTGTTTCCGCAAAACTAGCACATTATGTCGATCGATAATCCTAGATTTTTTCCAGAGCAGGCTTCCAAGTCTGCTCTTTTTTGTTTACAATAGTAGTAATTGGAAACGGTACTTTAGTCACATTTGACTATTTAGGGGGAGTGAGATGACGAACAAAATGATCGGATTCGGCATCCTTGGCATTTTTATCCTTGCAGGTGTCGCCGGCTGGTATGCGCAAAATACGATCTTCAACTCTGAGGCAGCAGAGGCTGCCTCCGCAAGTGATGCCGAGAAAGAAGCAGAAAAGAGAGAAGGAAGCGGAGCTGTAAGCCTGGAGGAATTGAGTTCGTATGAAGAAGAAGGAAAAAATCCATTTGGACAAGCTGTAGCAGCCAGTGAAATGACCGATGATACTTACCAGGAGTACATCCATTGGATGTCTCACCAAAAGGTCAAAGCTAAGAAAAAGTGGGGATACTATGAGCTGCATCCGAAACGTGTAGAATGGCTGCTGAAAGGATTAGAACAGACTGAGGTTACTCATGATAAAGTGTACCGCGAAATTCTAGAAAAATGGAAAGCAGAAGACTTCTCCACAGTTGATGAAGACCACAACCGGATTTGGCGTTTGCAAGACGGGACGGTTGGAAAAGCGAACGGAATTTTATCCCCCGAAGAAGAACAAGCTTTCATCGAACAGCATAAGTAAGGATCATTAAAAGCCAGGGCCTCTATGAGCGGCCCTGGCTTGTTTTTTTACATTTCTTCTGCGGCTTTTCTAAATCCATAAAACGAGCGATAGCCCCTTTTTTCATAATACCCCTGTGAATCACTTGTCGCCAGCATTTCTACACGGGTACTTGGATAGCATTCATGAGCTACCCGGACTAACTGCTCACCTATTCCACGCCCCCGATGACTTTCTTTGATGAGCAATTCACAAATATAAAGCGTGACAGTGCTGTCGGTCAAACCTCTTAAAAAACCAACAATCTCCTCTCCATCTGTCGCAATGAGGGCAGGCTCCGAATTAAGCCACGAGCAGAGCGTTTCTTCTTTTCTTTCCACCAATCCGCTCCACCCCTCTTGTTCATTTAACAGCAGTACATCATCAAAGTCATTTTCATGAAATGAACGAATTTTAATGTTTTCCATAGTAACCGTTCCTTCCTTCTTGAAGTTTTTCTCTTTATCTTTTCACCCGGCCTGAAGAATAGGTCATCACTCTCTATCTTCCCTTTCTTACGAATGAAAAACGATTTTGTTCCATCTTTTATTTAGAAAATTCGCGCAAGTATGGATAGAGCTGATTTTATGCTAAACTATGGTCGGAAGATTTGTTCAGGAAGTGAGTGAAACACGTTGAAAAAAATACTGATACTTGCCTTTTTCTTCCTGCTGGCTGGGTGTTCATCCCAGGACCTTGCTTTGGAGGACTTAAAGGAAAAATACCCTCAAACGTTTGGGAATTCCATTGAAGCCCTTTCTAAAGACCAACAGGAAAAAATCGGTCTTCCGGATGAAGTCCCTTTTAATGTAGCCTCTGTAGAAGCCTCATCCGATGAGGATAGGGTTCAAGTCCACTACCAATCAGAAGGCAAAAAAGAACTAAAAGTCCGGACGATTTATGACCCGGGGAATATTTTAAAAGAATCCGAGCTGCAGGTTAATCTGAACTCAGGGGCAGTCGCAGGAGTGCAGGAGCACGAAGACCATGTGTATGTCGAGTGGTACAACAACAAAGATGATGTCGTCTATCAACTTGAATACTATGGTGCGGATAATGAAAAAAGAACACAAAAAGCGATAGAAATCGCAAACGCCATATAAAAAATCGTCACTTGCTGTGACGTTTTTTTTATGTGTATGAGTTTCATCTGCAGCTTCCATCACTATGAGAAGTGAAAAGAGGTCAGGTAAACGAATCGCTTTCCGTGGGCGTCCTCGATCGTACCGATCTCCGGGGTCTCATCGTTCACCTGACCTCTTTATGGTAGGGTAGAGAATCATTCATTTGAAGCTTTAACTATGAACAGGGATTTCCTACACATTCCTAATTTTTTTGATAAATATCCCTTACCTGAGAACCATTATTCCAACTACTCCCTTTTCCATTTTTCCACTATAGCTGGATCGACGCTTCTGAGGTGCAAATCCCTTTGAGGAAATGGAATTTCTACATTATGCTCCCTGAAGATATCATCAATTCTGAAATTCAAATTACTCTTTATCCTGATGACGTGTTCAGGATTTGAAATCCAGACAAACAACTCAAAGTTCAACGATGAATCCCCAAATTCCTTGAAGTTTACAAACGGATCTGGGTGTTTTCTCACAGTAGGCGAAACCTTCGCTTCATCCTCTGCTACCTGAAGCAGCAAATTTCTGACAAGCGGGACGTCACTTCCGTAAGCGACACCTACAGGAATGACGAGCCTCATCACTTTATCACTGTAAGATCGATTAATGACGTGTTCCTCAAGAAAATAAGAATTCGGTACGATGATATGTTCATTGTCCAACGTTTTAATTACAGTCGCGCGCATGTTGATTCTTTCTACATCACCAATAATATCATCAACAATCACTCTGTCCCCGACTTTGATGGGGCGCTCAAAAAGCAAAATAATACCCGAGATAAAGTTCGACGCAATGTTCTGCATCCCAAAACCAATACCAACACCGATCACACCTGCAAAGACCGTTAGAGCGCTTAATTCAAATCCAACAGTCGACAAGCTGATGATGATCGCTAGAATCATAATAAGATAGTGGAAAGCTTTATCAAATGTAAACCGGACTCCTTTATCCAGTTCATACCGCTTGTACACTCCCGGAAACACGTAACTTCGGACGAGATTGGATAAACGATTCGTTAACGATATGATCAATATGGCGATGATTAATAGGAATATGGATACAGGTTCTGATCCTATGGTAAACAGAGCATCGAACATCCAGTCCGAGCTTCTGAAATGAATCAGCGTATAGATGATGATGCCATAAATCGTAAACCAATTGACAATGCTTTTGACCATATAATAAAAACTTGAGCGTTCTTCCTTTTTATTGCTCCACCGCTTCACCACATTTAAGATGGCCCACCTAAGCGAAAGCACGGCGAAAAGCATCAAGGCATAGATAAGGAGTGAGTTATTTCCCACTATATTTTCAAACCACTGATTCACATGAAAAATCCTTCCTCTAAATCTATTCTGCTCTTACTAGTTTCTTAAAGTTCCGACTGATCGGTCTTGGTGCTTTCATCTGATCAAAAAAGACCCGATACGTATTTTTCTTTTCATCTATATCTTCAATCGTTCCGACTCCAAAGACAGGGTGTTTCACACGTGCTCCTTTTTCAAAACCTTCCCTTTGAGGTTCTTTTTTCTGAGGATGTGAAGCACGAATGTATTCTTTTGCTTCTTCTATTAAGGCTTCATCCAGTTCTCCAATCCGTTCATAGAGTTCATCTTCGACTTCAAAGATAAAGCGTGACGGATACTTTTTCTGTCCTCCGTTCTGAAACCCTTCAGATTCGGTCAAATAAAGTTCACGTTCGGCCCGCGTCACTGCGACGTATGCGAGACGTCGTTCTTCCTCAAGCGCTCTTTCCTTCCGTTCACGCAACGCTCTTACATTCGGCAGAACGCTTTCGGTCATTCCAACGACAAAGACGTAGGGAAATTCCAGGCCTTTCGCCGTGTGAATCGTCATCATTTTTACAGAATCCACTTGATCATCCCGATCGTCGTCTGTATAAAGAGAGATCATTTGCAAGTACTCATCTAAATCAATATCCTCACCAAGCGTTTGCTCATATTGGACGATCGAATGAAGCAGTTCTGTAAGATTATCAAGCCGCTCCTGATCTCCATCCTCTCGCCGGTAAGCCTCATATCCTGTCTTCTGCATCGCTTCTTGAAGCAGCTCTGAAACCGTCAGTTCTTCTTTACGACTCCGCATATACTCAATCGCTTCAATAAAACTACGGGCGTCTGTTCTTCTCATCCGTTCGTGACCGGCATACGTTTTCAACGTTTCATATAATGTAAGATTGTCCTGTTCCGCTTTTTCCCTCAGAAAGTTCATCCGCTTCTTACCAATCTGGCGCTTCGGCACGTTTACAATTCTGGAAAAGGACAAGTCGTCCCCTACGGCAATCATTCTAAGATGAGCCAGGGCGTCCTTGATCTCTAACCTGTCAAAAAATTTGAATCCTCCAAAAATGGTGTATTCAATATTGTGCTGGATCAATTCCTGCTCTATGAAGCGTGACAAGTAATTCGCACGGTATAGAACAGCTATATCTTTATAACTTGCTTGTTTTGTTTCGGTGATCTCTTGTATCTTCTCAACAACCCATTTGGCTTCTTGAATCTCATCTTTGCCATGATAATGGACCACTTTAACTCCAGGGGGGTTTTTAGTCTCCATATCTTTATCTACACGAAAGTAATTATTTTGGATAAGTGCATTTCCTAGAGATAGAATCTCAGGGGTGGAGCGATAGTTTTGATTTAGAAAAATCGTTTGAGAATCCTTGAAAAATTTCTCGAATTCAACAATATACTGTGGATCGGCTCCTCTCCACTCGTAGATTGTCTGGTCCGGATCTCCGACCACAAACAGATTTCCATGCTTTTCTGAAAGCATTTTAACGAGCTCGTACTGTTTCAGGCTGCTATCCTGAAATTCATCGACTTGGATATAAAATAATCTCTCCTGCCATTTTTCAAGCACATCTTTATATTGTTCGAAAAGGACAAAGACACAATTAAGCAAATCATCAAAATCCAGCCCATACACCCGCTTCTGCTTTTTCAGGTAGCGCTGGATAATCTGGCTGTCCATGTCTCCAGCATCCTCTACGGCTGGCATTTCTCCACGAAGGATCATTTGCTGGACATAATGGGTATTTCCTTTCAGCATCCCGATCTTATCCAAGATTCGCTTGAACGTTTTATCGTTCATCTTCAGCTCCATCTCTTCAAAGATTTCCCTAAGTAAAATCTTCTGGTCTTCAACATCCAAAATAATGAAGTTTTTGGGGTAAAACAGTCGGTGAATATCTTCCCTTAATACACGAACACAAAACCCGTGATACGTTGTGATAAAGCCTGTGTCCTGCTCTCCACCGATTAATTTCTTCACTCTTCGGCGCATTTCATGAGCGGCTTTGTTTGTAAATGTAACCGAGAGCATATTCGAAGGGTCGACGCCAAGCTCATTGACGATAAAAGCGTAGCGATGCGTCAACGCTCTCGTTTTACCGGAACCAGCTCCGGCAATGACCCGAACGTATCCTTCCGTCGAAACAACCGCTTCCTGCTGTGCTTCATTCAATCCGTCCAATAGTTCTTCCATTCCAGCCCTCACCTTTCAAAGAACATTTGTTTGTATTATAGCACATCAAAAAGCTGGGAAAACCGATCCCTTTGTTTAAGATAAATCGTTCATGGAAATGGAATGAAAGAAGGAGATGTTAATGATGAATGAAAAACATAAAGTTTTATTTGATCAGCAGAGTTTACAGCACCACACCTTTAAAAACCGGTACATTGTTGCACCTATGACGAGAGTGAGCGCAGCCAATAACGGCATAGCTAACGAAAGAATGAAACAATACTATGAGCGTTATGCCAAAGGCGGATTCAGTGCCATTATCAGTGAAGGGGTTTATCCGGACGAACAGTATTCACAGGGCTATCACAATCAGCCTGGTCTTGCCAATGAAAACCAGAGAGATGCCTGGAAGCCAATCGTTAGAGGGGTACATCAGCATGGTGCCCTGTTCTTTGCCCAGTTGATGCATGCCGGAGCTCAGTCACAAGGAAACCTTCATGCCAAAGAAAACATTGCCCCATCCCCCGTCTCACCTAAAAATGACAAGCTCTCTTTTTATGGCGGCGAAGGTCCATTTCCTACTCCCAGGGAAATGACGCATGAAGACATGGAAGAAGTGAAACAGTCGTTTGCTCGTTCTGCTAAACTGGCCAAAGAAGCTGGGTTCGATGGCATAGAAATACATGGAGCAAATGGATATTTGCTTGATCAGTTTATAACGGATTATTTTAATAATCGAGAGGATCAGTATGGCGGTACAACTTTCAACCGTGTGCGTTATGTACTTGAAGTCATTCAGGAAGTACGTAAAGTGGTTGGTCATGATTACATTGTAGGGATTCGTATTTCTCAAGGAAAAGCATCGGACGGTGAACACCGATGGGCACTTGGAGAAGCAGATGCGGAAACGATTTTTGGTGCCCTTGGAAACGCTCCGCTTGACTTTATTCATGTAACAGATCAGGACGGGGCTCAGCCCGGTTTTGGAAAAGGTTCAATGTCGATGTCGCAAGCAGCGAAGAAATTCAGCGGGCTGCCAATAATCGCCAATGGCCAGCTCCAGGATCCTGATAAAGCAGCAACCCTTATCCAGGATGAGCATGCTGATTTTATCAGCCTGGGGACCAGCGCCTTGCAAAATCCAGATGCACCCCATCGCCTATACAACGAAAAAGAGCTCGACCCTTTCGATTTTCATTCCATTATGCTGCCACAAGCCGAAATCAAAGATCATGAGTTAAAGAAAGATTTGATGAAATAATAATAAAACCTCCAGGGAACCCTTCTCATTTCCCTGGAGGTTTTATTATTTGGATAAATAAGCGGTCGCCTGCTCTAAATCTAAAAATGTACGTACGTGATTGAAACGGATGCCAGCTCTTGTGACCTGCAGGACAAAAGAAGGTCTAATCCCAGCTAAGACCACCTCTACTCCAAGTAGTTTTAAAGTCTTCGTCAATTTTTCAAGCAAACCAGGCCAGCCGGGGTCCATTTCAGATATGGAAGAAAGGTACAAGGCAAGCTTGGTTATGTGTTGGTTTTGACACGCGAGTGGGACGCGCTCAAGCAGAATGATTTTGAGGTCTTCACTATAAAGGGGTGGGAGATAAATCAATGCATATCCTTTATTGATCTTCATAACATGAACAACCATTTCTTCAATGACCTGGTTATACTGTTCTTTCAACTTCTCCTGTGGTGTGACATCGATCAACCTGTAAAGTAAATAGGTCTCCCCATTATCGCTTAGCTGCCGCTTGTACAACTGGTAGATCTGTTCTTGAAATCTTACAACAACAGTTAATTCCTGCTCTAGTTCCACTTGATCAAGGCGAGAAAAGCTGGAATTCAGAAGCTCAAAGTGATCCTTCATATTCGCTGTGCAGGCCTGTAATTGAAACAAATGTCCGTAGGCTGGGTTCATGTAAACAACTTCATCATTCACGTCTGTGATCAAGATACCTTCATCTAGTGAATCCAATGCATCCCGAAAAATCACAACCGATCCCCCCATTACTATCTCTTACTCATATTATGGGGGAACCACTAAGAAAATCAAGATTAATCGACATAATTTTCTGAAAATTACAGCGTAAAAAAATGGTTATTACGCATTCTCCATTTTCTTAACTTCTGGCAAGATCTCTACATGCTTTAGACTTCCCATACTGTCGAAGTCAATGATTAAAATATCTCCTGGTTTGGCAGAAGCCACTAATCGTTCCTTTAGGACCGGAAGTTCATTACCGCCCGCTTCCTCGTGTACCAATATGGCAAAAGTCCCCTCAAATCGGTCTAATCTATATTTATTCACCGCTTCAACACCCTTCTCTAGATTTTAGTAAAATATAAAAGCTATATAGTTACTAATTCCCTATCTATAAATGACTAAACATGTCGAATGATTTCCACACTGGACACATAAACATACCGATGCTATAATTAAACTAACAAACGTTAGTTAGTTGATCGAGGTGAGGAAAAATATGACCCAGCGAAAAATCTTAGATGAAAGTTTGACCCTGTTTGCAAACCATGGATATGAAAATACAACATTAGCCAATATTGCAGAAGCCGTAGGTATAAAGAAACCTTCTCTTTATAATCATTTTAAAAGTAAAGATGCTATTTTTCTTCATGTGCTTGAAGATGTGGCAAAGAGAGAAATGGATTATTTGAGCTCTCAAGCTGATTTGTCTGCCGATCATACGATTTATGAACGATTGCATCACATCTATCGTTCTTATCTTAGTCATATGGCAGATTCAACGGAGGGCATGTTTTTTAAGCGTGTCACCTTCTTTCCGCCAGAAGAATTCTCTGAACAGATTAAAGAAGTGTTTCTGATGGTGGAAAACAATATGACTGATATTATTCGTCCAGTCATTGAAAAAGGAATTGAAGAGAAGGTGCTTCGACCTCTATCTACAGATACGTTGACATCCGCTTTTTATACGTTGATTGATGGACTTTTCTTAGAAGAAAACTTTTACGATAAAGCTGTTTTTGAACAGCGACAGCAAGCGAGCTGGGAAATATTCTGGCTCGGAATCAAGGAGCCGGAACTGGAGGAATGAACGATGGCATGGATCTACATCTTATTGGGAGCCTTGTTTGAAATTGGTTGGGCAGTCGGGCTGAAGCTTTCCGAGGGTTTTACAGACCCGATTTTCTCAGCCTTGACAATTATCTGTATTGGAATTAGCTTTTACTTCTTCACAAAAGCATTGAACATGATTGATATAGGTACTGGCTATGCTGTTTACACTGGAATTGGCGCAGCGGGTACAGCATTGATCGGGATGATGTTTCTTGGCGATTCAGGCGGCGCTGGGAAGCTCTTTTTTATTGCACTTTTAATCTTTGGCATTGTAGGCTTGAAATTTTCGAATGGATCTTCTGAAGAAACACAAACTGAGTAGGAGGGCTGACGTATGGCATGGATCTTTTTATTCGTAGCAGGCGTAGGAGAAATGTTTGGGATGTTGTTTTTGAAGTTGTCGGAAGGCTTTAAGAAACGAGGGCCATCCTTGTTGGCTCTTCTGTCCGGTGCGGCAAGCTTTTACTTTTTGTCCCTGTCGCTTAAAGAACTGCCGATTGGAACTGCTTACGGCATATGGACAGGTATCGGATCTGTAGGTACGGTACTGCTGGGTATCTTCATTTTCAAAGAGAATGTGAGTGTCAGCCGTATCGGTTTCATATTGTGCATAATTGCCGGTGTTGTTGGTTTAAAACTCGTTTCTTAGTCTTAGATTGCCTTGATTATCTTACGTATAGTAAGTACAATAGAATAGGAATTTTTAATGATTCGACAATTTTCTACCCAATATTTTATTAAACGACATTATTTGTAAAAGTGCCTAGTAATTTATTCAGTGCAACGGAGGAAAGTTAGAATGAGGAAAGTACTATTTGCAATTCTTATGTTTATTGTTGTCAGTTTTGGTTTTGTAGGTTACTCTACTCTTGATATGGATTCTAATTCAGAGATCCAACAAGAATCAAAACAGTATTAACACACATAAAAAGTCCCGCTTGTAAATCTACAAGCGGGTCTTTTATTTGGAGTACAATAGGGTGCTTTACGGAGACTATTTTTTCGGAAGCTCAAGTTCACGATCTTCTCCCCATTTCTTTTCCAAGTAGTCATCCCGTCCAGAGTTGCCGCGGTAAAATTTATACCTGAATTCATTTTTCTTGTAATAATTCTGGTGGTACTCTTCCGCGCGGTAAAATTCTTCCGCTTTTCTGATCGGCGTTACAATGTCTTTGTCGAACCATCCTGACTCACCCAGGGCTTTCTTTGATTGTTCTGCTTTCCTTTTTTGTTCTTCTGAATGGTAAAAAATCGCGGTGGTATATTGATAACCCCTGTCGACAAATTGTCCTTCATCATCCGTTGGGTTGATTTGTCTCCAGAACACATCCAAGAGCTGTTCATACGTTATCTTTTCAGGATCATAGTATACTTGAACGGCTTCAATATGACCTGTTCCTCCAGCAGAAACTTCTTCATACGTAGGTTTTTCTGTATCGCCGCCTGTATAGCCTGAGATGACTTCATAGATTCCGTCTAATTTCTCATAGGGAGGTTCCATACACCAGAAGCATCCGCCGGCAAATGTAGCTACTTGATAGCCTTCAGGAACATCTGCCTCTGTTACAGCTTCGCTTTCATAATTTCGTTTTGTTAAATATGCATAAGCTTCAGGAATGACAAATATCCCAATGAGAATGAGGACTCCAGCGATGACCGACCATTTTAACCGTGTGCTCATGATGTTCACCTCATCACTCTTGATTTGATTTCATCTTAGCACGAAAGGAGTATGACTCCCCAGGAATAAGCGGCTGGCTACTCTTCATCCTCAAGAATCAACCCTTCAACATGTTTTCGATCTAGCTGCTTTCTAATCTTCCTGTAGTCTTTTGACTTGAAAATGATATCAAAATCGTAATCCTCAGGATAAAGCTCTTTAGCCGGAATATGAAGTTTCAAACGTTTATGATTGTACGTCCGTTTTTCTCCCTTGACTTGGACAATATAGTTGCCTTTTTCATCCGGTCCTGTATAAACGATCCCCATTTCCTCCTCTGATGGAATCCTAACGTTATCTCCCATCTGGAATTTAGCAGATGTTACAGGTTTTTTCTTTTGAACAGCTTTATTTCTTGCGTAACGATTAACTGTGATTTGCTTCCGGAAATCTTCCTGTTTCAATCTCTCCTGATCAATCTCAAAATTTGCCTCCTGCTTATAGGTGATTTTGTACGCATGCTTCAAAATCTCGGGATGCAAGCCAAGCTTGTGGGCGATGTCAAACGCCTGACTTTTCCCTGAAGTTCCTAATAATAGTTTGTACGTCGGTTTTAGCGTCTCAACATCAAACTCCATTGCTCCGTTGATGAATCCTGTCTTCTCTCGTGCATATTCCTTCATTTCACTATAATGAGTCGTTGCCAGAATGGTCGAACCCTTTTCCGCCAGTTGATCCAAAATGGCTGTCGCTAATCCCATCCCTTCTCCCGGATCCGTACCCGATCCGATTTCATCCAACAATAGGAGAGAATGGTCATTGGCTTCTTTAAGAATATCGATCAGATTAACAAGTCTGGAACTGAATGTACTTAGATTTTCTTCAATGCTTTGCCCATCTCCTATATCAACAAAGATGTGCTGAAAAATCGGCAGTACCGTGCCCGCTTTGGCGGGAATCGGGAGGCCAGTCTGCGCCATTAGACAAAGCAGTCCGATCGTTTTTAACGTAACGGTCTTTCCACCCGTATTCGGACCAGTAATTAACAGGGCCTGATCTGTTTCCATCAGCTGTACAGAAAGCGGAACCGCTTTTTCGCCAAGCATCGGGTGTCGGGCTTCCTTCACATTTAACGAAAACCCTTCTGAAAAGATTGGTGGGTTTCCTTTGATCGAGCGGCTATACTTCGCTTTGGCAAAAATCACATCATACTGATGCATCGTTTCAATCGCAATATTTAGTTCATGCTCATGGCTGATTACTTCGGCTGTCAGCGTATAGAGAATCTGCTCGACCTCATGTTCTTCATTCATCCTCAACAGATGCAGTTCTTCCTGGAGCTTTGTCATTTCATCAGGCTCGATAAAAACAGTTGCGCCAGAAGAAGATTGATCGATGATGGATCCTTTCACCTTATTACGATTTTCTCTCTTGATTGGCAGAGTGTACCTGCCATTCTTCTCTACAGGCTGGGCTTCCTGCATATAAGACTTATACTTTTTCGCCTGTACTTCCAGTCTTTCTTTGAGCCGTGACTGTTTGACACTGATTTGTTTTCTGATTTTAGTTAAGTTTTTGGAAGCATGATCATCGACTTGCCCGTGCCTGATCGTTTGTAGAATGTCCTCTTCCAATTGGCTTAAATCAGCAATCGAAGAAGCATACAAATGAATGGTCGGTGCTGCTATGGCTTTATCTGCCATAAATCGCTTCAGCTTCGAGCAATGATCAAGAAATGAGATAAGGCCGGCGAACTGATTCGCTCTGATGTACAATCCCTTTTTCCCCTGTTCGATCATATACGTTACATCGTCCAGTGTATGAATCGGCACGTTTCCACTGATATTCAAAATGGCATTCGCTTCCTCTACTTCTTCATGCTGACGCTCCAGCAGTTGCCGCTCTCTTGAAGGTGTTGAGGTTCGGATCGTTTCTTTTCCTTCTTTTGTTAATGCGTATCGGCTGACTTCTTCAAGTATTTCGATAAATTCTAATGTTTGATAGGTCCGTTGATTCATTGTAAGAATCCTCCTTTGAAAATAAACTCTGTTAAACGTTGTTGTTGATATATCTAAAAGTGGTCTTCCACTAGCGGGCTGTTATCCAACAGATGCAGTTTCAAGACTATCAGGCTGGCTGGAAAGGGGCTCCGGTGAACGGCTCGCTTTCCGCGGGCGTTTGCTGAGCCTCCTCAGGCTAGCGCCTTCCGGGGTCTCATCTAAACAGCTTCTCCCGCAGGAGTCTCGCCGTTCCCCTCCGCCCTTTGTTAGAAATAGATCTTTAAATTACGTAATAAGGACTAAGTGCTATGAAAAACTTTTCTTCTAAAGGAGGAATCCGTTCACCAGAGACCGTTGGTTTGGTTGGGAAATGACGAGACTCCCGTGGGAGAAGGAACTAGGCGAGACCCCACAGGGAGTGATAACTCCCGAGGAGGCTTGCCGTTCCCCCACAGGAAAGTGTTCAAATGCGGAATCGCCCTGGTAGACACGACTCGCATAAGCAGGAAATCAAAAGGGATGTGCTTTTTCATTCCGTTGATTTCCTGCTTATGACGCAAGTGTCTGGGCGATACAGCTGGACGAGTTATTTCCCAACCAAACCTAGACCTTTTAACGGAACGGACCCTATTACCTCGCAACTGTGCCTTACACACAGTGGAGTCTTACCTGTAATCATCAACAACGAGATTTAACTGAGCCTAAAATTAAAAAAGCCGCGACAAGCTGAAATAAGCTTGTCGCGGCTTGATGAACAGAAACACACGACTCCTCTTGTAAGCCGCGGTGGATCTTTCTTCGCCACTAAAACCATATAAAAAAGCTATGACTGAATAAGCAGCCATAGCTAATTAATTACGGTTCAACTACGCTTATGCTTGTTCTTAACTGTTCTTGTAAAACGTCATAACAAACTAGACATGCCGATTGCACGTCTTCTTACTCGTTTAACAAGAAGTTATCCAATTGATGGATTAGTTAAGAACAACCACACTCATAAATCATTCTCCTCTTTAAATAAGGATCTTTAGTGGCGAAACCACTGTCTGTTCATACCACTAATATATGTGAATCAGGTGTAAAAAGTCAATAGGAGAAAATTTCTTTTAAAACCACCTGATTGCTTTCTCTTGTATCCACAGACAGCGACCGCTCCATAATGCTGAGTGCGCTGCTGTTGCCTTCTTCCGATTCAGAAGCAATACAATCGGATGGAACCCATAAGTTATATTCTCGCATGTACGCATCATTGGCTGTGAATAATACACAAATGTCACCGGCAATACCCGTTAAGATCAAATTCTTTACTCCTAGCTGATTTAACAAGATTCCCAGCTGTGTACCAAAAAAGCCTGAATGTTTTGGTTTTATAATAAAATAATCATCTTCATCAGGAAGAATTTTTTCAATCAGCGGTTCCCCTGGACCTTCTTTACACTCATCGATTAAATCAGAGACATTGTCCTGCCAAAGCCCAAAGTTATCATTCACATAGATAACAGGATAGCCTTCCTCCTTTATCTCCTTTTTAAGGCCCTGGAGATTCTCAGACATCGGCAAAGAATTTTCCAACAGGTCTTCTCCCCCGCTGAAGTCCAATTTATTAATCATATCTATAATAACCAGGGCTGTCTCTTGCTGCTGCATGACCTTCACTCTCCTTTGAATTTCTCAGGTGCGGCAGGGATTTGGCGCTTATGCTCTGTTTTCTTATGAAGCTGACGCAAGTGCTCTTCATCTTCAGGATCGATTTTTTCACCTCGTAAAAAGGCATCGATGGTGTCGTATGAAATCCCAAGCTCTTCTTCATCTGACTGCCCTTCCCATAATTCTGCGCTCGGTTTCTTATGAATGATGGAGTCAGTCACATCTAATGCTTTTGCCATTTCACGCACTTCTTCTTTTCTCATGTGTAACAATGGCACTAAATCCACTCCGCCATCTCCATACTTTGTAAAATAACCCGTGTAATCTTCTGCAGCATTGTCGGTACCTACAACTAGATAATTGTAATTATTTCCGACGGCATATAACGTACTCATCCTCAGCCTTGCTTGTAAATTGGCTCCGCCTAGCTGCGACTTCTCTTCGTTCCAGTCTCCTTTTTCCTCTAACTGCTTTTGGATGGTAGAATACGATTCTTTATAAGCATCTGTCAGTTCAATACCTACATAGTCCAGATCTGCTCCTTCTACAACCGCTAACGCGTCTTCCTGATCCTCTACACGCTTGTTAATAGGCAGAATCACGCCAAGAGATTTTTCTGGAAAAGCTCGCTTAATTAGATAGGAAACGACTGCAGAATCAATTCCTCCACTAATTCCTACAAGCAGCCCGTCTGCCCCCGCTTCCTTTACTTTATCCTGTAACCAATTTGTTAAATAGTCGATTCTTTCTTGCATAGTCCATAACTCCCTTCCTTTTTTTACACTATATGGATGTTGTTCCTTATCACACAAAATATAAACCTATCCTTTTTGTAAAATAGAAGCCAGGATCCTCCTGCCGTTATAAACATATAGCTTTAATTTTGTATAAAATTAAGTAATAATGTAAAAATAGAAAGCCTGTCGAAGGAGTGAATCCAATGATTGAACAAGAACGTCATGTCCTCGTGATCTTTCCGCATCCTGATGATGAAGCTTTCGGAGTATCCGGGACAATTACTTCATATATAAAGCAAGGCACACCCCTGACGTATGCCTGCCTAACACTAGGAGAAATGGGAAGAAATTTAGGGAAGCCAGCATTCGCTACAAGGGAAACCTTGCCTGAGATCCGTCGGAAAGAACTCATTAAAGCTGCTGAAGCAATGGGGATACAGGATTTGAGAATGATGGGGCTTCGGGATAAAACATTAGAGTTCGAAGACGATACTCAAATGAAAAACATGGTGAAGGATTTAATTGATGAGCTGAACCCTTCCCTTGTCATCAGCTTCTATCCTGGGTACGCGGTGCACCCAGACCATGAAGCAACCGCTCGAGCGGTTGTAAGAGCACTAAGGGACATGAAGCCTGAAGATCGTCCTAAATTCCACGCTGTAGCTTTTGCGAATAACACCGAGGAAGAACTTGGTCAGCCAGATGTCGTTAATGATATTCAAGCCGTCCAGGAAGAAAAGTTAAAGGCGATGCGCGCTCACATCTCCCAAACGGCACGGATGCTGGAAATGCTCGAGGAAGGCATTAAAGCCAAGGATCCGGAAGCCATGAAGTGGGTAACGAATGAGAGATTCTATACGTACAATTGGGATCAAGATCAGGTCAAGTAAGATAAAAGAAGCTGAACTCATAGCGAGTTCAGTTTTTTCTATTTAAGGTAATGCTCTCCGGTTCTTTTTCAATAACTGCATAAAGTGTCATGACATCTTCAAAAAATGTCTACTATTGCGCTCGTTTGTCTAAGATGAAAGTGATATTCTATGGAGGGAGTCCATTTGAAAGGAGTATTCCATGAAAAAAACATACATGTTTTTGATGACCGTACTTATTTTGATCCTAGCCGCTTGCGGCACATCTGAAGGAGAGCAAGACACCACCCAGGGGGATGAAACAACAGAAGATTCCCTCACTCCACCGGAAGTAGAAGTGCAATTCGAAGGACCACTTCCTGTTAACGAAGAAACGACGATTAAGGCTGTCGTAACTCAAGGAGATAAAAAGGTCGAAGATGCGGAATACGTTGAGTTCGAAATTTGGAACGACGCTAAGGGAGAAGACAGTTCTGAGAAAGTGAAAGCTTCCCATACTAGTGATGGTGTGTATGAAGCCTCTTATACTTTTAAAGAAGAAGGAACCTACCAAGTCATTGCCCATACGCAAGTAGGCGACCTTCATACAATGCCGCAGAAGGAAGTTACCGTGGGTGAAGCGAGTGCAGATAATTCTCATGACGAGGCCAATGGAAAAGAGAGTTCGCATGATCACGGGAAAGGTGAATTCATGGTTCATTTAATGACGGACAATGCCTTTAAGGCAGGAACAGAATCTACGTTAACCACTCATATCAGCCGGATGGAATCTCCTTTTGAAGATGCCATCGTACGTTTTGAAATCAGTTCAGACCAGATGGATAAACACTCGTTTCTTGACGCAGAAGAGTCTGAACCTGGAGAATATAAAGCTGCCCACACGTTCCCTTCAGCAGGCGAATATACGATTAATGTCCACTACGAGAAACCAGATGAAGAAATTCACGGTCATAAAGAAGAAACAATTAAAGTTACAGAATAAAAAAACGCCTGAACCTCTGAGTAGGTTCAGGCGTTTTCAATCTTTTAAAAGTCCCGACTCCAGGCCTGCTCATTGAGGCTGTGTTGGAGACGTCTTTAAAGTTTAAATGTCTGCGTTTTGAAGCTTTTTCTTCTTAGCCATTTTTTCGCGTTCGTTTTTGTTGAGATATTTCTTACGAAGGCGTACGCTTTCTGGCGTAACTTCGCAATACTCATCATCGTCTAGATACTCGATGGCTTCTTCAAGCGTCATCTTACGAGTCTTCTTGATCGTGTTCGTCGTATCTTTTGTTGCAGAGCGAATGTTAGTCAAGTGTTTTTCTTTAGTGATATTTACAGTCAGATCATTTTCACGGTTGTGCTCTCCGACGATCATTCCTTCATAAACCTCTGTACCCGGTTCTACAAAAATCGTTCCTCGATCTTCAAGGTTCATGATGCCGTAAGTGGATGCTTTTCCTTTTTCAAGAGCAACTAGCACACCTTCACGGCGGCCTCCGACTTGACCTTTTGTAAGAGGAGCATAGCCATCAAACGTATGGTTCAAGATTCCGTAACCGCGTGTCTGTGTCATGAACTCTGTAGAATAACCGATCAGGCCGCGAGATGGTACAAGGAATTCAAGGCGCACTTGCCCGTTCCCATCGTTCACCATGTCTTGCATTTCACCCTTACGATATCCAATGGATTCCATAATCGCCCCTTGGAATTCTTCCGGTGTATCGATTTGAACGCGCTCTACCGGTTCACAAATCTCCCCGTCAATTTCTTTCAAGATCACTTGTGGTTTGGAAAGCTGCAGTTCAAACCCTTCACGGCGCATGTTCTCAACTAGAATAGACAGGTGCAGTTCACCACGTCCGGAAACTGTGAAAGCGTCCGGAGAATCTGTAGGATCTACACGAAGACTTACATCTGTTTCTAATTGAGTCAACAGGCGTTCTTCAATTTGACGAGCGGTAACATATTTTCCTTCACGTCCAGCAAACGGACTGTTGTTAACAAGGAACGTCATTTGAAGGGTAGGTTCGTCGATACGCGGGATTTCCATAGCTTCCTGATTGTCAGGCAGACATACGGTTTCCCCTACGTTGATATCTTCCAATCCGGCAAGAGCGATGATATCGCCAGCCTGTGCTTCTTGAATCTCAATTCGCTTGAGACCAATAAAGCCGAACAGCTTGCTGACACGGAAGTTTTTCACAGAACCGTCTTTCTTCATCAAGGATACTTGCTGACCGACTTTGATCTTACCTTGGAAGACACGGCCAATTCCGATACGTCCTAAATAGTCGTTATAATCCAGCAGTGTCACTTGGAACTGAAGCGGATCTTCCTGCGTATCTACAGGTGCAGGAATGTTGTTCATGATCAATTTGAAAATCGGGTCCATCGTTTCCTGCTGATCTTCTGGTTCATCACCAGATGTACCATTCAGAGCAGAAGCATAAACGACAGGGAACTCAAGCTGTTCATCATCCGCACCAAGCTCGATGAACAGGTCAAGAACTTCATCCACTACTTCGTCTGGGCGGGCATTCGGACGATCAATCTTGTTCAAGACTACAACTGGTGTCAGTTTTTGTTCTAACGCTTTTTTCAGAACAAAGCGAGTTTGCGGCATGCATCCTTCATAAGCGTCAACGACTAGAAGGACACCATCTACCATTTTAAGAATTCGTTCTACCTCTCCCCCGAAGTCCGCGTGACCAGGAGTATCAAGGATATTGATTCTAGCATCATTATAATTAATCGCGGTATTCTTCGCTAAGATCGTAATGCCGCGCTCTTTTTCTAAATCATTCGAGTCCATTGCACGCTCATCAACATGCTCGTTATCACGGAATGTACCAGAATAGTGAAGCATTTGGTCCACTAACGTCGTTTTACCGTGGTCAACGTGGGCGACGATAGCAATATTTCGAATATCGTTTCTGTGTTGCATGTAGCACACACCTCTTTCGTCTCACATTTTATTCAACTTATCCATTATAACATAGATCGAAGCCTGTCGATACCAGCCGCGCTCTCTTTACACTTTCTTAATGGAAAGGTCAATTGGGACAATTGGTACCAGCTACGAGAGAAGACCCATTCGGTACTAGAGATCAAATCCTCGAATTCTCTCTGTTGCGTACCAGGTAAGCGACAGGTAGAATAGAGTGCAGCAAACGTACCAGGTACAGATACCGAGCTGAATGGCTTCGTTATAGTGTCAGGTACAACGAACCAACAGACCGGTACTTGACACCCGCACACCGAATGGAAAGGAGGAGGAAAGCGTGGAAACAAAGAGAGAAGGAGAATGGCTGAAAGTGGAAGTCCCCTCTAAATGGGATGGTTATTCAGTCTACAAAATTATGAAGAAAGAATGGCATGTTCCGAGAAAGCTGATGCATCGTTTTAGATCGAATCGTGAATTGACCATTAATCATAAAGACGTCCATTGGAAAGACACAAAAGTACGGACGGGAGACACCCTCCATATTCGATTATTCAAGCCCCTTCCTTTAGAGGTTAGTCCTTCTCCGATGGATATTGATGTGATTTATGAGGATGACCATCTTTTAGTTGTCAATAAACCATCAGGCGTTTTCACTCATCCGAACACACCTTTTGAAACAGACACCCTGGTGAACGGAGTAGCGGCTTATTTTGAAGAAAACATGATTTATTCTACTCCCAAATATGTCCACAGATTAGACAGGGACACATCTGGTGCCATTCTTTTTGCAAAACATGACCTGGCCATTGCGATGCTTGGGAAAGAATTGCAGAAAAGAACAATCAAACGAACTTATCTAGCCTGGGCTCATGGCATAATTCAACCTGGGGAGGGAATCATTACAGCGCCTATAGGAAAAGATTTGACCCACCCTGTACGCAGGTGTGTGTCATCTGAAGGGCAATATGCTGAAACTCACTATAAAGTACTGGAGTATGATAAAGAAAGTAATGCCTCTCTTCTCTCCCTCCAGCTGCAAACAGGCAGGACCCATCAAATCAGGGTTCATCTGAGCCATAAGGGTCATCCGCTTGTTGGGGATGAGATGTATGGAGGAGAAGGAAGAATAGATTTTAAACAAGCTCTTCATGCAGCAGTCTTGACCTTCCAACATCCTTTCACAGAAAAGATTATTAAATGCTTTGCCTTACCCCCAGCAAATTCTCCACTCTTCTCTGAACGGCACTTGGAGTTATTGGGAGAAACGTAATCTAATTGTCATAGAAATAGCCAATTAGTTGTGGTAATCTGGATTTGTTAGCCCTTTCATAAAATAAGAGAGTACCTATATACAGAAATAAAAAAGATTCGACGAGGCGCCAAGGGTTGACAATAAATCATACACCGAGAAAGCCGCTGGTTACTATCAGCGGCTTTCATAATGATATTTTTTCAAGATAGGGTTTGATCAATCAGAGATTTCAAATCTGCTATCCGATTTGGTCCGTTTTCTTTTGTGTTGAGCATGCTGCAAAGCGCAACCAGATCGTAGAGCTGCGCGATTTGTTTCCATTCGTCCGGCAGGGTAATTCCCTTACTTTTCAAACCCTCAACCAACCCTTTTTCACAATGCTGGAAATTAGGAATGGATTGATAGCGAATAAAATTACCGATATCCCAGTACAGAGAGCCAGACATGGCAAACTCCCAGTCCAGCACGGCCGTGATTTCCCCTTTATTGCCTAGTAAATTAAGTCCGTTAAAATCGCCGTGAACTAAAGAAGATGAAAAACCATCAAGCTCGATCAGCCAGGAACGTTCCTTCGCAAACTCTCTAATTTTCCTTATGAACTCAGCCTCTATCCACTTCGGTATGTACTCTTCCAAAAAATGATCGATGGTTTTCATAAAGCTCTCAGGAGTCATATTAAAAACTTCATCCACTTCAAGACTTTGGTTCAAGAACCCGCTTTTATTAAACGAATATGACCTTAATTTCGCTAACTCAACTCCGGCCGAGAAACCTAGTTTCCTTTGCACCGAAGACACACCTCTATAAAGCAAGTCTTTGACTGATTGACCCTGTTTCCACTCCAGAACCCCTACTTTATAAGATTTTATAGGAATGATCTCAAAAAAATGAGGTACTTTGTTGTTGTTATCTAAGCGGTCGTGTAAGTTTTTCTCCATTTTTAAATTAAGTTCATCCTCTGAAACTCTCAAAACTAATGGTGGATGGTCAGAAAAGGTCGCTTTATAATTCGTGTGACTCAATCCTCCACTTAATTCTTTAATCTGATAATTCTCTAAATCCGGCTTCCAAAGCTTGAGCGTCTGCTCTATTTCTTCTTCATTCAACTTACTAGTATTTTTCATTCGTTCCCAGTTTTCCTTCACCTGTGGGTCTCCTCTCTATAAAAATCCCCTCTCATTATTGGAGAGGGGATACGATTTATTCAACGAGAGACTTGTACAACTCATCATATTTTTGGGCGCAGCTCAAATCCAGATCAGTTAAGCCCTTGGCATTCCATGAGGTGAGCTTCATCGTCACCATTTTGTAGTCAATGCTGATGAACGGATGGTGCTGAATATCCTCTGAGTATTCTGCTACATGATTCACAAATTGGATGCCTGCCAGGAAATCTTTAAATCGATATCGCTTTACAATGAATTTTTCATCCTGCAGCTTCCAGCCGTCTAATTCAGCCACACGCTTTTCTTTTTCTTCCTCAGGAATTCTTTGTTCATCCATTGATAGCCCTCCTTATTGTGGTGTCCTTTGGTATGAGGTATCTTCTCACCGACACCCTATCAAACAACTTCGATACCTGGTACCACCATTCCCTTTTGTGGTGTCAGGTACTCCTGATCCATAACACCACAAGAGCTTCATAATCACGAACTCAGTTTCATAAATTCTTCTAGATCACGGATGCAAAGTTCAAGAGCGTGTCTCCAAAAATCAGGTTTTTCGAGATCCACATCCAAATGTTTCTTCGCCAACTCTTCCACTGTCATGCGGCCAGTATCTTGTAATAAGGAGATATATTTATCCTCAAATTCCGGTCCGATTTCAACCGCATTTGCATAGATGCCCATACTGAATAAGTATCCAAAGGTGTACGGGAAATTATAAAAAGGCACGTCAGTTATATGGAAATGGAGCTTAGAGGCCCAGAATGTTGGATCGTATTCATCCAGGCTGTCCATATAGGCTTCCTTTTGAGCTTCCGTCATTAATTCATTTAATCGTTCTGACGTGACAACGCCTTGCTTTCTTTCTTCTTAAAAACGTGTTTCGAATAAGAACCGTGCATGGATATTCATGAAGAATGCTACACTTCGCTGAACCTTATCTTCCAGGAGGGCAAGCTTTTCTTCTTCATTTTCCGCCTGTTTGACTGCTGCATCTGCAACGATCATTTCAGCGAAAGTTGATGCTGTTTCTGCTACATTCATCGCATACCCTTGATTCAGTACCGGCAGCTCATTCATCACATGCTGATGATAAGCGTGTCCTAGTTCATGAGCCAATGTAGCTACGTTTGACGGTGTTCCTGAATAAGTCATGAAAATCCTAGTTTGTTCACTATCAGGAAAGCTTGTACAAAATCCTCCCGGCTGTTTACCTGGTCGGTCCTCGGCTTCGATCCAGCCTTTTTCAAAAGCCATTTCGGCAAAGTCAGCCATCTTAGGGCTAAATTGGCGGAATTGCTTAATAATGAATTCTGCTCCCTCCTGATAACTCATCATCTGCTCAGTTTTTGCGACGGGTGCTTCTACATCGTAAAAGCTCAACTTATCTATGCCTAACAGCTGAGCCTTTTTCTCCAAATACGGAACATATTGGTTCTTAAATTCAACAATGGTGTCCCACATCGCATTCAGCGTATCCTCACTCATGCGGTTATAGTCAAGCGGCTCCTTTAAAACGCGCTTCCAATTACGGTGCTTGTACGTTTGCAGTCGGAAACCTGAGAGGTGGTTCAACGTTTCACTGAATAAATCTTCTTGATCACTCCAGGCCTTTTGAAGGTTATCAAATACTTTTTTCCTGATGGTACGGTCTGAAGAACTGAGCCGGTTTGATGCTTGTCCGACTGATAATGTTTCCCCTTCAACCTCAACACTCATTTTTCCAACCAACGTATCGTACATCTGCCCCCAGGCGTGATAACCATCGACACCGAGGTCATTGATTATGGATTCCTGACGAAGGTCCAATTTGTCCATAGCCAGGTGGCGTCTTTCATCGAGAATAAAAGACAGCTCCTTAAAAGGGTGCTGGCTTATTAAGGAATTCCATACATCTTTATCGACTTGAACGAGCTTCTGATCAAATTGTGTCATCGTATTGTCAAAACGCGCCCCAAGTTCATGCTGCTTCGACTGCCAAAGACCAGCTTTTTTATCGTGAACATCCTGTGCACTTAAGCAGCTGACAAAAGCACCGAATTCCGATAGCTCTTTGATGATCGTTTGAAGAATAGGCATGATTTCTGAAAGCTCCTCAATTTGATCCGTGTGTCTTGGTGCTGAGAACGATTCGACCATGGTCTCTAATTCTGAAATATGGTTTTCTGTATTTTCCACGTACTTCTTCAGTTGTTCAGATTGGCTTCCGCCTTCAAAGATGCTATCTAAATCCCACGTTAACGGGTAGGGTGTCATCTAAATTCACTTCCTTTTCTATGTAATCCACTTTCTCAGTATATCAAAATCTTCTAACAGTCATGGAAATTACCTATCCTTATCTTCACATTTATTGCTTTTCATCGAAATTTTTGATACTTTCATGGAAAAGACTTCCTAGTCGAAGGGAAGATATTGATGCGATATCGTCGACAAGAAACATTGCGATATAGTTTTGAAACACCCCCTCCTGCCCGGTTTAAACTGATCAAGGGCGGTGAAAAGCATGTTCATTCTTCCACTGGTAAGGGCCAAGTGATTGACATAAGTCCTGGTGGAATGAAACTTTTTACGACTGTACATATCCCTTCGGAGAAAAAGGTCCAGCTATTCGTCCATACGGCTATTGCTCAAGTGGACCTGTCATTCACAGCAGATGTGGTATGGGAAAACCAGGTGAATGACGGGTATCATTATGGCCTTGATTTCATCGGTGATCACCAGGATAAAGTTATCCACGCACTTAAGGAGTATAGAAAAACATCCCAAGAAAGTTCTACATAATTGCAATAACCCCCTGTTTCTTATAGAAACAGGGGGTTTGTCTTTTAGACAAGGTACTTTTCTACTGATTGGACAAGTGGGTGATCCTTTTCTAATTCTGCTATCTCACAAAAGGCACTGATTTTGCCTTTTTCACGGATCAAATCCTGGAGTTCGACCGCTTCTGGGTCTTCTTCATTCTTATAATCCAATGCAGCTGCAATCACTTCAGCCAGGTGAGCAGGTTCCTCTTTTTTCAAGCGGATAAATTCTAGCGCAGGACGCACAAGGCGATCCTTAGGTCCCAGCTTCCGAACTGGTCCCCGTCCTACCCGTGTGACTTCATCAGACAAGTCAGGGTTTTCAAATCGGCTGATGATTGTATCGATGTAGTCCTGGTGTTCGTCGGGATTAAAGCCATACTTCTCGATTAAGACTCCACCGGACTCACTTAGAGCGCCCTGAATTTTATTTTTGATATTGGAATCATCCAAAGACTCTTTAATCGTTAGGTAGCCGTTGTATTTTCCAAGATAGGCCGCTACCGCATGTCCGGTATTAACTGTAAATAGTTTCCTTTCAATGTAAGGTGTCAGATCATCAACGTAAGTGATACCTTTAATGTCCGGGAGTTCGCTGTTAATCGATGACGTCTCCACCACCCACTCATAGTAAGGCTCTACCATTACAGTGAGAGGATCTTTTTGGTTTTGATTTGGAACAATTCGATCAACCGCAGCATTGGGAAAACTAATCCGATCAGAAATCCATTCTTTCTGTTCTTCATCTAAGTTTTCAATCACATGATTTTTTAGTATTTCCGTACCTCCGACCATATTCTCACACGCAATAACAATCCCGTTGCTATTTTTCTCCAACAACCCTTTAGCTAGCACAGGGGCGATCATAGGCAGAACATTTGGACCCACGGCCGTTGTGATGACTTCTGCTTCGGCAATGGCTTCGATGACTTTTTCTTCATCTTCAAGGCTGTTTAATCCTGATACGTTGGTCACTTCAATGGAATCATCCGTACCAGCAAGTTCAACCCGATAAGCCCCTTTGTCATTTAGTTCATCAATCAGTTCAGCATTGACGTCGACAAAAATAGTTTCATAATTTGATTGGGAAAGTAAAGCGCCAATAAACCCTCTCCCAATATTTCCAGCTCCGAAATGTACAGCCTTCATCATTAATTCACCTCGTTGAAAATACTGATGATTTCTTCTTTAGAGCCTGCATTTAAAATCGTATCAATGTTCTCTTCCTCTGAACATACAATAGCGATTTTAGAAAGAATCTCTAAATGTTCATCCCCTTTTCCGGCAATGCCGATAAGCAACTTAACGATGTTTCCATCACCGAAGTCCACACCTTCTGGAACGGTCACTACAGCAATTCCAGTCTCAAGGACAGCTTTTTTCGCATCCTCTGTACCATGTGGGATCGCTACATAATTCCCCATAAAGGTTGAAGTAACTTTCTCTCGCTCAAGCATCTGGTCAATGTATTCTGCATTCACATATCCATTGTCACGGAGAAGCGCACCTGTATATTGGATTGCCTCTTCTTTTGAATCAAAACTCTGGTTCATTTCAATTGTTTTCGCCGTTAAAATATTTTCAGACATATTCATTCTCCTCTTCTCTTATAATTTCTTTTTAAAAAACTGATGAATCTGATTGGACACATAATTTTTTATGAGGTCTTCATCTCTTGATTGAAATGTCTCCGTGCTGACAGGGTCCTCAATGAGTAAAGTACTTATAAAACTTAATACTTCAAGCCCCTCTTTACTTATATCCCTTGGAGCGAGCATTAAAATAAATACATCTGATTCCATTAGCTCTCCGTCCATACCCTGAATGGATAAAGGATCGTCAAGCAAGATCACCGTAAAAGACGGAACAGGAATGTGATCCTGACGTGTGTGGTAGAGAGCTAGTCCGGTATCCGGAACTCCAAGGCCCCCCACTTTTTCTCTATCAAGTAGATACTTCGTGATAAACTCCGTATCCTTTAAAGCTCCTTCAGTAACGAGGTGCTGACAAGCTTCGTCTAAGATCTCTTTTTTGTCCTGAGATGAGCTGTTAAATACATATAGCCTATTCAGGATTTGACTGACCATCGTGGCGTATCGCTGAACGCTGCTTACGGAATCCTGAATCGTTTGGAGCGTTTCATCTTCGATCGGTGCAGAGTTATCAACCGTCTTTAACGTCTCCATGATTTTGACTTTTCTGATTCTATGTTGAAGTCGATGAACATCTGCAGTTGGAAGCATTGGATTTACGAGTACATAGTCTTCAACTTTTTCAAGTGGAATCGTTGAAACAATCAAGTCATAGTTGGTTATTTCAAGTTCTTTCAAATCAAAGAGCGACTGATGGTCAACTTCTTCAATTTCCTGAAATTGACGCTGAAGCTTAGCTGATAAGATTTTTGCTGTTCCGATCCCGCTTGAACAAACGACTAACACTCTTAGACCCCGGACTCCTTCCATATTTAATAAAGAGCTGGCAAAATGCATAACGAGAAAAGCGGTTTCCTCTTTAGGAAATGTCAAGGAAGGGAAGACATGTTTTACAGCTCTTTCTAATACAGTAAAAAGTTCAGGGTAATCTTCTTCAATCTGTTCCTTTAACGGATTAGAAATATCCATTCCTTGTTGAATTCGGTAAAGACTCGGCTTTAGATGAACGACGAGGTCGTTGAGCAGCTGTGGAGATTCGTGCAAATTTCTCTGAATGGCATTCGATACGAATTCAATTAATTGCTTGGCCTTGAATGCTACACTTAAGCTGCTGTCTTCAAGAATAAAATCTTCGTTGTACCTTACTTTAGCTCCCATTAAGTGCATAGTAATATATCCGGTTTCAGCCTCAGGAATCTCTAGCTCAAATTGCTGTTCAAGTTTTTCTATGACCTTTCCTGCTGTTTCAAACTCATTCGTGCCTTTTAAATCTGAAAGGTATTCATCTTCCATTTGGATGAATTCCCCCTGCTGAAGCCTCTCAATCGCTAAAGCAAGGTGAATCACCAATCCAATGTAAGCACTATCTGCCAAAGGGTAAGTCAGCTCTCCTCGAATAGAATCTACGGTTTGTTCAATCAAAGAAATTTTCTCTTTGTTTACAAGACCAAGAAGATGATCAGATACGGAATCCAGCATAGGAGAGTCGGCCTGTATGTTGTTTTGCAGCAGACGCAAAAAGTCGTGTTCGTCCATATGTTGCATAATAATAAATCGAATCGCTTCTCTGATATTGGTTTCTTCACCCTGAACCTCAACTCCGTATCCGCGTTTTCGAATCAGTTGAAGCTGAAAACTATCAAGTACTTCTTCAATTTTGTCTAGATCATGACTGATCGTTGCAACAGTCACTCCTAATTCATTCGCAAAAGTGAGCAGCTTCACAGGTTCTTTTGCATCAAGCAGTCGGGAAAGAATTAATACCTGTCTTTCTTCAGGTGTATAATCCAACAAATCATGATCATAAATCGCTGCCTTCAATGCTTCTTGATCTTCTTCATTACCAAGGATAGCCAGCCCGCTTCCTGATTTTTTCTGAAGCGTCAAACCATGATTGCTTAATATAGATTCTACGCCTTTCAAGTCACGATGCACTGTCCGGGTACTGACATCAAGGGCATCTGCGACCTCTTTCACAGGGAGATCCTGATAAGCTTCGAGCAGCAACTCGATAACTTTTCTTTCTCTTGCTGATATATACACGCTTTCCCCTCCCTTCTTTTCAAGTAGTAATAGAACGAACTAAGATTCAAGAGAGACAGAAAAGAGTCTGATCTGACTCTTTTCTGGAAATGGATTAATCATTCTTCAGTTCTTCTACCAACTCATCATATTTAGGACTGTTTAAGAAGTTTTCTACAGAAATGTGATGAGCATGTGGCACTTTTTGCATCGCACGTTCTGTTAAATCTTTGTGTGTAATGACTACATCCACATCCTGAGGTAAGTCATTGATCGCCATGTTCGTGACATTAATATCAATATTTGCTTTTTTGAATTTATTTTTTAGTAAGGATGCGCCCATTGCGCTTGAACCCATCCCTGCATCGCAAGCAAAAATGATTTTATCAACATTGGAACGGTTAATGGTTGGAATCTCTTCTGTATTTACATTTTTCTCATTTGCACTTGAGTCATTCGTTAATTCTGTAACTAACTCATCATACTTAGGGCTATTCAGGAAATTCTCTACAGAAATGTGTTTAGCATTAGGCACTTTTTGCATAGCGCGCTCTGTCAAGTCTTTGTGCGTAATAACTACATCCACATCCTGAGGTAAGTCATTGATTGCCATATTGGTGACCTCAATAGTAAGATCCGCTTTTTTGAATTTATTTTTCAGCAATGAGGCGCCCATGGCACTTGATCCCATTCCGGCATCACAAGCGAAGATGATTTTATCAACTTTGGAATAATCGAGTTCAGGTACTTCCTCTGTATTTCTAGCTTCATTCGCAGCTTTAGTTTCTTGTTTCCCTGATAGTTGGTCAGATACGCTACTTTTCTTCCCTTTCATACCTTCCATCTTAGCTGTCGCTTCTTCCATATCTCCATCGCCTTCGTCTTTGCTCGCTTTCAAAATAATGGATGAAACGATGAAGGATACAGTTGCAGCTACGACGACACCTGCTATTACTCCAACATAGCTGCCTCTTGGTGTCATACCTAAAACGGCAATAATACTACCCGGTGAAGCGGCAGCGGTCAGCCCTGCATTAAAGAAAGCAAAGGTTGCTGTACCTGAAACACCACCAGCAATGGCACCAAGAATAACTAAAGGCTTAGATAAGATATACGGGAAGTAAATTTCATGAATACCACCCAGGAACTGAATAACCGCTGCACCCGGAGCCGTTTGTTTAGACGTTCCTTTTCCAAAGAACATAAAGGCAAGTAAAACACCGAATCCAGGACCAGGGTTTGCTTCAAGTAAGAATAAAATTGACTTTCCTGTTTCTACAGATTGCTCTGTTCCAAGCGGTGTTAAGATGCCATGGTTGATGGCATTGTTCAGAAACACCACTTTGGCAGGTTCAATGAATAAGTTTGCTAAAGGCAATAAGCCAGCAGAGATTAAGACATCTACCCCAACACCGAGAAGATCGGTAATACTTGAAAACAGCGGACTTAACGTGTAGAAAGCTAGTATAGCTAATACTGCTCCTAAAATTCCTGCTGAGAAGTTATTAACAAGCATTTCAAAGCCCTGGCGAACGTTCCCTTCGAGTGCTTCGTCTACTTTTTTCATTAAATAACCAGCGATCGGACCAGCAACCATAGCGCCAAGGAACATCGGTGTATCCGGTGAACCGACAATAACACCCATGGTAGCTGTCGCCGCAACAACTCCTCCACGTAACCCATGAATCAAACGTCCACCTGTAAAAGCAATTAATAATGGCAATAGATACGAGATCATAGGCCCTACCATACCTGCAAGGGCTTCATTCGGTAACCATCCATCTGGAATAAATAGAGCAGTGATAATTCCCCAAGCAATAAACGCGGCAATGTTCGGCATGATCATACTACTTAGAAAACTACCGAACTTCTGAACTCTGGCTCTCACGCCGGACTTCTCATTAGCCATGTAAAATTCCTCCTTAGTCTTTTTCGTTTTGTTTTTGTGTGTAACTTAATTTTAAAGCGGTTACAAGTGTGTATTCAATGAAATCTAAATGCATGTTTGTCAGAAGCATTGTTGACATTTTTAAATTGAGACATTTCTAATAGAAGAAACTGGCCGGTTCGCGAAATATAATTGATACATTTTTGTAATATAAATGAAACCTTTCTGACTATTCATTCGTCTATATAGGTAGAAAAGGAAATTATTAGATATTTTGTTCACCCAATTATGATATTTAAGGAGGATTTCATTATGAAAAAAAGGATCGAGTATGATGTTACTGAAATCATGAGTGTGGCAGGAGGTTCTGCTTTCTTAACCGGAGTCCTCTACCTTGCGATTTATTTCCTTTAATAAATACTCCAAAGCCTTTCAAGATTCTTGAAGGGCTTTTTTGTTTGGGAGAATTCTATGGTTAGAAGTTCTTGTTTCTCGTCATTATAATAGGAGGTATCAATTCATTTAGGAGGAAACCGTTTGTTTGAGAATCATATAGGATATCAAAACATGCTTAGAGAAAACCATCTTTCCTTCGGTCTCACTATACCGATCGAAAATTACGATAACGAGACACCAACGATGAAACATCAGGTTGAACGTGCTCAGTTAGCTGAAGAGCTAGGATTTCATGCTTTATGGCTGCAGGATGTGGTTTTAGAAGACCCTACTTTTGAAGATCCAGCAACAGGGCAGATTTTTGATAGTTTGATTTACTTAACATATTTGGCTTCTCATACATCGAAGATCCAGTTGGGCACGGCAGCCCTTGTCATGCCTTTACGTCATCCATTACGTACAGCCAAAGAACTGGCAAGTATCGAGCGCCTTTTTCCTGAGCGGATTTTGCTTGGCATATCGTCAGGTGATCGAAGGAAAGACTTTGAAGGGCTAGGCATCCCCATTATGGAGCGGAGCGAATGGTTTAGAAAAGCATTCGATTATTTCAAGCATGCTCTCTACAGTGAATATCCAGAGGTCGAATCCGATTTCGGAAAGCTCCACAAGTCTAACCTTGTGCCGAAACCTACTTCAAGGATTCCGACATTTATGACGGGATATTGCCAGCAGACTTTGGATTGGGTAGCCGAACACGGCGATGGCTGGATGTTCTATCCTCAAAGACCTGAACAGCAAGAGAAAACAATCCGAGAGTATCGGGAGAAGGTGAAGAAATACCACGGAAACGTCTTCCGTCCTTTCTTCATGCCGCTGCCTCTGGAGGTGACTGAAAACCCTGATCAAGAGGCAGAAAAAATTCCAGCTGGATACCGAATCGGGAGAAAACCTTTAATCAATCTCCTTGAGAACTATCGCAGTATCGGAGTTAACCACATCATGCTGGGCCTCTCTAAAAATAAACGGCCGGTCACAGAAATCATGCAAGAACTAGGAGAAGAAGTACTCCCCCACTTCTCGTTTTAATTGAAACCGATCCCACCTCAGGTCATCCAGATATTGGATGACCTGAGGTGGGAAAATATCTAATAAAGGAAGAGATACATATGAGCAAGGCTGTCATTATGCTGATGGGAACTTTCCATATGGCTATGGACCCTAATAAAATTAATGAACATCAGGAACAAATCCAGAGCATAGTCCACCGTTTAAAAGAATTCAAACCGACAAAGATCGCTGTAGAGAAATCATTCCTAATTGAAGAGGAGCTTGATCGGAAATATAGTGAGTTTCTAAACGGGAATTTAGTGCCCGCTTATGATGAAGTAGAGCAATTCGCTTTTCGATTAGCTTCTCACTTCGACCATCCTAAGGTTTATCCTGTCGATGAGATTGTCGATATGTCCTCCCCTTCTCTTGAGCAAGTGTTTGAATGGACAAAAGAACACCAGCGAGATCTTTTTCAAGAAATTATGAGAGTGCAGAGAAATCTTCAGACTTTTGTAAACGACACAGATGTGTACAGCACTCTGCAGTACTTGAACGATCCCCAGTACAGTAGGGAATTGCAAAGAGTTTATATGAAGCTCAGCCGGGTCGGTGACCGCCAGCACCAGATCGGAGTTAGCTGGCTCACCCAATGGCACAAAAGGGATTTGGCAATGGCTGCAAATATTGCTAGACTGGCTAATTCTGAAGATCGGGTTCTCGTATTAGTTGGAGGCGATCACCTTCATCTTCTTGAACGTTTTTTGAAAGACAGTGGGGACTTTGAACTTCAGTCCGTGCTTCCGTTTGTGCAAAAAACATAAAGATCTGCCCACTTCTGAAGCGATCTTCATTCCAATGTATAAATATTGGAACAAAATCGCATAAGTTAACAAAAAAAGAGACCTTCAAAGATGTGAAGGTCTCTTTCCGTTTATTTCTTATCATCCGTATCTTTTTCTTCTAGAACTTCAAGCGCAGAACGTTTTCTCTTTTTCCCTTTGCGGTTTTTCCATCGTTCGATATGAATCGTACTCGGCTCATAGTCATCTGATGCTCTTATATCTGTATTGGAAGCTTTCATAAATGACCAGGCTAGTAAGAACATTATAAAGATTAATGGAAAACCTCCAACGATACTCGCCGTTTGCAAGGTATCCAAACCACCCAGGAACATGAGGGCTAAAGGCATTAAGCATAGAGCGAATGCCCAGAACAAACGGTTCCAACGAAGTGGTTCGCCTTCCACATTCTTTTGAACAACGGAAGCAAGAATGTAGGAAGAAGAGTCGAATGTTGTCGCCAAGAAAATAATTGCCAGAACAGTGAAGACTAAAATCATGAATTTAGCAAGCGGCAGCTGGTTGATGATTTCAATGATTGTAGCCGGGGCGCCGTTATCATTCATAAATGAAATGACATCAAATTCTCCGGTAAGCTGCAAGTACAGTCCGAAGTTCCCCATAATTCCAAAGAACAGCACACATCCGACTGTACCATAAATAATCGTACCTAAAATCATCTGACGAACCGTACGTCCTCTTGAGATTCTCGCAACGAATAAACCAACAAATGGAGCATAAACAAGCCACCATGCCCAGTAGAAGATCGTCCAGGATTCTGGGAAATTCGTCTGCTCAAATTCTGCAAAATTACCGAATGGCTCCATCCACGTTGCCATTTTAAAGAAATTATCGGCCATAATTCCAAGACCATTGATTGTGGCCTCACTGATGAATAAAGTCGGCCCAAACACGAATACGAAAGCAAGAATGAACAGGGCCAGCCAAATATTTATATCACTGAGTACTTTGATTCCTCGTTTTAGCCCGGAATAAGCGCTTATAGCAAAGATCAATGTACATAGAACCATGATCGCTGCTTTCATTCCTAAGTTTGCCGGTAGACCTGTAAGATCTTTAACGCCCTCTGCAATCATTGGAGTTCCTAGAGCTAAAGTTGTACCCGCTCCACCTAACAAACCGAACATGAATAGTACGTCAATAATGTTTCCTATTGGGCCATCAACCGATTTACCAAGTACAGGACGAACAGCTTCACTGACTTTAAGTACTGGTTTTTTTCGAACATAATAGAAATACGCAATCGGCAGTGCCGGTAATGTATAAATCGCCCAGGCAATCGGTCCCCAGTGGAAAATTCCATAGGCAGTTGACCAGCGAATAGCCTCTTTAGATTCAGGAGTCAAACCGAATGGCGGTCCTTGATAATAATAAGCCCACTCGATAACTCCCCAGTAAAGGATACTAGAACCAATTCCGGCAGCAAATAACATAGCTGCCCAGGAAAAAGTATTGAACTCAGGTTTTTCTCCTTCGTCCCCTAATTTAATCGAACCATTTTTACTAAAGGCAACGAAAAGTAGAAAAGCAAGAATAACAATTCCCATAACCATGTAAAGAGAACCAAAATTCCCCGTCATAAACGTATTGGCTTTAGAAACGAATTCCTTTCCTGCATCAGGGAAAAGAATTAAGGGTAATGTTACGCCTAAGAGTAAGATTAATGCACCGATAAACGTAGGCCAGTCAATCAATTTTGTCTTCAATTTTAGAACCATCCTTTCTTCCACGTACGACTTTTTTAGTTTGTTCTTTTTTCCTAAGTAAATGCAAAAAAATGAGGATTTAAATCAGGGGACGTCCATAAGCACAAAAGTCATTCTAACAATTGTATAGACAGGGGACAAATCGTCTATGTATAGTTGATACCCTATTTAGTATGAAATAATATCTGCTGTTTAAATTAAATCGCATATTCTGTCATATATCGACAAATTGCTAGGAATCTGCCCGATTTGCTTTGAAAACGCAAATAAAGTAGGAAAGCTTACACCAAATAAAGAAAAACCGGGAGTAAAAGCCATTTGTTTGCTCCCGGTTTTCTTCTTTTATTACTATTCTATTTTTATATGAAGAAGAGCCAAGGTAAAATCATTGGAATTAATATGATTATGGTAAAAATGAGCCAGGCGCTTGGGTTCTCACTCTTTAGCTGTTTCCAGTATGACATTCCCCATGCCAAGAACAGCAGGATGGTCATAATAATGCTCCTCAAGTGGAGCTCTCCATCTTTGTTGTTCATGAAAATGTAAACGGCACCTTCAGCTATGATTAAAATTCCGACTAGTATGTTGAATATGTGGGTAAATAATTTATTCATATTTCCACTCCTCTGAGAGTTGGCTGATCTTGCATGACTATCCTTTCCTACTATAGTATATTTCAATCTTTTTATTAAGCAAAGCATTGTTCTCCAACTTAAATCTCATTATCCTGAAAACTCAAATCCGAGATATTTGTATGAATATGCTTGTTTCCGTTACCGAAAGAGATATAGGAGTTCTGGGAAATCACTCCCTTTCCGTGGGAGTCCGGTGAGCTTCCTCAGGCTTCGCCTTGCGGGATCTCACCAGAGACTCTAATCCCACAGGAGTCTCGCAATTTCCCAGACCTCCTTCCGTTTGTATGGAAGAACGGACACATCTGAAACCGTGATAACCTTTATCCTTCATTATCTGTTAGAGGCACATTGCTAAATAATATAGAAGGAGTTTTCTATACATGCCTGAATACAGTGGTGGTAAAATTGCAATTATAGCCGTTTCATTACTTATCGAATTGTTCTAAGTGGGTCGTTAACCTCATGAGGACATGTGTGGTTGGGAAACGGCGAGACTCCTGCGGGAATGGAATGGCTGGCAAGACCCCACAGGTTGATAAACCGAGGAGGCTTGCCGCCATCCCCGCGGAAAGCAAAGCGTTTCACAGCCACACTACCAATTATTAACATAAACGGGCTCAGTTATTTTGAAATCAAGTCTTCAACAACACTGCTATTATATTGAATAAAGTATAAAACACAAAAAACTCAGCCCATTTTAATGGACTGAGCTAATACTGGTTGATCAACTTTTCGAGATGCGCTGTCATTTTATGGATATGACTATCGCCTTTTAACACTTTCCAATGATCTTCATATATGTACACTTCCAGCAAGGTCGAGCTGCTGTTTGATAACTTTAAAGCTCCCTCGATGTCACTCGATATCTGTACAGTTTCTGCCTGAGGAGACTCCTTCAAAGCCTCAATCAAATTACGTATTTCTCTTTCTTCCTTAATTCGTATGGTCTTTCTAGACTCATCCACATTAACATAGGTCATGGTCAAGGGACGTTCGTAGTCCAGCCAATCATACGGGGTCACGGCATCCTTGCTAAATACTACAGGATTAAAAAAGTAACGTTGATCTATGTAAATAATGGAACTCAACAGAATCAGACCTATCCCAAGAATGTAAATCAATTTTTTCCCCATCTTCTCCACCTCATTAATCTCTTTCATTTCAACTGAAATAAGTATTAATTGAATGAATGATAGATAATATTTGCTTAAAAATTATAACAATCATTTATAAAATCCTTCTACATTACTATACGAACGGAAAGTGGGAATAGTTTCATAATTATTAAAAAAATGTTTATATGACTTTTTCCAAGGATATGTTTTAAGAGAGAAGAATGAGGAAGGTGATTATGTTATGAACGATACATTTGAGAGCTTTGTTTTTGAAGATGATGGATATTTCCCCAATCACCCTTATCTACCTGCATTAATTTATCGGAAGGTGTTAGAAGGAAACGCTGAGGATTGTGAAAAATTGTTTCATGATCATCAGTGGTCTAATACGTGGGTCGGTGATGTGTTTCATTATCACCATTATCATAGCCGAACTCACGAAACACTGGCTGTCCTGAATGGAGCAGCTACGCTTTCTCTTGGCGGTCCTAATGGAAAAGCCGTAGATGTAGAGAAAGGGGATCTTTTGATTCTTCCTGCTGGGGTAGGCCATAAAAATGAAGGTGCTACAGAGGATTTTCAAGTCATGGGCGCTTACCCATTCGGTGAATCGTTTGACTTGAAAACGGGAGAAAAACATGAGTATGAGCAAGCAAAAAAAGAGATTCCTGAAGCCTCTTTTCCAAAAGCCGATCCGGTCTTAGGAGAGAATGGGCCACTCATGGAAGTCTGGAACTCCTAGCTTTCATAATTAAATCAAGCTGTCTGTACCGATTTAGGGACAGACAGTTTTTTATAAGCTTTTATAAAATCCTGTCGCACGACTATTAAATCCATAGTGCTTATAAATTTCATGGGTATCTCTTCTTTCTTTACGGTTTCCGCTATTCAACATGATCGTTTTTGCATTTCTGCTTTTTGCCCAAACTTCTGCTTTCTCCATCAAGGATCTCCCTATTCCTCTTCCTTGTTTGCTTTCATCAACTACAAAAGAAATCACGCGTACATGAGGTTCGTCTGTATGGTAAGCAACACTATAAGTCATTCCAATCATTCCTGCACATACACCATGTTCTTCATAAACATAGGTCATATAATCATTTTTTGAAAGGATCCGTTTCATGCGATGAGACATCTCTTCTTCAGAGGAAGGATACCCGAGTGTATTCATTAGACTTGATAAATCCTTCGCATCTTTTAGCTTAGCTTCTCTGATCATATTCTTCCTCCTCAAAAAGAACTTGCAGGAGCGTCGCCCTGCAAGTTCTTGAAAGTTTTTTATTTAGTCGCTTTTTCTTGTTTACGGAGTTCAACTCTGCGAATCTTACCTGATGTTGTTTTAGGCAGTTCGGTAATGAATTCAATCTTTCTAGGATATTTATACGGAGCAGTCAGCTCTTTTACATGATTTTGCAATTCTTTTACAAGTTCTTCACTCTCTTGATAGCCTTGCTGAAGTACGATAAAAGCTTTGACGATATTTCCTCTGACTTCATCCGGGCTCGCTACTACGGCACATTCTTGGACCGCGGAGTGCTTAACTAAAGCATCTTCAACCTCGAATGGACCGATGGTGTAGCCGGAACTGATGATAATATCATCACTTCTTCCCTCAAACCAGAAATAACCATCTTCATCTTTCGTTGCTTGATCTCCTGTGACATAATAATTTCCACGCTGGGCCATCTTCGTTCGTTCTGGATCTTTATAGTACTCTTTAAATAATGCTGGAGTGTCCAAGTGAACAGCGATATCTCCTACTTCTCCCGGTTCCACTGGAGCTCCCATCTCATCAATAATGTCTACTTGATTGCCCGGAGTTGGACGTCCCATTGAACCAGGACGAACCTCCATATCTTTCATAATTCCGACGAGCAATGTATTTTCTGTTTGTCCATACCCGTCTCTAACTGTCACATTGAAGTGATTTCTGAAAGTGTCAATGACTTCTCTGTTCAATGGTTCTCCTGCAGATACAGCACTATGAAGACCAGAAAGTTTGTATTCCTCCAGATTATCAACTTTGGCCATCAAACGATATTCCGTAGGTGTGCAGCAGAGCACATTTACATCGTGTTCGTCCATAAGACTCAAATATTTCTTAGGATCAAATTTACCTTGATAAACAAGACCTTTGGCACCTGTGCCTAATACCGATAGGAAAGGACTCCAAATCCACTTCTGCCAGCCCGGTCCTGCCGTAGCCCATACAGTGTCTCCATCCTGGATTGCGAGCCATTTATCTGCCGCAGTTTTCAAGTGGGCGAAACCCCACCCGTGGGTATGGACGACCCCTTTTGGATTCCCTGTTGTTCCAGAAGTGTAGGATAAGAACGCCATGTCTTCTCTAGAAGTGTCCGCTAGCTCTAATCGATCATCATAGTCATCCATTAGTGCATCAAGGTCCTTCCAGCCTTCTTTAGCACCGCCTACGGAATAGGTTTGCAATCTTTCAAGCTCTTTAACCCCTTCAAACTGGTCCGTAAAAGGATGATAGCTTACTACTGCACTCACTTCACCATGGTTTATACGATACTGCAAATCCTTTGTTCTCAGCATTTCAGAACTAGGGATGACGACTAAACCTGCTTTCAGCGCAGCAATATATACTTGATAAGCTTTAATTAGACGAGGGATCATGACAAGCACTTTATCGCCTTTTTGAAGTCCGCTATCGAGGAAAGCGTTTCCAATTTTATTCGCTTCACTAATCAACTCATCATATGTAACTTCTGCTTGTTCACCTGCTTCGTTCATCCATAACAAGGCTTTACGATTCCCATCTCCGATGTACTTTTCTACTTCAGACATCACATTATACTTTTCGGGAGCAATCAATTCTTCTCGATTCATTATTATTCCTCCTCTTCAAATGAGCGACTGTTCAGTTTGTAGCAAACTAAGTATAACAAATTTTCTAAATAATTTAAATGTTTTTTGTTTCATAAGGGCAATACTATTGAATATTGTAAATTGACAGATAATTTAAACATCATGTAAGATGAAGAAAATAAACGTTTAGGAAGTGTTCGCATGCTTAGAACAAAAGCCTTACCTAACCTCCTATTGTCCGTCTCATTCCTGATTTTGCTTTTGTTCCTGTCGGTTTCACTTATTACTAGTAACTATAATTATTTCTTAGCGTCACTTGTTACTATTGGTCTAATCAATACTTCGATATGGTTCGACCCATTACCTTTCAAATATGCTCAGAGAAATAAGAAAAAAGCCATCAGAATCCGTAAATTCTGATGGCTTTCTTCATTTTCTGTATAATTTCATCCAAGGTTATACTGCCTATCCTAGGTAAATTAAGCGAGTCGTTTAAAGTTTTGACCAAGGATTTCGTTCATGGAATGCACAGTTATGAAGGCCCGACGGTCTACATCTGTCATATATCTTTTTAGACGAGTATAATCTTTGCGGTTCAGGATCGTTGTAATGACTTCTTTATCTTCTTGATTGAATGCCCCTTTGGCATGATGGATAGTAGCTCCACGCCCCAATTGGTGAACAATAAAGTTTCGTACTTGTTCACTTTCCTGGCTGATGATAACAATCTCTTTATTGTTATCGAATTGCTGCAGTGTATAATCGATCACTAATCCGTTTAGGATGACACCAAAGAAGGCATACATACCAACGGCCGGACCGAAAATGAAGATGGAAGATACAGCAATGGCAATGTCAGAGAATAAGACACCTTTTCCTACATCCACAGAAAAATATTTATGAAGAATCATTGCAATAATATCTGTTCCGCCTGTAGAGGCTCCCTGATGAAAGACAATGGCCATACCGGAGGCTGCGATGATTTGACCGATGATCAGCTGAATAAGAATGTCATTACTCAAAGCCTCTTGCATGGGAAAATAGGCTTCAAGCCCCCAAACCATAAAGGATAATGCAAAACTTGCATAAATCGTTTTAGCACCAAATTGGAACCCTAAAAAGATAATACCGACGACAAACAAGATAATGTTCAATATAAGCATGATCAACCCTAAGGATAGATCAGGAAGTACTCTATTCATAACAATGGAAAGACCGCTGACTCCACCAGTAGCTAAATCGTTAGGAGATAGGAAGAAATGAACATTTACTGCCACCGCCAGAGCTCCGATATTCATTAGTAGAAATGACCATAATTTCTTAAGCATCAGAAAAACCTCCTTCATTCAAAAATTGCAAGATTTTGTCGAACAAATTTTTAGTACAATCGGGATTATAGAGCCCTTATAACCGTTTGTAAACAGGTTTGCACATAAAAAAACAATTTATTTTATGTAAGCGATTGAAGCCTCAATTTTCACAAAAATAGAAAGATTTATAGATGGCAGGTGGCCGTTTAATAGTTAAATTTTTCACAAAATATATTAAACTCTGTTAGAAATTTGTCGATAGAAAGAACATACCGTCAAATTTTCTCCTCTATAAAATCGTTAGCTGTACATAGGTGAAAAGAAATAGGACCACAAAAAAAAGAGCCCCTGCTCTTAATCAGTGACTCAAAAATTGAAAGGTTTATTTTAAGGCTGGCGAGGTAATTTGACCGTGACTGTAGTCCCTTCACCTTTTTTACTTTTATAGGAAATTGTACCGTTCAAGTCAGCGACGATTTTCTTCGTTACCATAACGCCTAAACCGGTTCCTTTTTCTTTTGTGGTAAAGAATGGCTCACCAATCTTAGCAAGTTCTTGAGCTGTTAAACCAGGACCATTATCACTAACGGAAAGCGTTAGCTCATTTCTTAGAACTTCCGAATGTACCATGACTTCTCCGCCATCGTCCACCGCATCAATCGCGTTTTTCACTAGATTGATCAGAATCTGATTCAAACGTTTAGGTTCTGTTAGAATCGTCTCTTCCAAATGCATTTTCTCACTTCTGAGAAAAACGTTTTTGTCTTGTGCTTCTGGCTCCAGCAGTCTCAGCACATAAGACAGAACCTCATCCGCTTCAACCTCTTCCATTTGTATGGATGACTTAGGTTTTGAAAGCATCATAAAATCCTGAACGATAGCTTCTATACGGTTAACTTCATCTAAAATAATCTCCTGATAATTATCTCTTAATTCAGGGTTGGCCGCACCGATCTGTAAGAATCCTTTAATAGCGGTTAATGGATTTTTAATCTCGTGCGCAATACCGGCTGACATTTGTGTAATAGTGGAAAGCTGCTGTGATTTTTCTTTAAGCTTATTCATTTCCCTGCATTCGGTAATGTCTTCATGAATGCCCAGGACATATAATGTTCCAGCATTTTCCACAGGAAATCCTCTCGTTCGTATCCACTTCTGTTCCCCTTGAACCGTCTTAATGCGGTACTCAACCTGATGACGTTGTGTCTTCATCAAGGAGAGAGAGACTTTCACTTTTTCCAAGTCCTCCTCGTGGACGACCTGATCGAGGGAGTTCGGGTTTGAAAGAGCATCTCTTCTAGAAACTCCGAACATATTTTGAAAAGAGGGACTGATGTAATGAAACTCCTCAAATTGCGGATCTGCAATCCAAAAAACATCTTTGATATTGTTAGCAAGGATGGCAAAACGCTCTTCGGAATCTTTAAGGGCTTGAAGGTGTTTTTTGTATTGAGTCACGTCCTGGAGAAATACGGTGACTCCTAAGTCTGTTGGATAAACCGTCACATGGACAACACATCTCGTTTCCTTGATAAACCCTTCGAATTCAACGGTTTCCTTATTTTCCATGGCTCTAAGATAGTTTTGAAAGAAATTATAGTATTCATCAATCGGGAAAATATCCCATAAACGTTGGTTACTTGCATATTCAAAATCGATACCTGTTACCTTTTCCATCATTGCGTTCGCATAGGTGATTTCCCATTCTTGATTGATAATAGCTAACCCATGCGGAAACTTGTCTATAATGTCTGACATACGTTGCCTGAGCTGAGAGTCCTGCGATGCTCTAAGTTGCGCACTTCCCTCATCAAGGATCGGCCTGCGAAAAGAATACGAATGTGTTTGTCCTGTTTTATCGATAATGTTTGCATAGCTGCTACTTTTGCTAGCGTTGGGATTAGTAAACGATTCTTCTAGAGGCTTGAGTGAAAAGGCGATTTGTCCATTTGTCAGATGTACCAATTTACAGTGATACTTCCGGGAGTTATTCTGGTCCGTCAACTGAACAGATGTCTCGCGTAACCCTTCAGTCAAAAGGCGATGTAAAACTTGCTGCAGCCCACTCTGTGCTGTAGAGTTGAATGCTTGAATCCACGCTGCAAATGACAAATCATCGTCATCAATGTGAAGAGTGTTTTGCATTTCCTGATTCAGCGTAACTCTTTGCATACGCAAATCCAGTAAACATGCTGGAGTCCCATTCATACTTAGAACATCTAAGATTTCCCCGCTATGAACTTGGTCAGAATACCTCTCTCTTATCACCAATATTATGACCTCTTTCCTTTACCGTTCAATATTTTCCAGTATGTGTTTTATTATAACGTAATAATGGCTAATTTTGAATATTTTCAAACAATTTATTGGTAAAATTATTATTTATTCATTTTTACATCCTACGAGTTCATTATAAATAATATGACACTTTCTTCCCTTAACCTTCTATACTTCGCCAAAGTGTTAAAGAAGCATAGCTCCTGTAAGGGCTCCATTCCTGGCTCCAATTCGTCATTTGATCCATATCAGGCTTATTATCTAACTGAAAATAGAACTTCAAAGCATTTTGTATACCAATGTCTGCTTTTGGCAATAAATCATCTCGGCCTAATCCGAACATCAGCCAATTTTCTGCTGTCCATGGACCGATGCCGCGTATTTTTGTTAACTGTTTCATCACTTCTTCATCAGGCTGCTTTGCTAAGTCTTCCAAGTTCAATTCACCATCAACAATCTTTCGTGATGTATCCACTACATATTCTGCCTTTCGTTGGCTGAATTGAAGTTCCCTTAAAGATTCATATGGAATTTCTGCCACTTGACTTGCTGTGGGGTAAAACCAAACACCATTTTTTTGCGTACCAAATTGATGAACAAACCTTGTACTCAGCGTGTGAGCAAATTTCATGTTCAGCTGCTGGTGAATGATCACTTTCATTAGACAATCGAACAAGTGAAAGTCTTTGACTATAGGCGTACCTGGATGAGCAAGAAACAGTTGTTCTAAATTGGTTTCAAGAAAATGCTCGTGAACTTTAACTAAATCTTTGTCCCACTGAAAAAGACTTTCAATGTGATGAAGCAGCTGAGGTTTAGACTCAATACTATCTCCTATGACTTCAAAAGAAGGATTCGATATTGTGCCGTGACCTTGAACGCGAACGACATGCTGTTCACTTTCCAGCTTCACAGGGACGTCCACCCACCGCTCCTTTCGATCTAAATGGCTCAATGGATCAAATTGCCACCGCAAAAGTGTATAATCAAAATCATAAAAACTATTTGCTTTATAAGTTTCTCTCCACAAACCAAAAATCCTCCCTCTGACGACTACTTCTTTGTGGTTTATATTTAATCATTTTTTCGAATAATTATAAAACCTTATACTTTCCTATTTATGAGGTTTTCCGTAATTAATTTTCATTAAACACGTTAACCCTTATAAAATAAGTTTACATTCTTTTCACCATTCGCTAAATGAGCTGTGTTTTCCTTCTTAAATCGACAAATTTCTAATTAAAAAAACCGCTTTTGGAAGCGGTTTTTTTAATTAGAGACTCCATATTGGATAGGGGAGAAGTTTTTTTACCATTAAATCATTCAGGCTTCCAAAATGATAGCCTCTTTTTCTTAGCTCATCAATCAATTGATCTAAAGCCTCTGCGTTGTCCTGTGAAACCGAATGAAGAAGAATAACTGCTCCAGGATGGACTTGATCAATTACACTGCGGTAGGCATATTCCCAGCCCTTTTGATTGTTGGTCTCCCAGTCCTTAAATGCAACCGACCAAAAAGCATGGGTATACCCGAACTCTTTCGCCCATTTTAATGTCTGCTCGTTGAATGTTCCTCGTGGAGGACGGACAAAGGTCATCGTTTCTTGACCCGTTATTTTCTTAACCGAATTGTGAACGCGATCTAATTCTTTTTTCATTTTTTGTTTTGAAACTTGTGTGAAATCAGGATGGCTCCAAGAATGATTTCCAATTACGTGTCCTTCATCTACCATTCGCTTTAGTAAGTCAGGAGCACTTTCAATATAATGTCCGGTGACAAAAAAAGTCGCGGGAACATTTTTTTCCTTTAAGACATCAAGCACCTGCCCAGTGTATCCTTGTTCATACCCATTATCAAATGTTAAATAAACGACTTTATCACCTGAGTCATCTACATAAAAACCGTCCTGTTTTTCTAACATTGGTCCATATCGCCCGACATCAGGAGTGTCTCCGTTATTGCTCTTCTTATAGCCCCATCCTTCTGCATGCATTACTGTAGGTGATATCACGCTTAGCAAAGCCATGATAATGAAGACGATCATTGCTTTTTTCATTTGTACCACTCACTTTTTTCTTAGTATGCGTGAAGGTGAAGATAATATAAAAAAGAGCAAGTGGGAAAATTCCCCACTTGCCTGATTATAAGATAAGAGCGGCTGCCCATCCGAAAATGAATAAAGGAATATTATAGTGCAGAAATGTCGGTACACAGGTATCCCAAATGTGGTTGTGCTTTCCGTCTGCATTCAAGCCTGATGTCGGCCCTAGAGTACTGTCTGATGCAGGAGACCCAGCGTCTCCAAGTGCACCTGCTGTACCGATCAGTGCAGCAGTTGCCATCGGTGAGAAACCCGCACCAACACATATCGGAACGAAAAGCGCAGCTAAAATAGGAACAGTCGCAAAAGAAGATCCAATACCCATTGTAACGACTAGTCCAACTAAGAGAAGGATAAAGGCAATGAACGCCTGGTTATTTCCGATGTAATCTGAACTAATCTCCACAAGCGCCGATACGGATTCTGTTTCCGTTAATACGTTAGCATAACCTGCTGCTACAAGCATGACAAAAGCAATGAAGCCCATCATGCCAATCCCGTCGTTGACAACTTTGTCTCCTTTTTTGTATGGAACAACGCGAAAGACGAACATGATAATGATTCCTGCTAGCGCGGCAAGAACCAGATTGGACCAAATCGCTTGAATGATTAAAGTAACTACAATTGCTGCCAGCGTAAATACATGTTTGCGGGTAAAGCCTTCGGTGGCTAAACCTAAATCTGTCTCTTCCAGCTCATTTTCCTGTGTGTTTGCTTTAGGTTCTCGCGGTTTACGGTAGGAAACCATAATCGCAATCACTAGCCCTACAATCATTCCAGACCCTGGAATAAGCAGAGACTGAGCGATTGAACCAATACCAAGTTCTACACCATTGGATTCCATTGCTTTTTGAATCGTTTCGTGGAAAATAAATCCGAAACCAACCGGGATCATAACATAAGGTGCTTTTAATCCAAATGTTAAAGCGGCAGCTACCGCACGACGATCCAATTTCATTTGATCAAATAATTTCAATAACGGCGGGATTAAAATAGGAATAAATGCGATGTGAACGGGAATCACGTTCTGCGATAAACTCGCTACAAACGCGATTACAAACACGATCATTGTACGTTTATCCTTCAAAACACGTAGCAGATAACTAACGAGTAATGAAGTAATTCCAGAGTAGCTGATTGCTACAGCAAAAGCCCCTAATAATATATAACTTAAAGCCACACTTGCTTGATTGCCCATACCACTAACTAGTATCTCCAGTGAGCCTGTAAGCGACTCACCATTCATCAATCCTGCTGTTAATCCAGCGGCAAGAATGGCAATGATGACATTCACACGTAATAAACTTAAAATTGTCATCACGAGGACAGATACGACGACTGCCCATGCCATATTGCATACCCCTTTCCTGTTGTTGATATTTTCATGCATTAGCGATTTACCATGATAAAGGATGATTGTAAAAAAATCAACCCTCAACTTTTAAGAGAGTCAAATAAAACTTACATACGCAAGAATGCCTGCCATAATGACGAATGAACCTAAGAGCAGTTTTTTATGATTTTTCTGTACGGAACGCCCTGCGGCCATTCGTACAAAAGTCATAATTAAAGTCAGCATAAAAACAAACCCTATGACAGGTGACAAGTAAAAAATCAATGCTTCCAATGGAAGCCTCCTCCCCCAGAGAAGAATTAATCCATCTTACGCTCTAATTCCTCCAGCATGGAGATTAACCGGTCAATGTCCTCAACAGATGTTTCTTCTGGATCCAATTGTTCAATTCGTATCATAAAGTCCGATAGTCTTGTCTTTAAGTCCTGTATTCTCTCTTGTTGTGTCATAAAAAGTTAACTCCTTTTTTCATTCATCTCTGACCATTGTTATCATAGTATATCTCGTGCATTGTGTCTATCCTAAAATTAATGGAAACTGGACATGCTATAATACTAAGACGGACGGGAGGCATCGAATATGGATTTTTTTAATGATATTGACTTTGTAGAAATCATTACAAAGAGTATCACCATTAAAATCATCACTAGTGCAATCTTATTGTTCATTACAGTGGTTATTTTAAGAAAAATGATTCACTCATTTTTTAAACGTACGGATTTTATAGAAGAGCGCAGTGAACGGACATTAGAGTCCATGCTGAATTCCATTATTAGCTATGCAGCCATTATTACCTTTATTTTTATTGTGTTGTCAGAATTCACCTCAGTCGGACGGCTTTTGGCCGGTGCCGGGGTTATCGGCATCATTGTAGGCTTTGGTGCCCAAAGTTTAATCAAGGATTTTTTCGCAGGGTTGTTTCTGTTATATGAAAAACAGCTTCATAAAGGGGATTTCATTACGCTGAACAACACCTTTCACGGAACCGTTGAAGACATTGGTCTTCGCTTTCTGAAAATCCGTGAATGGAGCGGAAAGCTTTTGACGATCAGCAACGGGCAGATTCAGACGATAGAAAACTATAATTTCGAACATATGCGAGTCATCGAGGAAGTGACGACGAACTTTAGAGAAGATCCAAAAAAAGTATTTGCCGCCCTTGAAGAAGCCTGTGAGCGTATGAACGAAGATTTAGGCGAATACTTAAAAAAAGACTTGAAAGGAGATCCTGTGGAGCCGTTTCAAGTCTATGGCATGACATCTTTGAATGACCATTACCGCGGGTATCAGTACACGGTGACTGGGTTGGTGCAAGACCTTGTTTACTGGACCGCCGCAAAAGAAACGCGCCGTATGATCGCCGAAACAATATACAAACATGACATTGCGATGGCTGAACAGCGCGTTGAATTGAATGCTCATTCCTCTCAAAAAGAGGAGTGAGCCTATTATTTTAATTCAAATGAAAAGCTGACATGATCTTGAATCGGAATCCAGGCCCCTATCCCTTGTCGGGTGACGTTTTTTACACTCAACGTTTTTTTAGACCCTTTCAGTTTGATGTAAACATCTCCAAAAGCCACTTCTCCTTTTTCATTAACGGCTGGAGCGTATGCATGCAGGATGCCTACTTTATTCGTTGGAACAGCATAACTGTTGTTCTGTTTTGTACCTCTGCCAATCACTGTATTGAAGGAAAGCGGAAGTTTGGTATTCTTTTGTGCTTCAAGAAGAATCAGTTTCATCATTTGATCGCTGTGGCTGATTCTTGAAGTCAAGCCACCCTTGATCGACTTCTCTTCTTTCTGGACGTAATTGATCTTCTCAGTAGCCTCGCCACCGTGATTGTTCAGTTCGTTCACATTGATCTCCTGGTATTCCCAATTAATATTCGTTTCTTTGGACTCATAAGCCAACGGCCATCGACCTAGAAAAATTTCACCCCGATATCCAATTGCAAACGGTGACGGCTTCAACGTCGTCTCGTTCAACATTTCAATTAACTGTGGATTCGTAATACGAACATCCGTATCCTCCATTAGTTCTTTTGTTATCTCTTCCGCTTCCAACAGCTCTTGATCATCCGTCGAATTCGGATACGTATTATCTTTGGAGATATTCAAGACGTGGCTCGGAATCCCTTCCTCCTTTTTGCCGCTTTCCTTTTCGTCTGCGGCTATGGAAGTTCCACTCAATAGTGTATATAACCCAATAAGTATGATTAGTCCTAACCATTTCGGTTTCACAGCATGGACCACCCTTTCGTTTTTTCTTATTCTGTGAAAGATGGTCCCTCCCTATTCAAATCAAGAGAGCATTTTGTCCATAACACGTCTAGCTTTGGGGTCAAAAAATTGGATCGCTGGCCCGATACAAAGCAAAATAACCAGTGTCCCTAAACCGATAGGACCACCTAAAGCTAAAGCTAGAACAAGGGCGAAAACTTCTGTTAACGTCTTGGCGGTGGTTAAACTAAATCCAAACCTTTTTTGCAGGGCAACCATGAACCCATCGATCGGATTTAAGGAGAATTTCGGCTGTAAGTAAAGCGACACACCGAAGGCAATGATGATGATGCCGCCCAATAATACAAGGAGCTGTTTCCAAAACATATTTACCACAAACGAATCAAAAACTGTAAGCAGCCAAAAATCAATCATTTTACCGACAATAAGAATTGTAAAGACCGCTAAAAGATCAGGGCGTTCTTTTGCAATCAAAGCGTTGGTCACAATAAGAATCGCCCCAATAATGATTACCCAGTTTCCTATTGTTAAACCCACTGTCTCTGTTAAACCGACGTTCATTGCGTCCCATGCTCCGGCTCCTAAATCGGCTTTGATCGTCAAGGTGATACCAAGAGCAATCGTAATCAGCCCTGCTATGTAGAAAAACGCTTTAATACTGTAGTTCTTCATGTTTCTATACCCTCTTTCTTGTGCCAACTAATAAAAGATTTTATTGATATTCATTTGCTAAATTGCAGTTATATTTAATGAAAAAAAGTTTTATCCATAAAAAAAGAGCGCTTATCCAAATTCAGGATAAGGCTCTCTTCATTTTACTTAGAAAGCTCGATACACTCAAGTGTTTCTTCAACTTCAATACTATTTTGAACCGATTGAACCATTGAACAATTATTTCTGGATACATCTAGATTTTTCAAGAGCTTGTCTTGATTCAAGTGGTAGCCTTTGATGACATAGTGTAAATGAACTTTTTCGATTCGGTTGGCCTCATCAGCGTTACGCTTTACGTCTGCTGAAATTTTAATATCTTCATAGTCCACACGCTGTTTATCCAGGATCTTGCGAAATACACCGATGCTGCAGCCAGCGATGGAAGCAACCATCAATTGATAGGGGCGGAAGCCGAATGTCTCGTCGCCTGAGATGTTCAATTGTCCATATTCAAATGAAGTACGGACACCGTTGTCTTTTAAATAAAAATCCATTTCTATCCACTCCTTTTAAATAAGCCGGGCCTTTAGTTATATAATAACCGTTTTCGAAAGGGAAATAACCTGCACTGCGAAAGACTTGCCACGTTTCTTCCTATTGTTTACGATAATGAAGGTGAATTCAACAGGAAGGGGGGAAGATTTATCGTCTCCTCACACACACGATTTTGGATATTAATTGGACTCGTCACGATTTCAGGATTTTCACAGGGAATGCTTCTCCCATTAATTGCTGTCATCCTTGAACAGAATGGCATTTCATCATCCATTAATGGATTACATGCCACCGGCCTTTACATAGGGATATTGATTTCTTCACCATTTATGGAAAGACCCCTTCAGAAATATGGCTATAAGCCCGTCATTATGGTTGGAGGGGCATTAGTCTTTGTATCGTTACTGCTATTCCCTTTTTGGCAGGCACTCTGGTTTTGGTTCATCTTACGAGTCACCATAGGAATTGGAGATCAAATCCTCCACTTTGGAACTCAAACATGGATTACCGCTACGTCGGCTGAGCATTCGCGAGGAAAAAGCATTGCTTACTACGGACTTTTTTTCAGCCTCGGATTTACAGCTGGTCCGCTAATGACGAATTTGCTGGAGTGGAGTCTCTATGCTCCATTCTTAATCTCTTAAGTATGCTTGTCTGGCTCTTCATGATTTGGGTCAGAAATGACTCTCCCGCGAAAGACCTTACCACAGCTTATGGAACAAGTTCAATAAAAAGGTTTGCAAAAGCAATCAAGAAAGGCTGGGTCGCTTTTCTTCCGCCATTAGCATACGGGTTCTTAGAAGCTACGCTGCACGGGATCTTTCCTGTATATGGGCTTAGAATCGGCCACGATGTAAACATGTTATCACTAATTATTCCTTGTTTTGCTTTCGCAAGTTTATTTTCTCAAATCCCTCTTGGTGCTTTAAGTGACCGTGTTGGCCGAAAAAAAGTGATTGTAACTGTCGTCGTAGGTGGCATCCTTTCGTTTTTGGCTTCAGCGTTATTTGAGGATTCAGTGCTAATGCTATTCATTACATTTGCACTTGCAGGCCTGTTCGTAGGTTCGCTGTTTTCCTTAGGCATTTCCTATATGACCGACTTGCTGCCTAAAGAGCTGCTTCCTGCAGGCAATATTCTATGCGGTATGTCTTTTAGCATCGGGAGTATACTGGGGCCATTTCTCTCTGGTACGTTTCTAGACCTCGTCCCAGGACTCTCATTCTTTTATGTCATTGTCGCTTTACTTATCATCATGTTGGCATCGACTATGATTGCAAAAGGACCGCAAAAACAAACAGCTGCGAACGCATAGGTTCGCAGCTGTCTTTTTATTCGGATAAAGCTTCACTTAATACCTCTAAATTCTCTCGCATTAAAGTAAAGTAACCCTCTTTATTTTTTATATCTTCCTCAGTCAGCACAGACAGATTATGCACACGAAGCGCTTCTGCGCCTATTTCTTTTTGAACAACTTTAGAGACTTTAGGCGTCACATTCTGCTCGAATAGCACATGACTAATCTCATGCTCTTCCGCTTTTTTAATAATTTCCTCCAACTCTTTTTGAGAAGGCTCGCTTGTAGCGCTTAAGCCTGAGATTGGCACTTGCTCAATTCCATAGGCTTGCTCCCAGTACCCATAAGCAGCATGGGAAACGATAATTTTGCTCTTAGGCTTACTTTCCAGCTGTTTGTGAAATTCTTCATCGAGTGTCTCTAGCTTCTTCTTGAGCTGCTCGAAATTTTTGTTAAATTGTTCTTTTTGTTCTGGTTTCAACTCAACCAGCTGATCTTTAATATTTTCTGCTAATTGAACCGAACGAATAGGATCGAGCCAAATGTGAGGATCTTGTTCGCCGTGGTTATGGCCTTCGTGATCCTCCTCTTTGGCTTCTCCTTCATGATGTTCTTGTTCTTCACCAGCGTGTTCTTCTCCTGAGTGCTCATGAACATGTTCTTCTAATTGTATTCCTTGTGAAGCTTCAAGGATTGCGACTCCTTCAGGCTGGATCGCTTCTGAAATGGTTTCTGCATACCCTTCAAGTCCAGCACCACTATAAATAAAAGCATCCGCATCAGCCATCTTCACCATCTCTTTTGTCGTTGGCTCATAAGTGTGAGGGTCTGACCCTGGCGGTAAAATCGAGTCTACTTCTACAGCATCCCCTGCGATTTGCTCCGTAAAATATTTAAGTGGGTAAACTGTTGTGTGGATCTTCAATTGATGATCATTTCCTGAGGATGCGTCTCCCTCTTGACTCGTTTGTTCACTTCCACATGCTGTCAGTATTGATGTAATTAAGAATATCGATATCAATGCTATATACTTTTTCATACTGTCCCTCCCTATCCTTAAGGATTATAGCGTAATGATTACTAACTGTAAACAGTAATCATTACTTTTTGTTTTTTTCAAAAAGAGGAGCCTGCGTATCCGCACACAGGCCTTAATGACATTCCGGACATTTTCCGTAAATCTCAAATTTATGATTTTCTATATCATATCCATTCAAGTTCTCACTGATGCTATCCATTGGACAAAACTGAATGGATTTTGTTTTTCCGCAAGCGGTGCAAATAAAGTGGTGATGGTGACCATGCGTATCACAGCCTAAGCGAAAGTGCTTTTCCCCACCTAATTCAGTTGCTTCTAAAATTTCTTCATCTGTTAATAGATACAAATTGCGATAAATCGTATCGTAACTGACTCCAGGAAAATCTTCCTGAATCGCCTTGATGATATCTTTTGCGGGAATGTATTGATCCTGTTTTATAAAAATATCCAATATACTTTCTCTTTGCTTCGTTCTCTTATAACCTTTTTCCTTTAATTTTTGTAAAGCTGTCTCAACGTTCATCCTACCTCACCCTTTATCCATTGTTGAGTTCTGACTTTTTTGTACAAAATCGACATTAGCAATATGACTACCGCTGTCATGACAATGGTACCGCCTGGAGGTACACTTAAATGATAAGCAGAGAACAACCCTAGGATTACAGAAGTTTCACCAAAAGCAATCGAGAGTCCAATTGTCTGCTTGAAACTTCTGGATATACGCAATGCTGAAGCCACAGGAAGCGTCATTAATGCAGAGACGAGCAAAATACCAACGACTTGCATAGATGATGCAATGACAAGTGCGACCATGACAATAAACAAGAGGTGTATCCATCGGCCATTAACTCCTGAAATCGAAGCATGTTCTTCATCAAACGAAAGTACAAACAACTCTTTATAAAAGATAATAACAATGGCTACTACCATTATTGTAATAAAAAACACCGTCCACATACTCGAGCGGTCAACAGCTGTGACACTTCCGAATAAATAACTGAATAAATCCGTGTTAAATCCATCAGCAAGAGAAATGAGGATGACACCAAGCCCAATCCCGCCTGAAAGAATAATCGGGATCGCCAATTCTTCATAGTGCTTATAAACCTTTCTCAACCGCTCAATTAAAACCGCACCTATGACAGAAAAGACCATTCCCATATAAACAGGATTCCAATCATTGATACCAGAAACTTTCTTTTCTAATAGTAAACTTGCTGCAATACCCGTTAAAGTGATGTGGGATAGAGCATCCGCAATCAACGAAAGCCTCCTGACCACAATGAATACTCCAAGTAACGGTGCGACAATCCCTATGAGCAACCCTGTAACGGCTGCATTCTGTAAAAATTCAAACTGAATAAAACTCTCAATCATGCGGATTCACCCCGTGATGCTCGTGATTATGCGTGAGCTGGTGTACAGAATGCCCATACAACCGGTTTAAATCCTGCTCACTGAATTCCTCGTACTCCTCTGACGCCCCGTGGAAATGGACCGTTTTATTCATGCACACCACATGAGTCGCATGTTCGGTAATCGTTCCAATATCATGGGTAACCATTAGTAATGTGATGCCTTCTTCTTTATTCAAGCGCCCCAATAAGTTATAGAATTCTGTCACATGTTCGGCATCTACACCCACAGTTGGTTCATCAAGAATAAGTAGTGAAGGATCACTGACAAGCGCTCTTGCAATGAATACACGCTGCTGCTGACCACCTGAAAGATCTCCGATATTTTCATTCGAAAACTGTTCCATTCCAACTGTCTTCAGCGCCTGTATCGCTTTATCTCTATGTTTGCGATTAAAAAATTTAAACATTCCAATTCGAGAAACGAGACCGCTCATCACAACCTCTAGCACTGTCGCAGGAAAGCCTGAATTAAAGCTGTTCGCTTTTTGTGAAACAAACCCGACTTCCTGCCAATTTTTAAACTGCTTGATCGACTGACCAAACAAGCGAATCGAGCCACGTCGAGGTTTCACCAGTCCAAGCATCAGCTTAATCAGTGTTGATTTCCCTGATCCATTAGGTCCGACTAAACCCAGGAACTGACCCTCTTCAATGGTGAGGTTAACATCTTGAACGACCCATTCTCGCTCGTATTTATAAGATACGTTTTCTATTTCTACAATTCTTTGCTTACTCATGAGTATCCCTCTCCAAATAATAACCATTACGATTTAAATTTCAAACTCTATCATAAAGGAGGATTGGTTTAGACGCAAGTATTTTCTTGGGTCTTTATGGTGTCTGCCTTTTTTCGGTAGTTGGCACCGACTAGCGAGAGTATGGTTCAAGGGACCATCTCCTTATTTGCGCGTACCAGGCACCACCCATTTGAACGGTACCTGACACCACCAAAAAACGCCAGAGCATTGAAGCTCCAGCGCCTTCTTTCACAAATATTTATTATAGCGTTTCTCTAAATAATCTTGTAACGCTGAAAAGATCATAGTCAAGGGCCAATAAACGAGTGCTGCTGTTATATACATCGTCATTGAATCGACCGTTCGGCCAGCAGCGATTTGAGCTTTGTTCAATATTTCAGGGACGGAAATCATGGCTGCCAGTGAAGTAGCTTTCAACAGGTCGAGAAAAACATTTCCTAAAGGAGGAATAGCAATTCTTGTTGCTTGAGGCATGATGATCCTCCTCACCGTCTTCCAATAGGTGAAACCTAAAGCCCTTGCGGATTCCCACTGGCCATAAGCTACACTATTCAAAGAAGCACGGTTAATCTCGGCAATGTAAGCGGCACTGTTTGTACCAAATCCGATAACCGCAGCGACCGTCGCAGGCATTTTAATTCCTACGACAGGCAAACCGAAATACAAAACGAATAGGTAAACAAGAATTGGAGTACCCCGCATGAAAGAAATATAGAGCCGGGCCGGCCACCTTAACCAAAGTTTATCCGATCCTCTCATAAGGGCTAAAAAGAAACCTAGAATTAGACCAATCAGCATCCCAAGAACAGCAACGAATAAAGTGAGTGGGACACCTTCTAGTATAAAAGGAAGGTTTTCCCACGCACGTTCCGCGTTGAATAACTTTTCAACCTGTATGTCTCTGAATTCTATTCCAAGCATAGCTGATCCCTTACAAGTCTAGTCCTTCAAGCTCACGGATATCCTCTTCAGGTTTTTTGGAGGCATCTTTGCCACCGAAGAATTCTTTAGAAAATTTAGTCAATGTGCCATCCTCACGCATTTCTTGAAGAGTAGCATCGATTTTTTCTTTCATTGTTTGAGCATCTCTTGGCATTACGATGGCAGAATTGGTCGGATGGAACTTCAAGTCTGGGTGAAGCTGTACATCAATTTCCGGTAATGCTTTAAGAGCAAGAGATTGAAGGTAATAGTCATTGATGATGAAGTCGGTATTTCCATTTTCTACGTCACGCAGATAAACATCATTTGTAACATTGCCGTACGTTTTCGTTTCAGCTCCGAAATGTTCAGCAATTTTGGAGAACACGGTCGTCGCTCCTCCACCGTGTGTCTTTCCTTCCAAATCTTCTAGCTTTTCAATTCCGGATAGATCTGATTCACGGACAATCATAGTTGAATAGGAATATTTGTATGGTTCACTGAATGAAAATTGCTCCTGACGAACTTTAGTCACTTCCATGTCATTAATGACGGCATCGACACGTCCGCTATTGATGGCTGTAAGCAGCCCGTCTACACCGTATTCTTCAAATTTCAAATCAAGATCAAGACGCTTAGCTACCTCTCTCATAACCTCGACATCGTAACCTGTCAGCTTATCCGAACCCTCTGGATAATAAGAAGCTGGGAAGAGAGTTCCGGAAGTACCAACAACGATCTCTCCTCTTTCTTTAATTTCATTCCACTTCTCGCCAGAAGCTTCTTCTGAAGTATTATTATTGGAGCTTTCCTCACTGCTGTCGCTTGATCCACAAGCCATTAGAGTAACGGAAAGAATAAGCATAAGTATAAATAAAAGTCCTTTACGCATTTTATAATCCACCTTTCACCTCGTTGTATTCACACCTATCCAATATAGCAACTTAACACTTGTAATATCAACTGTATTGCTTCGTTTTTTTAGAGGAAATGATTAACTGCTGGCGAACTATACAAATATGACTTGACTGAGCACATTTCCATGCTATCATAATAACATATACTAAATTATAATAATTTTAATTTAATTGATAATACCTTTCAAATAGACACCTAAATAAATCTTCATCATGTAAATGATTATGGTTATAATTATCAATTATAAATAGGAGTTGAGAATATTGGCTTCAGAAACACAATCCATTCATAACCGATCTCTTCCTTCATGGCCAGCGTGGATGAGTCCCATTAAAGATCATGCCGAGCTAATCGCTGCTCTGCTCAGCGGACTACTTGTTCTAATCGCCTGGATGGGAGAGAGCTACTTTACCGCAAGTACTTATGTAACCCTTCATATCATAGCGTTTGTTATTGGTGGATTTGCTAAAGCAAAAGAAGGACTGGAAGAAACGGTTAAAGAAAAAGAATTGAATGTTGAATTACTTATGATTCTTGCTGCTATCGGTTCAGCCTCCATCGGATATTGGACGGAAGGTGCCATCCTCATCTTTATTTTCGCATTGAGCGGAGCCCTTGAGACGTACACAATGAACAAAAGCCAAAAAGAGCTTTCATCATTAATGAGCTTACAGCCAGAGGAAGCTTTAAAAGTAACAGAGGAAGGTTACGAAACCACTTCTGTGGCCTCCCTTCAAATCTCTGACCTTATTTTAGTTAAACCAGGGGAACGTGTACCTGCAGATGGGATCATAACTAAAGGAGAAACCTCTATTGACGAAAGTGCCATAACTGGAGAATCGGTCCCCGTTACTAAAGGATTAAGTAAAGAAGTTTTTGCTGGGACCGTTAACTTGAATGGAAGCATTGTCGTAGAAGTAACAAAAAAATCAACAGATACCCTGTTCCAAAAAATCATTACGATGGTCCAGTCAGCACAGAGTGAAAAAACACCCTCCCAGCTATTTATCGAACGTTTTGAAAGCACGTATGTAAAAGTCGTACTTCTCGTAGTAGGGGTTATGCTCTTTCTCCCTCACTTCCTGTTCGGGTGGAGTTGGATGGATACCATCTATCGAGCAATGATTTTGCTAGTGGTGGCCTCTCCATGTGCATTGGTAGCTTCAATCATGCCAGCTACCCTTTCAGCTATTTCAAATGGAGCAAGAAACGGACTGCTGTTTAAAGGCGGTGTGCATCTTGAAAACCTTGCTCACCTGCAAGCGATCGCTTTTGATAAAACGGGCACACTGACTAAGGGGAAGCCAGAGGTAACTGATGCGCTGTATGCTGAAGGTGAAGACGAGAAAAGTGTGTTAGGTGTTGCTGCTTCTATTGAACAACAATCAAACCACCCGCTTGCTAAAGCAATCGTTGATTTTGCCTGCCGGTATGATATAACCTTATCAAATATTGATGACATGAAAGATGTTAGCGGAAACGGTGTATCTGCTAGATTTAATGAAGAGACTTGGAAGATTGGAAAAGCGGATTTTGTTGGAAAAGAGGAAGCTGCCGCCTTTCAAAACGGCATAGGAGAAGAGTTGCAAAAGGAAGGAAAAACGGTGATTTTCGTTCAAAGGAACGAATCTATTGCGGCGATCTTCGCCTTGAAGGATACAGTTCGAAAGGAAACGAAACAGGCCATTGAAACCTTGAAGAAACGCGGGGTCTATACGATTATGCTAACAGGAGATAATCCTACGACAGCTGACGCTATAGCTAAAGAGGTCGGTGTCGATCACTTCATCCCAGAACTTCTCCCAGAAGAGAAAGTGAATGAATTGAAGATTCTAAAAGAGCATTTTGATCAAGTTGGCATGGTCGGAGATGGAATTAACGATGCACCCGCTCTTGCCACAGCAAATGTGGGGATTGCCATGGGAGAAGGTACAGACGTTGCTCTGGAAACAGCTGACGTTGTACTTATGAAAAATGACCTTCCCAGGATCTCACAAGCGATTCATCTCTCTACAAGAATGAATCGTATTGTAAAACAGAACGTCGTTTTCTCAATTAGCGTCATCATGCTGCTGATTATCAGTAACTTCTTGCAGATTTTAGACCTTCCTCTTGGAGTCATTGGACACGAAGGAAGCACTATTCTTGTGATCTTAAATGGTTTGCGACTCTTAAAGTCCTAAAAATAGAGGTGCTGGGACAAAAATGTTTCAGCCATTATAAAATCCGAATGAGGGTGAAATTCTTTTGATCAAATTTCACCCTCATTCGGATTTCTTATGCACCATGTCCATGGCCTGTCATTCCTACCCATCGAGTACTTCCAAATTTCCTTACCCTTAATATTCGTCTTTAGTTTGGCTGCTTTAAGTTTTCTCCTAACGTCTTTTCCATTAAGCAGAACTCCTCTTACGATTGTGATGAATGATAGCATTAATCTCTCCACCTGCAATAATGACGATACCCGATAAATAAAACCAGATCATTAATACAATCACACCACCCAGACTTCCGTATGTGGCTGAAAAGTTACCTAAGCTGCTCACATAGAATGAGAATAATAAGGAGACTAGCTGCCACCCGACCGTTGCAAACAGCGCTCCGATTACTGTATCTCTATACTTTACGGATTTGTTAGGTGCCATAACGAACAGAAACGATAAAACAATAAAAAAGATAATCGATGAAATCACCCAGCGAATTGCGTTCCATATCGAAAGAAAACCTTCGGATAAACCAAAAAATGAAAAGACATATACCCCGATCGCATGGCCCATAACCGGAAGTAAAAAGGCGATGGCGATGACAAATACCATAGCGATTGTCAAGATAATAGCAATAAAACGGGAGACTAAAAACGGGCGATCCTCTTCTACATCATGAGCACGATTGAATGCCCGCATGATTGCATTGACACCATTTGATGCTGCCCATAAGGTCCCTATTAACCCGATCGATAACAAGCTGCCATTCTCATCCTTCAACAGCGACGTAACATTTTCTGTAATCATATCAAAGGTTTCAGGCGGAGCATACGTTTGAATCATGGCAAGTACCCGATCTTCATCAATATGTAAGTACCCAAGTAAGGTAGCCAGGAAAATCATGAAAGGAAATAACGATAAGAGAAAAAAATAGGCGAGTTGAGCTGCCATTCCGGCGACATCATCTTCTCCAAACCGGGTAAACAACTCTTTGCCGAACGCTATTACATTCTTCATGACATTCCTTCACCTCTATACATCAAGAAGCTTCTTTTGGATCATCAACAGCTTTTAATTGCTGTTCCACTTCTTGGTTGATTTCACCTACTCGATTCAACATCTCTTCTGCTTTGTTCAGAATTTCTAGCAGGTCTTCTATACCTTTATTAATTCGATTGGACAAATATTCATAATTCACTCTAATCGAATGAATGGCCTCAGAAGGGTGTGTCACATAGCCCTTACATGATGACCCAACTGATCGTGACTTACTGCCTACATATTCTCTTGTGTTTCTATCCAAGAGCATGAGTGCCCCTCCAACCACTGCTCCCAGAACAACACCTTTCCATAGTTTATTCTGTCCCATGATAAATTCCTCCTTATAAGTTTTGGTCTGCTTTAATTCTCTCAAGTAGCTGCCTGCATCCACTGCTAACTAATTCATACACATATTCGAAGTTGCCAGTAAAATAAGGGTCCGGTACGTCCGTCTCGTTTACTTCTGGTACAAAATCCAAAAGCTTACCAACGACGACTTCATTTTTCTCACGGATGGACTTTAGATCATTGATATTCTTTTCATCCATAGCAATGAGATAATTAAAGTCATCCCAGTCAGATTCTTTTACCTGTCGAGCGGTTATTCCTTCATGCGAAATTTGATACTCGTCCAATATTTTTCTTGTACCTTCGTGAGGTTCGGATCCTGTATGCCAATGACCAATCCCCGCAGAATCTACAGAGATCTGTTGGCTCAATCCTTCTTTCTTAACTAAATCCTTAAATATGGCTTCTGCCATAGGTGACCTGCAAATATTACCTAGACATACAAATAAAACGCGGATCATTTTCCTTCCTCCATCTATAGTATTTCATCATTACTAAATTCTATGAACAGCTTAAAAATCCTGCTCTCGCAGAAGTTATAATGAATATTTTCCCCGAACTTGTCGAATTAAACAAAGATCTGACTTTTAATATTTGTAAAATCCCTTGACTTTTATATTAAATTTTCGGAATATTTTATATATAGATAAAATTCTACAAATCAGTGAAGGGGGATATCATGGGAGAAGGAAGTGCTTTATACAACTTTTTAAGCAACTTGAGTGGAATTGTCTGGGGGCCTCTCTTACTAACATTATTAGTAGGTACTGGTATCTATTTGACGTTAAGGTTAGGATTTCTACAATTCAAAACACTACCATATGCACTTAAGTTAGCTTTCAAGCCAAGCAAGAAGAAAAATAAGAAGGAAAAAGGGGACATCTCCCATTACCAGGCTCTCACTACCGCCCTAGCGGCTACGATTGGAACTGGTAATATCGCAGGTGTTGCGACCGCAGTAGTTTTGGGCGGACCAGGTGCGGTGTTCTGGATGTGGATTACTGCCGTATTCGGGATGGCGACTAAGTATGCGGAAGCGGTCTTAGCGGTTAAATATCGAATTACCGACCCAAACGGTGAAATGGCCGGGGGGCCAATGTACTATCTTTCACGCGGACTTAAGTGGAAAAAGCTCGGAAGACCACTTGGACTTTTGTTTGCTATTTTTGGTGCCGTAGCAGCGTTCGGTATCGGAAATATGGTCCAATCCAATTCTGTCTCTGATGTTATGGAAACAACATTCAGTGTACCGACTTGGGTGACAGCGACGATTCTTACAGTTGGAGCTGCATTAGTACTTCTAGGCGGAATTAAGAGTATTGGTCGAGTAACAGCTTACTTCGTGCCGATCATGGCAATCTTTTATGTCATAGGTGCTTTAATTATTATCATAATGAATAGTAATATGGTATTGCCTGCATTTGGTACGATTTTTAGTGATGCCTTTACCGCAAATGCTGTTGGCGGAGGTATTTTAGGTACTGTTATTCGTTACGGAGTTGCCCGTGGTGTATTCTCAAACGAAGCCGGATTAGGTTCTGCTCCCATTGCGGCAGCTGCCGCTCGTACGGACTATGCCGGACGTCAGGCTCTCGTCTCCATGACACAGGTGTTCATTGATACAATTATTGTCTGTACAATGACAGGATTGACTATTGTCATGGCAGGTCAGTATAGAGGAAACAGCGAATTAGATGGTGCTGACCTCACGTCCAGATCTTTTGAGATCTTCCTCGGAGATATTGGAGCTTATATCGTAACCATCGGCTTGATCTTCTTTGCGTTCTCTACCATTGTGGGATGGTCGTACTATGGTGAAAAGTGCTTTGGCTATCTGACAGGTCAACGCGGATTGGGCATTTATAAGATTGTCTTTGTTCTATTCGTATTCATTGGTGCCATTTCTCAGCTGGATACCGTTTGGGTCTTTGCCGACGTTATGAACGGTTTAATGGCATTCCCGAACTTAATCGGACTCCTTCTCCTCTCTGGAGTTGTAGCTGCTGAAACGAATAAATTCCTTAAAGTAGCCAAACAAGAACGACAGCAAGAAAAAGAAGCGAAATATACAAGTTCATAAACAGAACAAAAGCTTTATCACACACAAAGAAGGATCACTCTCACGAAGAGTGATCCTTCTTTTATTCAATGGGCTTGATGCATGTCGGCCCTTCATTCTTTGCCGTATTCACATACTCGCTGACTTCATAGGCTTCCAAATCTTCCATGCTTAATTGATGAACAAAATCATGAGCTTGCTCCGGCTTCCATTTCACAGGTTCGATCCAATGTTCTTGTTGGCTTTTCGGAAGAATAACAGGCATACGATGATGAATCTCTTCCATGAAAGTATTGGCTTCCTGAGTTAAAATCGTACAGGTAAAGCGTTCTTCCTCATCCTTTTTCCACTGATCCCATAACCCGGCAAAAGCAAACAGCCTTCTATTCTCTAAAGAAATTCTCAACGGCTGCTTCCCAGAATCTGTTTTTCTCCATTCATAAAAACTATCAGCAACAATTAAGCAGCGTTTTTTACTCATAAGATTCTTGAAACTGGGTTTTTCATGCGCTGTTTCGCTTCTTGCATTAATCATTTTATAACCAATCTTCGGATCCTTGGCCCATGAAGGAACTAGTCCCCAATACATATACCCAGCCCGCTTCTTTTCTCCATCGTGAATGACGGCCAGCACCTTTTGTCCAGGAGCGATATTATATCTGGGTTCGTAATTCTGAATCGGATGGTCTAAATCAAATTCTTCTATGATCTCCTTCTCATCAGCAAATAGAGTAAACCTGCCACACATTCTAACTCCTCCTTGAAATGTCCTAATGCTAGGCGACGATTCAACTAGTAACTAATGTAACCACAGATTCACCCTTTAAGACCCTAAAAATAAATGAATCGCGATCATTAACATAGGGATTGCAAAGGTGCTTTTTACATGCTTCGCTTTCATCAGCGTAGACAGAAGACCTTGAATCCTGCGGTAACAGCTCGTTCATAAACTAAACGGTGGTGGAATCCTATAAAAATATTTCACCATCATCGGGCTTTTAAAATGGCAAAACACTCTTGTATAAGACCCTTTATCTATTTTGATAATCCATGCATAATAAAATGGATGGTACGGTCTATCTCTTCCTCATCATCCCATTCCAGTTCTGGCACTAGAATAAAACGGGTGACAAGAAACCCTATGATCGAGGACATGATCATACGAATCATGGACGCGTTTGGAAAATCAACTACCTTACCTTTTGATTTCAATTCATTCAGTGCTTCTTCAAATCTAGGGATAACTTCTTTCGTAAACACCCCTTGAAACTGCTCTTGGAGTTCAGGATGAAAGGCGATCTCCTGAAGTACAATACGTAATAAGGGTGAATTTTCCTTCGCAAAGTGAAACCTGTTCTTGACTAAAGTTCTCAGCAGTTCTTCAAATTCTTCCGGTGGCTGGCTGAATACATTTTTTGCAAAATGAGTAGCAAAGAACGGAAGAGTAAATTTTGTCATAAACGGAGTGACTATGGATATGAGCAAATCTTTTTTCGTTTTATAGTGACGGAAGATCGTTCCTTCAGCCACGTTAGCCCTTGCAGCAATCTCACTTGTTGAGGAAGAAGCGTACCCTTTTTCAGCAAAAATCTCTACTGCCGCTTGAAGAATCTGTGCCTGTTTAGGCGTGAGATCTTCTTCTTTGGCATCTTGCTCCAATTGTTCCAAAATGTTCTCTAATTCCTTCATATGCTTGCCTCCTAGGCATCTTCTTTCTTCATTATAAACTGCGATGACGCTTCAATGCGAATATATTGAGAATGGTGAATAAGAGAGCAAATCCAACAAGGATATAAATGTGAATTTGAAAATCCACCCATCCTTCTCCACGAAGCATAATCCCCCTTAAAGCTTCCGCACCATAGGTCAGAGGCATGACATTCCCTATAGCTTGCAGCCAGTAAGAAAGGCCTTCAATAGGAAAGAGCCCTGAGAAAAACACTTGTGGAACAATAACAATCGGAATGAATTGGATCATTTGGAACTCATTTTTAGCAAAGGCCGACAAAAGTGTCCCGAGACTTAAAGCCGTTAACGCTAATAGAAAAGTCACAAGTAATACATATAAGAATTCTCCAGTCATGAATAAATCCAACACATAAATGGAGTAGGCTGCGATCAGTAAGGATTGAAGGACAGTAAACAGACCAAATCCTCCTAAGTAGCCAAGGACAAGCTCTCCACGCTTAATCGGTGTCGACAAGAGACGTTCCAGGGTACCTTGAGTACGCTCTCTTAAAAAGGATACACCCCCAACGATAAAAACAAAGAAGAATACAAAAAATCCAATGAGTACCGGACCAGTATAATCAAACAAGTCCATGTCGTTCGATCCGTGCCAGAAGTCAATTTCAAACGGTTGCTCTGTCCCTGCACTCAACGCACTCTTCAACTCCTTTTGAACAGCGCCGGCCGTGTTAGGGTCACTTCCCTCAAGGGTGATCACTGGCTGCTTTTGATTCCATTGAATCATTCCATCGATCTCTGCATCGTCCAAAGCACTTTCTGCTTCAGCCAAAGACATCGATGCTAGTTCAAGGTCCCCGCTTTCTAGCTTCTCAATGAAACGATCTGGAACATCGACTACAGCTACTTCAAGCGTAGAGCTTTCACTATCAAGGACGAGCCACATTAAAGTGAGTACAAAGATAGGAGCTACGATCATCAAAGCCATGCTTCTTTTATCACGTTTAAATTGAGTTAAAATTCTTTTCATTACCGTAATCGTGTTCAATCCTCTGCACCTCCATAATAAAGAAATACTTCTTCTAAAGTGGCCGCTCCTATTTCCGCTTTAAGCTGCTTTGGAGAATCCAAAGCGATCACCCTGCCTGAACGAAGCATGGCTAATCGATCACACTTGTCTGCTTCATCCATTACGTGGGTCGTTACGATGATCGTAACCCCCTTATTTTTCAGCCGGTTCAACTCATCCCAAATCGATTGCCGCAGTACAGGATCAATTCCCACTGTCGGTTCATCAAGGATGATTAGTTCAGGTTCATGGACAAGTGCGGCAGCTAAAGAAAGCCTGCGTTTCATCCCACCTGAGTACGTTTCAACTGTTTGATCTAAATGATCAATTAAATCGACCATCTCCATCACTTCCTGGATTCTATCTTTTTTACGGGCTTTAGGCATTTTATATAAAGAAGCAAAAAAATCGAGATTTTCTCTTGCTGTAAGTTCTTGATATAGAGCGTCGGCCTGGGCCATAAATCCATAATGCTTCATTTGATTTAGGGAAGGCATTTTCTCTCCATTTAAAAAAACCTCACCTTCAGTCGGACTCAAAATACCTGTCATCATTTTTACAAGTGTCGTTTTCCCGGCGCCAGAAGGACCGAGCAGTCCAAAGATTTCTCCTTTCTTAATGGATAGATCTACATCTTTAATGATTTTCGTCTTACCGAATTGGTGAGAAATCTGATTCAATTGAACAATACTCATATGAATATCCTCCATTCTAAAGTGAGTGATTACTCACTTATATTATTACTCTTTTCTACCTAAAAGTAAAGTGAGTAATCACTCATTCCTGAGATAAAAAAATACAACCCGAGGGTCGTATAGGTTAAAAGCCAAAGCGGCGGTTAACTTTATTTTGATACTGTCTGAAAGCCCCTGATTGATTCAACCTGCGCTTTTCCATCAACAAATCAAAGCGGATTCGTTTCTCTGAAAGCTCTTTTCTCACATAAGCAGACCGTTCCGAATCTTTGACTTCTTCCAGTAATTCTTCCAGGTTAACTATCTCTTTCTTTAGCTGCATTTCTTCGGGAAGCATATTCGCGTTTTTTAAAATCCGGTAGCTATTCCGCATCTCATCTGGGACGTAAGCAAGTTCATCTTTAGGCAGAGGTTTTCCTTTTCCAGGAAGGTTCTCGAAATCTCCATTTTTAATCGACTGTTTAATCTTCTCTTCAATCAAATGGCCAAAATCCATTTTTGCCCTCTCCTTTTGTACTTTTCATTTGAATCCTTACTCTAAAGACATCGGGTTATGTTTTTTGGAGCATTTTTTCCAAAGTCTCCCTAAGGCTTCCGGAAAGTGCATCGACTTTGAGAATCCGTTTGATTCGATCTTGATTCTTTCTATCATGATAACGGACATTGTTAACATCACTTACTGAGATTTGATCAGGATGACGTTCGATTAAAGTCATCATGTCTCCAGGTGTCACATCCCCCTCTTTGAGCACTCGGAGGTAGAACCCCGTATAGCCGCTGGCTGTCACTTGAGCAGGAAAGTCCTCGATTCCATGTGTCCTGGCAATGATATAACAAGGTTTCCTTGGTTCGGTAACCTGAACTATTGCTTCCCCCAACTGAAAAATGTCCCCGATATGGACATTCGTTTCTTCTATGCCTTCTACGGTAATATTCTCACCAAATGCCGGAAAGGAAAACGGCTGATCATAATGGTTTTCCCAATGCCGATAATGCTGGGCCGGGTAAAGGCAGACCGCCTTGTCACGCCCGCCATGATTTTTTTTATCGGCTTGTTCATCTCCATCGAAATTAAGAAAGGTTAAAAAAGTCATTGATTGTACTGGCTTTTTACGGTAAGCACTCTCCAACTCACCCTTATCCGTTTGATAGACTTCCGGTCGTCCTACATTTAATGATAACAGCTTATACTTCATCCAACGTCCCCTCTCTCCATTTTAATACCCAAGCTGGTAGATAGTCATAGCTCCAGGCATCCATCGGATAATCGACAAAGACTTCTTCCCCGTTCTCGTATAAAGCCTGTATGAGTTCATTTATAGCACCGAAGTAGTAGGTGTATAGAAATTCGTAGCTGAACGGTTCTTTCGGCATATGATTTTCTGCGCATACTTGAGGATCACTATAGTTCAAGTATGTTCGGCACGGAACCGGTCGAACTTCATAGGCCATGCATAACTGGTTCTCAGGATCTAACATCGGACAAGGCAAATTAAGCTTCTTATACTCCATTTTTGTTTCTGGATCTTCTGGATCCATGGTAAATGCCTGAGCCAACTTATTTTTTTGATTGGAATAGTAATGTTCCCAGTGCTCAAAAATCGCATTCTTTCTCTCTTCAGAGAATTGTTCAATCGACCTGAACAATATTTTTGCCTCCATCCGACTTACAACAATTGGAAAATAACAACAAAAAGCACAGCCTTTAAAACAATTTGGCTTCATATTACTGAATGATTCCATTCTCTCAATTTCATTGTCAATTTCAGTCAATAAGTTTTGAAAACCTTCAAGAATGACGGCTTCTGTATCTAATTCACTATTTAAAAGGTCATCAACAATTTCATCGAAAAACACTGGATCAATTTCGTATTCTTCGTTGATTCGTTCGCATTTATTCAGTATTTCCTGGTGTTTTAAAAAACGTGTCATGACGAAAACTCCCCTATTGATCGTTGCCTCTATTATACATGTTTCTCCAACCATTTAACTACTCATGATTCTCCACCAATTTCCTCTTGTAAGACCCCCAAAAAACTCATATCATGATAGAATGTCATATAAGAGAATCTGTTCATCTTTGGAGGTACGTCTAAATGCTATCAAACGCTGAAATTGGTATCGATCTTGGTACAGCAAATATATTAATCTATTCTAAGTCAAAAGGAATTCTATTAAATGAGCCTTCAGTCGTAGCTTATAATACGGAAACGAAAAATGTTGTTGCTGTCGGTAAAGAAGCTAAAGAAATGGTCGGAAAGACCCCAAGAAACATTATCCCTGTAAGACCTTTGAGAGACGGAGTCATAGCAGATTATGATATGACTGCTCAAATGTTGAAAGAACTACTTAAGAAGGTTTCCAAAAAGTCAGGCCTATCCATGCGTAAGCCAACAGTCGTCATTTGTACACCATCCGGATCCACTTCTGTGGAACGCCGCGCAATCCATAACGCAGTGAAAAGCTACGGAGCTAAACAAGTTCATCTTATTGAGGAGCCAATCGCTGCTGCTATTGGTGCAGACCTGCCTGTAGACGAGCCAGTCGCTAACGTGATCGTTGATGTCGGCGGAGGTACAAGTGAAGTAGCTATTATCTCCTTCGGCGGAGTTGTTTCATGTAAATCTATTCGCACAGGCGGAGACGTTATGGATGAAGAGATCATCCAATATGTCCGCAAAGCTTATAATGTATTGATCGGAGAACGCACAGCGGAACAAATTAAAATGGAAATCGGTTATGCGTTAATCGAGCATCCTGAACTAACTATGGAAGTTCGTGGACGGGATATGGTTACAGGCTTACCAAAAACGATTGAATTGAAATCTACAGAGATTCAGTCTGCTTTAAAAGAATCATTAGAACAGCTGCTTGAAACCATCCGCGCAACTCTCGAAGAATGCCCGCCGGAATTAAGCGGAGATATTGTTGATCACGGTGTCATCCTGACAGGAGGCGGCTCACTATTGAACGGTATGCAGGACTGGCTTTCCCAGGAGATTTCCGTTCCTGTCCATATGGCCCCAAGTCCATTAGAATCCGTAGCCATCGGTACAGGCCGCTCCCTGAAAATGATTCAAAAGCTTCAAAAGGCCTCTAAATAAAATAAAGTGTGGGAAGTAACGACCTTCTTTCCTCACATAACTAAACCCGCTCAGGATACTCCCTGAAGCGGGTTTTTAAATAAGCAGACATTCATGATCATAAATAAAGGAATACCGGATATCGATAAATAAAAAATACTGATTAGATACAGGTACACTAAACGTACGAATCATTTCTTTTGTATCAATATCAGAATAAATGTCGGATAAAATTCCTTTTCCTGTCGATTTCATCTGCATCACATTTTCTAAAAAATATGGACGAAATGCCCAGTTTGATCCTCTCTGCTCTGGCTCAAGCTCCCAACTATTCACTCTTTTCCGAAAGTTTGAGGAGATCTGTTGGCCATCGCTGTTACAGACGAACATCCGAAAGCTTTCTTGATGAAAACGGTCTTTCACTAAATCAATAAAAGCGTCCACTTTCTTCGGTCCTTCCCACTTTGGCAGCAGTTCACGAACTTTAGTTTCCCATTGGGTTATAAGATGAAGCCGTTGTTCCACCAGAGACTTCTCGCGAGTAATATAAGCAGAAATTTTTTCGCTGAGATTCAAGGTCAAAGCCTCTTTTGTTACGAGATAATCGGAAGGTTTTGCTAAAAAGAATCCTTGATAGAACCTACCTCCATGCTTCCACGCAAAATGAAGCTGAAAATCGTCTTCTATATTCTCAAATAATAAGGCCGCTCCAATCCTTCTCGCAAGCATGGACAGGGAGTACATGACATCATGAAAACCTTCTGCATTTTGATTTCGGATAATTGTCGTATCAATTTTCAATATATGCGGTTCAAGCTGACGGATTCGGTCGATATTCGAGCTTTTTGCACCGACATGATCGACAGCTATTTGAATGCCGTATGTCTTATAATATTGAAGCAAATGACTGAGGACTTCGAATTCTTCATCAAAATCATGCTCTGTCACTTCAATTACAATCCGGTTCATAGAAAACCCTTTCTGTTCAAACAAAAGCAACGTCTGCAGTAAGTCTTCTCCATCGTTTACCATCAGCTGTTTAGCATTCCGGTTGATAAATAAATTGCCTTCCATGTTTGACTGCAGCATCTCTCTCATGGCTATTTTTAATAAATACTGATCCACTTCAACTTTAAATTCATCAGGTACTTCTTTATCATGAAAGAACGGACCAAGACTCATCCAGCTCCCTTCGTTGTGATAACGCCCCAACACTTCATATCCAATCACATCATGTTTTATAGCGCTGACAATCGGCTGGTATACTGGCTTAATGTTATGTAAGTCGCTTACGATATCTAATGGATCCATAGGTACCCCTCCTTCATTAATAAGTTTATTCGTTATGATTTCACAAAATGGTTCATTGCAACAAGTATTTTGAGGAAATTCCTTACAGGGTTGTGAAGCTTACTATCTTAATAATAATTCTCTGTCACCCTCCAAATTCCCTTTTCCTAGAGTAGTTCCAAGTATTTCTTCCTATTGGAGGAATTTCGCTGTAAATGTCGAATTCTATTTTAGAGATGTGCGGAAAGAAAGTCTAAAAAGTAGCTTCCTTTCCCAGGCATTTGATAAAATATCGTAAGGATCACACTCTCAAGGCATGCGGTTGGAAGACCGCTTTACGTCTTGCCCATTGCTGTAAATAAGGAGTTAAATCTTATGAAAATCTCTACATGGTTAAAGTGGATAACTGGAATTTGTGAAGCCTTTCTTGCCATTCCTATTGCTGGAGGTGCGTTTATTTTAAGTACAGGCTGGCAGGCACTGATCCTCATGTTTATTTTCCACCTGGTAGCCTTAGTTTTCTCTGTAAAAGAAAACCGCTCCTTTGCAGGAAGCGTTCTCGGCTTAATCACCAACGCTATTGGTGCTTTGCCTTTCGTCGGCTGGATCATGCATACGATTACAGCCATTGTCCTGCTTGTTGATGCGGGAGTATCGACAAGGACTGACAAAGTTTCAACATCCTAAATCTGGAAGACTAAGTTCAATGTTTGACCAAAAGAGTTCTGGAGGGAAATGGTATGTACACTGTCATTTGTTTCTTTAGGGTAAAGAAAACAGACGTAGAGGAATTTGTAAAGTTAACCAGACATTCAGGGGAACTTTTAAAATCCCATGGAACCCTCGAACATCATATGTTTTATGCAAATGAACTCACAGGACGACAAGGATCCATGGGCATCCTCAACCTGATTGAGATGGACGAGGATGAAGAGCTTCTGCTTGGCCAGTCCATTTTCGAAAGTAAAGAGGATTACTATAAAGTAATGGAACAAATCGGTTGTAATGACATTATTCAATATTTGAACCAGCACATTAAAGACATCGTTGAAATGAGCCGTGTTGTCACGTCAAGTTTTACTACAGAAATCCCTCAATAATTTGAGGGGTTTTTTCATAAAGCGGATGACTGGTGTCCACAACGGAAGATGGTATGATAAGAGTAGACATTACTTGGAGGTGGGATTGATGAAAATTGTTGTACTAGGCGCCGGTGCTCTTGGTGCTTATTTCGGAGGCCGCTGGCAGGAAGCTGGTCATGAAGTGGTCAATTTAGTTCGGGATGGTCGTGCGGAACAAATCCAGAAACATGGATTGCAGTTACATAGTGAAATGGGTGACTATTTAGTGCCCGAGCCAAAAATCGCAACTTCCCCAGAAGAGATCGAAGACCCTGATTTAGTATTTTTAGCCGTGAAAGGCTACCATCTTCACGGTACAATCGATTGGCTGAAAAATCTTGTTGAAAAAGGCGCTAAAGTCTTTCCCGTTTTGAATGGTATGGAACATATCAGTATTTTAAGAGAAGAATTAGGTGAGGAAGCTGTCATTGGAGGCCTGTCCTATATCATTGCAACATTGGATGAAAAAGGTCATGTCGTCCACACCAGTCAATTCCATGATCTCGTCTTTGGTCCTTTACACCCTTCACAACAGCAGATTTGCGAAGAACTTGCACTCGCTTGTAATCAAGCAAACCTCAACGGTACATTGAGTCCAAATATCTTAGAAGAAATGTGGAGAAAGTATATGTTCATCTCCTCTTTTTCCGGGATTACTACGGCCGTAAACCAGACGATCGGAGAAGTACGCAGTTATCCTCAAACCTTCAGAATCGCAGAAAGAATTCTAGAGGAGATGAGGCAGCTAGCAAATGCCCACCAGGTCAATTTAACAGAAGAGGATGTGGCGACTGCGTTCGAACGTCTTCGAGGCCTTGACCATGAAATGACTTCTTCCATGCATCAGGATCGAAGAAAAGGGCTGCCGTTGGAAGTTGAGCACCTTCATGGCGGTGCACTTCGCCTCGGCAGTGAGGTTGACCTCGCTATGCCTTACACGGAGACAATCCATGCAATGATCAAGCCTTATGAAGCCTACCAAGCCTAAAAACAAAAGGCGTCTCATAATTTGAGACGCCTTTTTATTTTTCAGCATATTGGTCCACTTTTGGACGTTTTCCATATTGTAATTCACGAATCGTCAAACCAAAATCCATCTGTAAATGAGGATAATCTTTAAAATTGGAAAAGTCACCGCCCCATACAAACCCCATATCCTTTGCGATAGTCACGACTTCCATCCAATCAGACTCCCCGTTTTTATTATCATCACGTGTCATATCCCATGCGACATCCCCGTCGTCCAGTTTAAGCGCGAAGTCTATCGCTAAGCCATAGTTGTGGAATGATTCCCCACCTTTAGCATAGGTGACGATACTCCCATCTGTAGAACGTCCACGTTCATAAAGCTTATTTTGTCGTTCCACAGAACGATGCCCTTCTGTAATTATAATATCAATTCCCTTATTTTTTGAAGTCGCAATCAATTCATTTTTGTATTCTTCAACCTTAGGATGGAGCACGGTGGGCATAGGCACATCCTTTTTCTGAAACGGAAGCATGAAAGAACTATCCAGCTTTGGCCAGAGAACAAAAAAGACCACGCTGATACTTAGCAGAAAAAAACTAAATGTTAGCATATTGGATAGGATTCTCATCTCGCAGACAACCCTCTCTTATTTCTGTTGATTAATTAGAGAATACCACATAGATGAAAAAAAGAGGAATAGAAGGAATCTATGGAAGTTTCCATAAATGGATAAATATAGTATATTGTCAGATAGATAGATGCATGAGGGGGGCTTTTTATGAGATCCATTTACATTCTGCTATCAAACACTGGCTCATTTACAAATCGAGCCATCAAGACATTTACATCAGCACCATTTAACCACGCTTCCCTTGCCCTGGATAAAAATATGAAGAGGATATACAGCTTCGGAAGACGTAAACCTACTAATCCTTTTTGGGGAGGGTTTGTTCAAGAAGACTTTGTTCAAGGAAATTTTAGCTGGTACCCTTACCGCTACTTGTGCTGTTTATGAATACAAACTGTCTCGCAGAAACTATCAAAAGCTTGAAAGACTGGTTAAAACTTTTTCCAAAAACTACAAAACCTATTTCTATAACTACGCAGGCCTGCTAGGCGTGCCAATTAATCAGCCAATTGAAGTACCCGCAAGTTATTTTTGTTCCCAATTTGTATCTGAAGTTTTAAAACGCAGCGGTGCGCCATTATTTGCAAAATCCGACTCTTTGGTCACACCTGATGATTTCAGACATCATGAAGACCTAAAGCTCATTTATGAAGGTCCGTTGTATGAGTACCCCTTTCTATATTCAACTCCTTTCTACCACCCAAAAAAGTATCAATCCTTTCCTTTTCGTAAATATGTCAAACAGCAAGTGAAGTCAGAAGTGCTCGGCATTTATGAAGAAGAGGGCCATGTCTATCAATTTCGAGATGGGTTTGCCAAACCAAAGAAAATTCTTCTCTCTAATAAGTGGCAGAAGCTTAAGCATTTTTTTAATAGAAGAAAAAAATAAATAGGGTGGGACATAAGGCATAAGAAGAAAGGAAGTCGAACAATAAGATAAAAATATGGATCAAATAGAAAGGGTGTAGTAATCAAGCATCCACAGACACCTGCGGAAACAGGCCGGGTCGAAAATTGGAAGAGGCTAAGACCGTGCCCGTGGAAAGCGAAGGATGGTGACCGAGAGGTAATTGCTAAACAAAGAAAAAACCGAACGAATGCATACACATTCTTCGGCTTTTTCTTATGATAGGATTCTTCTGTCCCTGCCTCAGGCTATTCGAATGTCCCTTTCACAACCGCTTCTCCGTTTTTGACCATTTTCCTGCCTAAAGCGATTACGGTTTTAATAGAAAGTGTTTCTTTATCAAGTAGTACGAGATCTGCATCCATCCCTTCTTTTACTGCCCCCTTCGTTTTTAATCCGAGAATATGAGCCGGGTTGGAAGTAACGACTTGAAGGGCATTTTCTAAAGGTATGTTAAATTCCTTAACCGCTTCGACAAATGCTTCATACATGGAATGAATCTTGCCGACCTTCATCCCGATTAAATTTCCCCCTGCATCAAAATCAGGCAGGCTGCCTTGTGCATCCGAGGTGAAGGTCATTCGTTCGATCGGTACACCTGCTTCAAGCATTCTCTTCAAAGCTTCACTACTTTTCACTTCTCCATCCTCAATGAACTTAGGAATCGTACTTGTTGTGAAATCTACATTCCCGCCTCTTTTAGCGTAATCGATGCCTGCTTTAAATAGTGAGGGATTACGATTGATATGCGTAGGGTAAAATTGGGTAATCGGTATGTCTGTAGTTGCAATCACCTTTTCGATGATAGAAAGGCGATCTTCACTGTCTCCTACATGAACATTCACCACGCCTTTTTTCCCAGAAAGCATCCCGCCAATTCTTGCTTGTGAAGCAATCTTCGATAATTCCTCTACCGTAGGCTGAGAAGATCTATGATCGGCGATGGCGATTTCGCCTGCCCCAATAATGAGATCGATCAGAAGGATATCATCCTCTATTTTCCCGGTTAGTGTCCGTACAGGAACTTGATAAGAACCTGTATGAGCGTAACAGGATATCCCTTCTTCCTGGAGAGCCTTAGCCTTTGCTATCAGATTCGTCATGGTTCTCGTTGTTCCATCAGTGCCGATCACTCCTACGACGGTCGTTACACCACTCGTCGTTGCATCTGCCAGCTTCAATTCAGGGGTTCTGGAGCGAAAACTCCCCTCTCCACCTCCCCCTGTAATATGCACATGGCCATCGATGAAGCCTGGAGCTAGTATCTTTCCATCAGCTTCAATTACATCGATGAAATCATTAGATAGTTCAATACAGTCATCAATGCGGGCTATTCTCCGATCTGCAATCAGTACATCTTTTTTCCCTAAAGGATGAGGATTATAGACGGTTGCATTTTTTATTAGTGTAATCACTTGTCCTTCCCCCTTTGTACCAAGTTAACTAAAGTTAATCAGAACTGCGGCGATAATAAACACACTTGCCAGTCCGAATAAGAGCAATTGAAATTTAATAATAAAAGCGAACCATTTCCCCCAGTCCAGTCGAGCTGCTCCAAGTGTACCCATTAAAGCAGCGGACGTCGGTACGATGATATTCGTAAGACCGTCTCCAAGCTGAAACGCAAGAACAGCGACTTGACGAGTAACACCTGCGATATCAGCAAGCGGAGCCATCAATGGCATTGTAAGCGCCGCCTGTCCTGACCCCGATACAACGAAAAAGTTGAAGATCGACTGAAAAACAAACATCAACCAGGCTGAGATCACTTCCGGAACACCTTCAAACAGTTGGCCAGCTGAGTGCAGGATCGTATTTAATACAGAAGCTGAAGTTGGATCATCTCCTCCTAGAATGATCACGATACCTTTTGCCATACCAACAACTAAAGCTGCAGGAAGCAAGTCCTTCGCCCCTTGAGCAAACCCTTCAGCGATATCATTGACTTTCATATTATTTAATCGGAATAGGACACCAATAATCCCAGCTACAAGTCCAATTGTGAAAAATTGGCTTGCTATCTCTGGGATATAATAAGCATGCTGCACGACACCCCATATAATCCAAGCTACACCAAGCACTACTGTTAAAATAACAAGCATGTGGCCTGTCCTGAAGTTTACTTTCATATCTTTATGATCAAAGTCGTCTCTAAAATATTGGTCCGACTCGTAGGATAATGATTGGGTCGGATCTTTTCTAATTTTACTTGCATACTTCCATGTATAAAATGTACCAACAGCCGTAAACACCAGCCACATCGCCATTCTAAATGGCGTACCGGATAGTACAGGAACATCGGATACCCCTTGAGCAATTGCTACACCGAACGGGTTCATCCATGAGGTCCCAAAACCGATCTGAGTAGCTACATAGGTAATCATGATGCCTGTAATCGCATCATAACCGAGAGCAATAACTAACGGAACTAGAATCATAGCAAAAGCAATCGCTTCTTCTCCCATTCCGAATACCGCTCCACCTAAAGAGAATAGAAAGAACATAACAGGAATGATAAGTACTTCTTTACCCTTTGTACGATCAATGACAGATAGAATTCCTTCCTCCACTGCCCTTGTCCGCATAATAATTCCAAATGCCCCTCCAATAATAAGAATGAAGGCAACGACTCCTACCGCTGAGCCCCATTTATCTCCAGAAACCAGCCCTTCAAACACATAGTTTAGAAGACCAGCTCCTCCCCCAGGTTCAAATAGACTTGTTCCCTCTGTCGCTCCTTCTTCTGCCGTAGTAAAACTTTCTGGTATTAAAACTGTACGGGATTCTTCCGCACCCGAATGTTCATACGTCACTTCTTTTGTTTCGAACATACCTGCCGGGATCAGATAAGTTAATATAGCAGCGAATAATACGACAAAGAAAATGATGACGTACGTATGCGGCATTTGAATGCCTTTCTTTTTATCTTTCATCTTACTCCTCCTATCATTTATTTCCTCACTTTCTATTACATGCAAGAAACATGCCAATTCATAATTCTGAATATTCCGGCGTTATTTCCTTTAAAAACATAAAAAAGTTCCTATTGGGTGTTATAATTAAAACCTAAAACAAACCAAAAGGATGATGAAACGGTCATGAAAAATCGATTGACTCTCATAACTGGTACCCCTGAAACAAAAGAAACGCTGCACCAGCAGCTAGAAGATATTTTAGGAGAGTACATCTTAATTAACAGCTACGCTGTAGATGAAGCGATCCCAGAACGAGTTTCAGATGAGCTCGTCATTTTTTCATCCGATCTTATTGAAAAAGAGGCGTCTCATCTTGTATCCAATGAATGCAAACGAATGACAGCAAAAAGAACCATTAACTATCAAATGATTAACCAATTGTTTGAAATCAACAGCGGAACAAAAGTTTTGTGCGTAAATGATGCACCACAAATGGCGCAGGAAACCATAGAAACCCTAGAAAAAATAGGGATGACTCACCTTGCTTACACTCCGTACTCCCCTGGCAAAAAAGCCCCTTCCCACATCAAAACAGCTATCACACCTGGAGAAGCTAGAATCGTGCCAAAATCTATCGATCAAGTGATAGACATCGGTGTACGGCTAATCGATATAACGACGTTAATTGCCATTCTTGAACACTTCCATCTTAAAGAAAAGCTGGGATGGACGATTTCCAATCGATACACAGGAAAAATTATAGAATTAAGTCAAAGGCTTGCCGAAGTGAATCGTCAAACCAAGTTATTGAACCAGCATCTCCAGCAAGTGGTGGACGGAGTTAATGATGGGGTTATGGCCATTGACCGCCACCAGCGTGTTACAGTTTTCAATCCTTTTATCGAAGAATATAGCGGATTATCTCACGTCCATGCTATTGGAAAAACTTTGACCCAACTGTTTAAAGAACCAGAATTGCTATCCTACATGTCATCCCCTCAAGATGAAGGGAAATATTTCACGATGAACGGGTACAATTTAATGGTTTATAGGATTCAATGGAAAGAAAGCGACAACATACTTTTCATCTTTAAAAACACGGATGAAACAATAACGATGGAAAAAGCAGCAAGAAAACAACTCATGAAGACAGGCTATATGTCCAAATACAGCTTTGAAGATATTATTGGGAAAAGCCCCGAAATCCTTCATACCAAAAAAATTGCGAGTAAATTAGCCAAAACCGAGCTTCCGGTCTTAATCCAAGGAGAAAGCGGTACTGGCAAAGAGCTTTTTGCTCACTCCATCCATAATCAGTCTAATCGTGTACTCGAACCTTTTCTAGCTGTGAATTTCAGCGCTCTTCCTGAAGACCTTCTGGAAAGTGAATTGTTCGGCTATGAAGAGGGGGCCTTCACAGGAGCGAAAAAAGGCGGAAAGAAAGGTCTTTTCGAGCAAGCTGATGGAGGTACAATTTTCCTGGACGAGATTGGAGATAGCAGTTTAAAGCTTCAAGCTAGACTCTTAAGGGTCATTCAGGAAATGGAATTGCGAAAGATAGGTGGCACCAAAACGATTCCGATCAACGTTCGAATTATTGCGGCTACAAATAAAGACCTGCTCGAATTGATTGAGGATGGAAAGTTTAGAGAAGATTTATATCACAGGTTAAAAGTTCTATTTTTACCGATTCCTCCACTGCGCAAAAGAAAGATAGATATCCCCTTGCTAGTTGAACAATTTTCAATTGAAAACAACATTCCAGAACACAAATGGGATCATGATCTGATAGAGACGTTAACGCATTTTAACTGGTACGGAAATATACGAGAACTGAAAAATACTGTCTCCTACTTGTCTATTGTAGCGGATGGCGAAAGAATTACTATTCACGACCTCCCCGGAAAAGACTATTTCCAAACAGCAAAGATCGAACCTGAGAGCATTGTCGATCACCAATTAAATACGAAAGTGTTAACAGCAGTAAAAGAACTGAATGATTCATCCAAAAACGCGAGTCGAAAGAAAATAACCGATATTCTTTCTAATGAGGGAAGTTCTTTGACAGAACAACAGATTCGAAGAATACTGGAAAACTTGAAAAAATCAGGGTATGTAACGATCCGAAGGGGACGGTCCGGCACGCAAATTACTCGGGAAGGCGTTCAATATATACAAAGTTCGATAAACTAAATAGATTCATGCCCTGTCAGAATATAGGTCAAATGATATAATAAGAGTATCTATTGTCGGAAAAGGAGGGAATCGACCATGAAGCTTTTGGAACGAAAAATGAGCAAAACCTTCTATGAAATCTTCATGATCACCCTCGCCGGCCTCTCCATTGCGACCATTTGGCAAAAAACAGGCTATAACAGTTTCATTGTCTGGGGAACGTGGAGTATATTTTTCCTAGACTTTCTATACAGACTTTTCAAAAGCAGGAATAAATGGGACTTTGTTAAGAAAAACCCTTTTATCGTGATTGCAGCTATTCCACTCGATGCTATATTTCAGTTTGCACGGGTAGCTCGCATCCTTCACCTTCTAAGGTTGAAGTCCATTACGAAATACTATACAATGCCGCTCATCCGTTTCTTAAAGAAACAACACCTTTTATTTGTTTCAGGTGTCACCTTCTTTTTAGTCTTTCTATTAATCATCCCTCTTAACCTTATTGAAAATGAAATTGAAACTTACAGCGATGCATGGGTAAGTGCCATCCTCTCCCTCACTTTTTTCGGCCGCTCCGGCTTTGAACCTGAAACATCAGCCGGTCATATCATCATCGTCATTTTCACCATTCTTGGAGTCATCATCCACGGCTTGATCATCAGTACAGCCTTTGACTTTTTGTTCAAATCTTCCTTTGTAAAATCCATTAAAAATAAGCTTACTAAATCCTAAGTTTAACCGTCCTTATGAGGGCGTTTTTTATTTTTCTCTACTAAACTACTAGTTTAACATTTCCATAAAAAAGGAATCGTATTCGGTAACATCATTCACAGGAGGTGTAACTGTGGCAGATAAAAATGAACAAAGAAAACAAAACGACAATGAAAGTTTCAAAGAAAAATTCAAAAAAGAGCAGTTAATGGACGAAATTCCAAACGAAGATGTGAAGAAGGAAGAACGCGAACAAGAAAAAGGTGAAAAATCTAAAAATGATTCTTCTACTGAAGAGAAATATGATGAGGATCTACGACCATAAATAAAATGAGGTGATTGTATGACATCCTTTCAAGCTTTTAAAATCACAAAGTCTGAGGATTCAATTACATCGAATATAGAAACTTTATCTCAAAAAGACCTTCCTTCCAGTGATGTACTTATCCGTGTCCATTATTCCAGCGTAAATTATAAAGACGGAATGGTATCTCAACTTAATAACGCACTGGTAAAAGAATATCCGATCGTTCCTGGGATTGACCTTGCTGGTGAAGTCGTCTCCTCTAGAGATCCCAGGTTCAAAGAGGGAGATCGAGTTATCGCAACCAGCTACGAAATCGGTGTATCCCATTACGGCGGGTATAGTGAATATGCGAGCGTCCCGGCAGATTGGATTGTTCCTCTACCTGATGGACTAACACTAGAACAGTCCATGATTCTCGGAACCGCTGGATTCACTGCTGCCTTATCCCTACACAAGCTGGAACAGCACGGTCTAAAACCCGAAGATGGACCAGTGCTTGTTACCGGAGCAACTGGCGGTGTCGGAAGTATGGCAGTAGCTCTTCTCGACAAACGCGGGTACACCATAGAGGCAAGTACAGGAAGTCCTGAGCATAAAGCTTACTTAAAAGAATTAGGTGCGAATAAAGTTATCTCTCGCGAAGATGTCTATGATAGTGAACTTAAACCATTATCCAGCCAGAAATGGGCAGCTGCTATTGACCCAGTCGGAGGAGGACAGCTCGCTTCCATCTTAGGAAAGCTTCAATACAATGGTGCGGCGGCTGTCAGCGGTTTGACAGGCGGAACAAAAATCCCCACACAGGTTTATCCATTCATCCTCCGTGGTATTAGTCTTATTGGCATCGACTCTGTCTACTGTCCGATGGAAACAAGGAAAAAAGTATGGCACCGTTTAGCCAATGATTTGAAGATCAAGGATGCATTGGATCAAATGAAAATGACCATTACCCTTCAGGAAATTCCGGACACCTTAGAACAGATCCTTGCCGGTGAAACGCGCGGGCGTACGATTGTACAGTTATAATTAGTATTGCGGTAGTTGGACGATCAAAACATAGAGTTGACAATAGCGATTGACCATACTATAATAATTAATTAGTGCCTTCGCTATTAAGGTAACTCGGAATATGAATTAAATAAGAAAAGAGTGATTTGTATGAGACTGGCATTCTGCTATGTTTTGATACAACTTAATCACACTGGATCAGCTTCGGAGCTGTAAGGATGCAATAGAGGTAGGGATTGCGTCGTTTAAGTTGCCAAAAACTACCATGTAGAATTTGAACCGCGGCAAGTGGATGATTCACATAACATCCGATGCTTGTTTGTAAAAAGTAACAAGTAGAATTTCATATTTTCCGAAATATAACCAAAAGCGAGTCGGACGACGGTCTGACTCGCTTTTTCCAATTTAAAGACGTTTACACTCTCCGCTGCATGGTAATATAAGTCGTAGAAGCCATGAAGGAGGCCCCATGCTATGTCACAATACTTAAATCGCATAGAACCAGAAGATGTCCGTTTTTTAATGGACCTCTCTGAGCTTAAACAATATGTCGTTGAAATGCTTGGTGAAGCCAAAGATCTTGTTCAGATTGAGATCAGCTACGATCAATTTACAGATGCCTATGATACAGCGGTCATCAGGCCGATGGTAAAGTTAGAGGAAATCAGTGATTTTACGGAAGAAAATCGTCATACCCTGCTTTCAACAGGTTTTTCGATTGATCGTGAGCCTTATGATAACGGGGATTTTGCAATGGAACAAATCTTTGGTCAAGAATATACCATCGTTGATGTGAACGATGATGCTGACGGAGCTTTTTTCACGATTGAGATGCCTTACCATCATTTTGTTAGCCAAAAAGAATCATAAGAATGAATTTGTAAGCCCGATATTCCAACGAATGGAATACCGGGTTTTATTTTGGAAAACTTATTTGAATAAAGCCGTTAAGTTTAGCCATAAAAAAAGTTTTGCTTTGACATTTACTTGACACACTACTCCTATACGATCTTCTTGTAAGATCAAATCACAGGAGGTAGTTTTAAATGAAAAACGTGTTCTCAAAAAAAGTTTTGACCGGTGCCATTGTGGCGTCAATAGCGATTCCGACGATTGTCTCAGCATCCACATCTGTTGAGCCTCTAGAAGAAAACATGGAAAATCAGGCCACGATTGAAAATGAGATGCATGATATCCTTTCCCAATTCAAAAGTGGAGAACTCTCTGAAGACGAGGTCATAGAAAAGATTTGTGAAATGAAGCCAAAAGGCCACCACCCGCCTTTCCAGGAATTAGATGAGGAAACAAGGCAAAAGCTTGACGAAATTAAGGGGCAAGTAGAAGCTGGAGAAATTACTGAGGATGAAGCGAAAGAAAAGATGGACGAGCTTGGAGTTGAACTTCCTGAACATCCCAGTGGACAGTTTTTCGATAACCTAACAGATGAACAAAAAGCAAAAGTTGAAGAAATCCGCAAACAGATAGAAGCCGGAGAGATGACAAAAGAAGAAGCAAAAGAACAATTTGAGGAGATGGGCATTGATATTCCTCATCATAGAAGAGGGCATCATTTTAGAAGCAATCACTCAGACATTTCAAAGTCCCCTTCCACTGAAGAGGAAAGTAAGCAAACCGAGGCCACTGATACCTCAAGCTTATAATTTCTCAGAACCGCTATACTTCAAGTGTAGCGGTTCTTTTGATCATCGGTTTATAATGGATATTAAAGGAGTTTATGAACATGAAGAGTATATTAATTGTAGAAGATGAACCTACAATTTCAAGAGTGTTGGCTGCTTACATGAAGAAAAATAATTATGATGTATTCCAGGCTTTTACTGGGGCAGAGGCTCTTCAGTCTTTTGCAAGCCATAAACCAGACCTTGTATTATTAGACGTCATGCTGCCAGATCTTGATGGATGGTCTGTCCTTTCCACCATCCGTGAAAAGAGTACTTGTCCAGTTATTATGCTGACCGCCCTGGGAGAAGTTGACTATCGGTTGAAAGGATTTGATACGGGAGCTGACGATTACATAACGAAGCCTTTTGTTGCTGAAGAAGTCGTAGCAAGAGTTAAAGCGATTATAAGGCGGCCACAAAATATATTGGAAGAAAACCAGCTTAAATATGGTTCGCTTCATTTCAACCTTGACTCAAACCAAGTTTTTTGTAACGGTGAACCACTGGACTTGACCCCTAGAGATCGCTCTCTGTTATTTTTTCTCGCCCGGCATCCAAACCAAACCTTTTCCAGAGATCAGCTTCTCAATCATGTTTGGGGGATAGATTATGAAGGAAGCGACCGTGCCGTCGATTTATCTATTAAACGAATAAGAAGAACTTTACGGCCATGGGCTAATGATAAGCACTCGATTAAAACTTACCGAGGATTGGGGTATCAATTTAGTTTTGAAAACAAAGGATCGTAAGTCTATCTTGAAACATTGGTCGTTGCGCTATTTAACGACCTTACTTATAGGACTTGTCATCATTGCGGTTATCTCCATTGTATGGATAAGAAAAACGACTATTGAAAACCGCCTTGATCTATCTCATCTCGTTGCACAGGAAATTTCCGATCGTATCGTAAACACAAATGGAAGGATTCTCGCGGGGCCATTATTTAAAGATATTTTAGAAGAAAGAAGTACACTGCTTAATTTAGCTCAACCACCTACTGCCGTAGTGCTTAGCGAAGATGGACGTGTCATAGCGAACAACCAGGGACCGGGGTTCCCCTCTCAACCAAACGAACAGCTTCCTTCTTCTATCTATAAAACTCGGGAATCGACACTTACATTAGAAGATGGAGAAAAAGCCTATATCATTAGTGAGCCTATCAAAAACAATTCAGAAACTATAGGCTATGTAGTGCTAGTACAAAGAGAGTCAACCCTTGCAAACATCAACCAGGAATACCGTTTGCTTGCTGTGCTTTTAGCCAGCTTAGGTTTACTCGGATGGCTTGTTATCTTCTATCTAACCAAGCACTTATCGAGACCGATCAAGGAAACCGTACAAGCTGCACGGCAGGTAAGCCAGGGAGATTATGATATCCAGATGTCCCACCCCCCTAAGGAAAAAGAACTCGCTGAACTCACAGAAACCTTTACAGAGATGGCGGATCGATTAAAGAAGCTGGAAAATATGCGTACAGAACTTCTGGCTGGAGTAACCCATGACTTAAAGACCCCCGTCACTTCTATCAGTGGGCTTATTCAAGCAGTCAAAGATGGGATTGTTGAAGAAGAAGAAGCCCAGGAATACTTAGAGCTTTCTATGAAAGAAATAGAAAGGCTGCAAGCAATGATTGGGGACTTGTTAAGCTTCAATACGTTTGTATCTGGCTCCCTCCCCATTTCTAATAGAAAGCAGCAGCTGATGCCTATCCTAAAAGATCTTCAAAAACAATGGGCTACTACAGAAAAAACACCTGAATTGCAACTAAAACTCCCAAAAACATCAGAGATCCTGGTAAACCTCGATGATCACCGGGTAAAGCAAATTTTAATGAACCTCCTTATAAATGCAAAACATTCAATGGCTTTCAAAGAAGGCATAATTCAGCTTATCGTATCTGACCCGTATAATGGTTATGTAGATTTCAAAATTAAGGACCAGGGTTCGGGAATTGCTGAGAAGGATAAGGATCTAATCTTCGAACGTTTTTATCGCGGGGAGAGCAAGAAATTGCAAGTCAGTGGTCTAGGGTTGGGGCTTCCTCTCAGCCAAATGCTTGCCCAGGCGCTTGGCGGGGATTTATTCTTAGAAGAGACCTCCTCAGAAGGAACGACTTTCACATTGAAAATTCCATACGAAAAAGCCTGACAAAACTTGACTGTCAGGCACACTTCTACTTATTGATGTTTTTAACACGACCGACTTGTCCATCTTCTAAACGGACTTTTATTCCATGAGGATGAGTCGGCGAATTGGTCAGAATGTCCTTCACCACTCCATTAGTGAGCTTTCCAGTACGCTGATCCTTTTTTAATACAATGTCTACGTTAAGACCCGGCTCTATATTCTTACGGTTTTGTCCTTCCATCACTCTGCCTCCTTATGATCTGCTTTTCATCATACCATACAAGAACATAGAAAAAGCACCCTCACGGGGTGCTTTTTCTATGTTCAAATTAATTTTGACTTCCTTTTGCATATTTACCTTGTCGACCGTATTCCTTATTTGTTGCTTCACTACGATTTTCTCCGCTTTTTCCTTGGCTGCTGTTATTGCTGCTGTCTCCATAGGAATGCTGATTCTGGATTGTACCGTCCTTCTTATGGATGACTGCGGATGTTCCTTTGTTTTCAGCGATTTCCTTCGCACGATCAATTGCATCCTGCTTGTTGTCATAAACTTTAGTCGGCTGTTCTGCACCTTCAGCTTTCACTGCCCAGCCATCTTCGTGGGCTACAACGTGTTCTGCTTTATTTCTAGAATCTGCCATGTTTCTTCCCCTCCTAAGTTGATTTATATTTGCTATATATCCATCTTACAAAATTTGTAAACATTATTTTTCGTTGTTCTTATAGGAAATTTTATCTTGGATAGTTCCATCCCTTTTATGAATGACGACTTGTGTCCCTTTATTTTGAGCAATTTCTTCCGCTCTTTCGACAGCATCTTCCTTTTTATCATAAACATTAGAAGGCTGCTTCGCATCTTCCGCTTGAACGGCCCATCCTTCTTCATGTGAAACCACATGTTCTCCTTTGTCGAGAAGCTCTGGACGGCTTTCATACTGCTGATCTTCAGCATCCCGCTCTTTAAGATCAGAATCACTCATTTGTTTAACTCGATTTATTTCTTTTTGGTCTGCATTCTCATACCATTCTTTAGCTTGTTCCGTTGCGATCGGGATCGCTCGCCCTTCATCATATCCTTCATCAATCATAGCGTTAGCGATGTCTATTGCTTTCTTTCTAACCGCGGTGTCCAGGTTTTTAAATGAACTTGGATAATCGTTACTGTCCCAAGGCATCATCAGTTCCTCCTTAACTTAACCATCTCTGTATGTGTATTAACCCCATTTTTCTGAATCTAAACAAGGAAAACTCTTTCACAAAAATTTTCCCTCATTATAAATACCTCTATTCCTGATAAAGGATATAAGGACTACAACACCTATTTGAAAGGATTTAGAAAATAGGATAGCATTAAAAGAAGTTATTTATAGAAAATTTTCAACAACTATTATCATTCTTTTTAAGAAGGAGGATCCTTTAAGTGAAAGCGCATTATCACCCTTTAGGTGATCAAGCAGTGGTCATTGAGCTAGGAACCACTATTGATCTTTCCGTCCACCAGTGTGTTAAACAGGTTTGCGAAAAGCTTGAATCCATTGATGCTGACTGGATAGTTGAATACATACCCGCGTTTACGACTGTAACAGTCGTTTATGACCCTGTTACGATTCAAAAACAAATCACTCAATCCGACCTCCTCCCCTATGAGTGGGCATGCCAGCAGCTGAAAAAGAGAATTTCAAGACTTAAGGTTAAAAAATCGAAAAAACCACGGGTTGTAGAGATTCCAGTGTGCTATGGCGGAGAGTTTGGCCCGGACTTAGCTTATGTCGCACAAAAAAATGGACTAAGTGAACAAGAAGTGATCGACATTCATACAAACGGAGATTATTTGGTCTATATGATCGGGTTCGCACCAGGCTTTCCATATATCGGCGGCATGGATGAAAGGATTGCAGCTTCACGAAGAGACAATCCGAGACTTCAAATCCCTGCTGGTTCTGTAGGTATTGCTGGAAAGCAGACCGGAGTCTATCCAATAGAAACTCCTGGAGGATGGCAGCTCATTGGCCGGACTCCAAAACAGCTTTTCCAACCTGAAAATGAAACTCCTTCCCTCCTACAGGCCGGCGATAAGATTAAGTTCACCTCAATTACTAAGGAAGAATATCAATCAATCAAGGAGGTGGAATCATGATCCGTGTCGTTAAAGGTGGTCTACTAACAACCATTCAAGATCTCGGACGTTTTGGGCATCAAAAACACGGGGTTATTGCAAGTGGGGTTATGGACAGTGAATCCCACAGAATAGCCAACCTCCTTGTAGGCAATAGTCCGGACTTAGCCACCATAGAGATTACGTTAATGGGGCCTGTTCTTGAATTTCAGGAGGATGCACTTATTTCCATCTGCGGTGGCAGTCTTTCTCCTATGATTGATGGAGATAGCGCGCCAATGTGGAGACCGATTTTTGTTAAGAAAGGGAGCGAACTAAGATTTGGAAACCCCAAGCAGGGATTCAGGGCTTATTTAGCCGTGTGTGGAGGATTTGATGTGCCAGTCGTTATGGACAGCCGCTCCACTTATCTTCGAGCAGGTATCGGTGGTTTTAAAGGGAGAGCCTTAGACAAAGGAGACGAACTAAGACTAAACTCACCTACAGACACTGCCTTTAGTATATTTGAAAATTTAAAACAAAAACCAGGAAAACATTCTTACGCAACACCTAATTGGTTTGTGGCTCATGAATTCACTCCAGTTATCCAATCGGGAGAAACCATACGTATTACAGAAGGCAGAGAATACGATCAATTTTCAACAGAAAGTCAAAACGCCTTGATACAGGAAAGTTTTAAAATAGACTCAAAATCCGACCGTATGGGCTATCGATTGAACGGTCCTCGCCTTGAAAGAAAAGATGATAAGGATATGATTTCGGAGGCTGTTGCCTTTGGAACCATTCAAGTTCCTTCTGAAGGAAATCCGATCATTTTATTGGCTGATCGGCAAACCACTGGTGGATATCCTAAAATTGCCCAAGTCGCAAGGATCGATCTGCCTAAAGTTGCTCAGATGAAACCTGGTGAACAAATCCGCTTTGAGTGGATTAGCCTGGATAAGGCTCAGAAACTTTACCTTGAACGGGAAAAGGCTCTAGATCAGTTAAGAAGAGGCGTTGCATTTAAAATGAGATAGGAGGCTATTATATGAATATCGTTGATTTAAATTGTGACATGGGAGAAAGTTTTGGCTCTTATAAAATTGGACGTGATGAGGAGATTCTAAAATATGTTACTTCCGCCAATATTGCTTGCGGTTTCCACGCAGGTGATCCTTCAACGATGAGACGGACAGTAAACATGGCAATAGAAAATAATGTCGGTATCGGTGCCCATCCCGGTCTACAGGACCTTGTCGGCTTCGGGCGCAGAGCGATGGATATTTCTTCTGAGGAAGCTTACGACCTTGTCCTATACCAAATCGGTGCCTTGCAAGGTTTCGTAAAAGCGGAAGGCGGCTCCCTTCAACATGTGAAGCCTCACGGTGCTCTATTTAACATGGCTGCTAAGCAAAAAGAACTCGCGGATGCCATTGCTAAAGCTGTAAAAGACATAGATCCGGAACTCGTGTTATTCGGTCTCGCTAACAGCGAACTTGTCAAAGCCGGTAAAGAAGCTGGACTGAGAACAGCTAGTGAAGTATTTTCTGATCGTACTTATCAAAAAGATGGATCTCTTACTTCTCGTCGTGAGTCGAATGCCTTGATCACTGATCATGTGCAAGCAGTCAGCCAAGTCATCCGTATGATCAAGGAGCAAAAAGTTATTACGTTACAGGATGTGGATATCGACATCGAAGCTCAAACCATTTGCATTCACGGAGATGGAGAAAATGCTGTCGACTTTGCCTCCTACATTACCAGAGCATTAAATGATGCAGATATTCAACTAGATAAAATAGGAAATTTCCTAACAAGATAAAAGAATAGGAGTTACATCATGAAACAACAATCTACCAGGAGTTTACTTCTAGGAGCTGCTTTTCTTATGGCCACATCTGCCATAGGTCCAGGGTTCCTCACTCAAACTACACACTTTACAGAACAACTTGCCGCAAGCTTCGGTTTTGTCATTTTAATTTCCATCATCATAGATATCGGAGCACAGCTCAATATATGGAGAATTATTGCCATCTCCGAGAAACCGGCTCAGGATATCGCAAACAGTCTGCTTCCTGGCCTTGGGGTCCTCCTCTCTCTTCTTATTGTCGCTGGAGGTCTTGCCTTCAACATTGGGAACATCGCAGGTGCCGGTTTAGGGACAAACGTACTTTTTGGAATTTCTCCTGAAATGGGAGCCTTGTTCAGTGGTATCGTTGCGGTCGCCGTTTTCCTTGTAAGAGAAGCAGGAAAAGTGATGGACCGCTTCGCACAAACAGCGGGATTTATTATGATCGCCTTAACGATTTTTGTGATGTTTTCTGCTCAGCCTCCTGTTGGAGAAGCTGTAGCGAAAACTGTTGCCCCTGATACAATTGATTTTCTTGCCATTATTACACTTGTTGGAGGAACCGTGGGTGGATACATTACCTTTGCTGGTGGTCACCGTTTATTGGATGCAGGAGTAAAAGGAAAAGAATCTCTTGGGCAAGTAACCAAAAGCTCGGTCTCAGCGATTGGTATTGCATCGATTATGCGAATTTTTCTTTTCCTTGCCGCTTTAGGAGTCGTTTCATCCGGAGTATCGCTTGATCCGTCCAACCCGCCTGCATCTGTCTTCCAAGCGGCTGCAGGAAACATCGGATACAAAATATTTGGAATTATTATGTGGGCGGCCGCGGTCACATCCGTGGTTGGTGCTGCCTACACCTCAGTCTCGTTTATTCGTACGTTTAGTAAAACGATCGACCGATATCATAAATGGTTTATTGTTGGATTCATCGTCATTTCTACAGCCGTGTTCGTGACCATTGGACGTCCTGTAAAAGTGCTTATCCTTGTAGGTTCATTGAATGGACTTATCCTGCCAATCGCACTTGGCGTTATGCTTATTGCCGCTTATAAAACGAAAATTGTCGGCGATTATAAGCACCCGCTATGGTTGACCATTTTCGGGGCCATTATCGTTGTCGCCATGGCCTATATGGGAGGCGTTTCCTTAATTGAAGGAATTCCTCAATTATTTAAATAGGAGTGAAACCCAATGAAGCTGTCCAATTTAAGTCCTGAAAAAGCAAGAGAGATGATCCGTAAAGGAGAATGGGACCGTCCTACTGCAGGTCTTTCCAATGGATATATTCAGGCCAATCTTGTTGTCCTGCCTAAAGAAATGGCTTATGATTTCCTAGTTTTTTGCCAGCGCAATCCAAAGCCTTGTCCGGTACTCGATGTGACAGACGTAAATGCTTATCATCCACCTTCGGTTGCGCCACAAGCTGATTTAAGGACAGACTTGCCTAAATATTTGGTCTACCGAAATGGAAAAAAAACAGAAGAACGAACAGATCTTACTGACGTATGGACGGAAGATATGGTCGGTTTTTTGCTTGGCTGCAGCTTCACGTTCGAACAAGCACTACTTGAAAATGACATTCCAATTCGCCATATTGAAGAAGGTTTAAATGTCCCTATGTTTAAAACGAACCTCTCTTGTCAGCCTGCCGGAAAGTTTCACGGCCCAATGGTTGTAAGTATGAGACCGATGAAATCAAATGACGTGATCAGATCCATCCAAGTAACGAGCCGCTTCCCTTCTGTTCACGGGGCACCTGTCCATATCGGCGATCCTGAGACGATTGGTATCAATGACCTTCAATCTCCTGATTTTGGCGACGCAGTTCCTATAAAAGAGGATGAAGTCCCAGTATTTTGGGCCTGCGGGGTTACTCCCCAGGCGATTGCCATGCATATGAAACCAAAACTTATGTTAACTCATGCTCCTGGTCACATGTTTATTACCGATCAAAAAAATGAAGCATTTGGAGTTCTATAAGAACTAAAAGCGTCTCCCTGGGAGGCGCTTTTTATATTACTTCCAATACAACGAAATTCAGCGTAAACTAAACGCATAGAAGGACAAAAGGAGGAGTGTAGTTGAGTAAAGAAACGTGGAAACATGTTGATCAATATTTCAGCGATCACCTCATTCAATCAGACCTAGTAATGGAAAATTTATTAGCATCCAATGCTGCCGCCGGGCTTCCTGCCATCGATGTATCAGAAAGCCAAGGAAAGTTGTTAAATCTCCTTATCCGTTTAAGATCCGCTAAACGAATACTCGAGTTTGGAACCTTAGGCGGGTACAGCACTTTATGGATGGCCAGAGCCTTGCCAGAAGGCGGTAAAATTACGACTTTAGAATATAGTGAGAAACATGCTCAAGTTGCTAAGGAAAATATGAAAGAAGCGGGGGTTAAAAATAAAGTAGAAATTCTTACAGGGCCAGCAATTGAAACTCTCCCCATCCTAGCTTCCAATGAGAATACCTATGATTTCTTCTTTATCGATGCAGATAAAAAGAATAATCCCGCCTATGTAAAGTGGGCCATTGAATTAGCTGAGCCGGGGGCCTGCTTAATTGTAGACAATGTTGTACGCGAAGGAGCTATATTAAATGAACAGGTAGACGAAGAGGTAAAAGGGGTTAGAGAGATGTTTGAAATGCTGTCTAATGAGCCTCGGATTGATTCGACAGCAATTCAAACGGTGGGCTCCAAAGGTTATGACGGTCTTTTGATTGCTGTTATCAACTAAAAAATTTAAAAGAGAGCCAGAAAAGTTTCTGGCTCTCTTTTTGATCAGCAACATATTCCTCTTTCAGGGTGGCGTAATAAAATTCATCCCACCACCCATCTTCAATCGGTGTGCATTTTTTAAAAAAACCCAACCTTCTCCATAACTCGGTGCGAAGAAATAGTCTCAGGCTGCCTTCTCGATCTGAGGTGTAGGAATGGGTTGCTTTCCAATCGGTTGGTTTGAACTTTCTAATCCATAACCTTTCTGTAGTTAAATTCATTCTTCTTCCTCTACTATAAGTTAGAAGGATGAAATCAGGGAATCTCATCCTTCTGTAACTCCTATTATTTATGACCACTCTGTAATAGTGTTAAAAATGATTCAATTGCTCTATTAAATTTGTCAGGCTCCTCTAAGAAAGGACAGTGACAGCTTTTTTCAAAGATTTCAAGTTGGCTATTAGCAATAGATTTCTTTAAATGCTCTCCCGCAGCGATGGGAATTAACTTCTCTTCTCTACCAAAGCATAACAGCGTTGGACATTGGATAGAATTCAAGTATGGGCGGCAGTCAATGACGGACTGATCGAACAAAATGGCACTTGCAATACTCGCTGGAACTTTCATGGTCTCCTGCAGCATCCAACTTAGACGATCCTCAGAAACACCTTCCTTAAACATTAAAGGCAGAAAACCTCTAAGAAGACCTTCTTGATTTTGCTGAAGTTCCTGCATCATAGAAGTTAAGGCAGCTAAGTCGAAAGCTCCAATTTCAAAGTCCGGCCATTTAAAATCAGACGCCAGTTCATCTACGATTACCGTTGAAAGAACACCTTCTTCACCGAATTGATGAAGGTATTCCCAGATGACAAACGCTCCCATCGACCACCCTACCAAAGTCACATCCTGCAAACCTAAATGACGGACTAGTTCTCTGAGGTCCCGGGCATATTGAGCGACCGTATGGCCGGCATTCGTTTTAGCAGATTCTCCATGCCCGCGAAAATCTAATGTAATGACACGATAGTTTTCCTTGAAGTGGCTAACCTGTTTCTGAAAAAAACGACTGCTCATCCATACTCCATGTATGAACACAAGAGGCTTACCTTCTCCTTTATCTTCATAGAATAATTCTGCTCCATCAGACAGTTGAAAATAGGCCACCTCACCACCTCCTTCTCATCCTAAAAAATATATGAAGCTGCTGTTCCCTATAGAACTTAAAAAGTGACCCAGACGGCTGTTCGATCATCCACTCGTAAATCGTTGGCCTGATAATACTCTGTCACTTGAGCGATATAGCTCATCAACCCAAATTGCCGGACTCGCCTATACGTATCATGTAACGTATGCCTTGGAAGAAACAATCCATCTGAGAAAATAAAAACGTCTCGTACCTTATCCAAGGAGATGGCCCCCGATTGAATGTAGGGTTCAATGTTTTTCATGCCATTTGCTACCGTGTAGCCGTTCTCTCTATTCGCCATGGAGCGGTTATATCGTAAGCGATTTAATGGTTCTCTGTAATAAACCTCTTCAGGAATTTCTATTCCTAATTTGCGATCTCTTTCTCTTTGTCGACTTGACCGCTCACTAATTCCTTCTACAGTATCCTTCGTCAATACCTTAGATGTTCCATCCTCATAACCTGTCATAATCATCGAGTCCCCTAATTGGGCATAATGTAGTTCATTCTCTTTTATTTTTACAACGGCTACACATGTAGACCACCGCTCATACCCTTCTTCAACGTTGATCTTATTCGCTAGCATTTCTTCCCGAAGCTTAGTGTTTGCCTTCACCACTTCTTCAGACAATTCAGCCGTCTCAGGTAGACTCAGGAAGTGTTTTTTAAAAAGTTGAGCTGCGAGATAAGCTCCATTATGTCCATCCTTGTCCCTAAAACATGTGAGGGGAGTAGCTCCATCTAACACACCAAAAATCCCGGCCGATTCGTGTACGATGAATGCATCCTCACTTTCCTTTTTCGTCGGACTTGTAATATTAACCTGTTGGATTGAATGAATCCGTTTTTTCATAAAAAGCCCTCCTCTTCGTCAAGCTTATGCCTTCCACTCCCTTGCAAGCATGCCATATACGACGTGGTTCACATAGTTTCCATACATATCAGCTGCATCACGGATAATGCCTTCCTGCACGAATCCAAGCCGTTCAGGCACAGCCCTACTTTTAAGATTTTCTTCCGCTGCTCTTATTTCAATGCGATTCAACCCAAGTTGATTAAATGCATAATCAAACAGCACTTCGCATGAGCGGGTTAGTAGACCAAGCCCCTTATAATCGACCCCCATCCAATATCCGATACTTGTCCTTTTGTGGGACCAATTCAGTTCATGGAAATCAATGACACCAGCAATTTTCCCCTTGTACATAATACAAACGGTTTCTCCATCATTTTCTGCATATCGGCGTAAACAGCCTTGAATGAACGTTTTCGTATCGTCTGGCGAGTTGGTAAAGTGAATCCATGGCAGCCAAGTACCAAGATGTTCACGAGAACGGTCTGAGAGCTCGAACAACTCCTCGGCATCCGTATATTCAATGCGTTTTAAAGCCAAGTCCTCATCAATTTTATGTAGAAACATGATCCTTCCCCCTTAAACATTGAGCAGCTGACTGCTTTTCTTCGATCTACCTCAACACTTTTCCTGCTTTTAACCAAGTATTCATTAAAAAAAGATGCTGAGAAACCTCAGCATCTTAGATTCATGGTTTTAAAACCAGTTTCCCTTTTGTCTTACGTCCTTGGAGCATTTGATGGACTTGGGCGGCTTCTTCCAAGTCATATATTCCACCAATCGTCAACTTCAGGTCTCCTGTATTTACGAGTTTCAAAAGTTCCTGTAGACTCTTTTCAAACAAAACAGGCTTTTTCATAATTTGTGGAAGGAAAAATCCGATAACCGATAAATTTCGATTCATTAAACCGGAGGGGTACATTTGAGCCGGGTTTCCACTTGCTACTCCGTAGACGACCACTCTTCCGAAAGGACGCATGCATTTCACAGTTTCATGGAATATATCGCCTCCAGCCATCTCCAGAGCAATGTCCACACCTTCTCCATCCGTTGCATTCATGACATCGTCTCGCCAGTTAGCCTTTGTGTAATTGATGGCATGGTCTGCCCCTAACTCTAAAGCCATCTCAAGTTTTTCATCAGAGCTTGCCGTCGCGATAACCTTTCCTGCTCCAAACAGTTTTGCGAGCTGAACAGCCAATGAACCTACTCCTCCTGCAGACGCATGAACAAGAACCGTTTCCCCTTTTTCCAACCGTCCCATTGTTTTGAGTAAATGATACGCCGTCAGACCCTGGAGAGGTAAGGAAACAGCTGTCGCGTCTTCCATGTTTTCAGGAATAGGAATCAATGTCCGTTCATTCGCCACCACATATTCGGCATATCCTCCTGAACCAATTAAGGTAACAACACGATCGCCCTTCTGGAATCTGTTTGTCTTTTCCCCTGTCTCCTCTACAATCCCAGCCACTTCTGCACCTGGGATGAATGGAAGTGGAGTAGGAACAACATATGCCCCCTCTCTCCGGGCAGTATCCGCATAGTTTACACCTATGGCTGTAACCTTAATGAGCACTTCTCCTTCTTTCAACCCTGGCGTCTCAACGTCAACTCTCTCTAATACGTCGGGACCTCCATATTCTTTGAACTGAATAGCTTTCATTAGTTTTCCCCCTTTACTCATTTTCCGGTAAATTCAGGCTTGCGCTTTTCCTTAAAGGCTTGCACGCCTTCTTTGTGATCATTTGTTGAAACCATCATTGTCTGTACGGTACGTTCCTGTTCGAGAATCGTGGCCAAATCAGATTTATCAGATTGGTCGACAATCTTTTTCATCATTCCTATCGCACGACCAGGTCCTTTAGCTAATCTTACAGCATAATTCATCGCCTCTTCTTCGAGGTCGGCTATAGGGAAGACGCGATTGACCAATCCCCACTCCATAGCTGTTTCTACCGGTATCGGTTCAGCTCTGAATAACAATTCCTTTGCGCGATAGGGACCAAGGAGTTTCGATAAGAAATAGTGCCCGCCCCCGTCAGAGACGAGACCAACTTGAGCAAAACTTAAGATAAACTGGCTCTCTTCACCGGCCAGGATCTGGTCACAGGCTAAAGCCAGATTGAACCCCGCTCCTGCTGCATAACCATGCACAACGGAAACAACAGGTTTTGAAAGATCTTTAATTTGCAAAATGAGCTGGTTCAAAGCACCTAGATGGTCATAAATATCCTGAGCATCAGCCTGTCCCATACTTTTGACGTCTCCACCAGCGGAAAAGGCTCGGCCAGCACCTGATAATACAACGACCTTTACTTCGTTGTTCAAAGCTGCTTCCTCAAGGGCTTCCTGGAGTCCTACTATCATTTTGTCAGAGAAAGCATTTAGTGAATCGGGACGGTTCAATACACAAGACATGACAGGGCCATTCATCTCTACACTTAAATGTTCGTTACCTAAGTTCATCATTCCATCTCCTTTAGGATTTATATTGTTTTTCCTCAATCATTGTTTCTGCAATAGAACGGTTACGCTCGATTGCATCCTCCCACTGGTACTCGCTCAATAGAACAGCGATATTTCTAAGTGTTTTCTTTCTTTCTTCCCCTTTGAAAACAGCGGAAAGAATATAGTTTGTATCTCTTTGGATGTTCAAAGCATTTCTTTCTATTACTGAGTAGGAAAGTTTCGTTTTCAATTCTGCTTCGCTATTCGAGCTCATAATCGCTTTCATCGTCCGCAAAACGACGGACTCACTTTCATAAACAGCGATAGCTAAATTAGCTAACTTCATCAGTAATTCCTGCTCTTGCTGAATGGATTCACCATGAAGGCGGTAGGCCGCACCTGCTGAAACTAAGAACAAGTTTTTAAATAAGGCAACAGCCTCTTGCAGTGGCTCCAACGGCCCGCTTACATTTTTATATAAGCTATTCTTCAAGGAATGCTCGGCTTTCTCGACAGTAGTAAGTCCATCAATTTCCCCACGAGCTACCTTCTTAAAAAAGTTTCCCGGAATTAAAAGACGGTTAATTTCGTTTGTACCTTCAAAAATCCGATTGATGCGTGAATCTCTGTATGCTTGTTCTATCGGATATTCTTTAATGAATCCTGCTCCTCCGTGAAGCTGCAGGGATTCATCAACGACTTCATCAAGCGTCTCTGAACCCATGATCTTACATATCGCAGATTCAAGAGCATGTTCATTCATTGCTTTAGCTACAGTTTTGTGATCGCCGGTCTCATAATGCTCGCCTAGTACAGCTTCAATATGACCAGCCGTCCGATAAAGAAGTGATTCTGTTCCATAAATACGGGCGCTCATTTGAGCGATTTTCTCTTTGGTAGCTGAAAACTCTGCAATAGATCTTCCAAACTGTCGTCTTTCTGTCGTGTGCTGGATTGCTAGATTAAGGCTGTATTTAGCAGCCCCTGTTGTAGCAAAGCCAAGATTGAAACGCCCAAGATTCAAAACGTTCAGGGCAATCAGATGCCCTTTCCCCACTTCGCCAAGCATATTTTCAACCGGAACAAGACAGTCTTCCAAAACCACCGAGCATGTCGAAGATCCTTTGATCCCCATTTTGTCTTCTTCAGGACCAATAGATAAGCCCTCAAATCCTTTCTCGACAATGAATGCTGTAAAATGCTCGCTATCTACCTTTGCATACACAATGAACGTGTCTGCAAACGATGCATTTGTTATATAAAGCTTCGTACCATTCAATACGTAATGTGTTCCTTCTTCGTTCAACACGGCAGTCGTTTTTGATGATAACGCATCAGACCCTGCGTCCGGTTCGGTTAAGCAATACGCCCCTAGAAATTCACCCGAAGCTAACTTAGGCAAATATTTTTCTTTTTGCTTCTCTGTTCCAAAGTACGTAATAGGAAGTGTAGCGATACACGTATGATTGGAATGAGCAACACTATAACCACCAGCATTGCCGAGAGCTTCTCCCACAATTCCTTTCGTGATCTTATCTAGACCAAGTCCACCGAAACGCTCGGGAATGCTATGCCCCAACAAACCCATTTCTCCTGCTTTTTTCATCTGTTCAGCAACAAAAGCATAATCTCCATTTTCTATTCTTTGTTGATGTGGATGAATTTCCCGGGAAATAAATTGTCGAGCCGTGGAAGCAAACATCTTATGTTCTTCACTTCGATCCTCAGGAGTAAAGGCGGACTCTGGACTTATGTTTCCTATTAAAAACTCCCCGCCTTTAACTGAATGTTTAATAGAATACATGCTTTTCCTCCTTAATTTGTCCCGAATTCGGGTCATACTTGGGAATGACATCAAATGTCCCTTCTTGAGCAGCAAATTCAATTTCGGCACGCTTCATTCCTGCACTCATTAATAAAGATCCAATCCTGGATGCAGCGAGGAGGTCAGCGGCAGTGGCATGACTACCTTCATAAAAAAAACAAGCCGTTTTTGCAGCATCAGACAACTCCCATTCTGCTAAACTCATTAAGTAATGAACAAGACTACCAACTCCATAGAAATCTTCCATCGTGTACCGGCCGCTGGAACCGGAACAAACTAGCAATATGGTTTTCTCGAAGTAATGGTTATACAAATAATCGGCCATAGCAGAATTGTTTAATAGAGAAGAAGCGTACAAATGTTCCGACTGACTGGATCGCTGCAAAGCCACTGTGCCGTTGGTCGTTGAGAGAATTAGATGCTTATTTTGAATATGTGGCTGCAAGTATGTACGGAGCGGATGATGGAAGCCATTAATTTTTCTCCCTTGGTCTTCCCCTGCTAATACAAAAGGCTCTTTCATCGCCTTTGCTTTTTCTCTCGCATGAGCCGCATCATACACGGGGATCACAGAAAGTGCCTCATCAGCTAAAGCAGCAGTGATGGTCGTTGTCGCAAACAGCACATCAAAAACTACAGCAATTTTACCTTTCATTTGGTTCGGTTCAATATCTTCTTTTTTGAAAATAACGTGAATACGTCCCATTCTATAAACCAGCCGTTTCTTCTGCATGCCTAATCAAATTGTTAACAAATACGTTCATTCGAGCGAACCTTGGATCATTCGTTTGTCCCTTTTTATAGCGAAAATAGATTTGCTGGATAATCCCTGCCAGTTTGAAATAGGCAAACGTTTGGTATACATGGATCTGACTTAAGTCCAGACCGCTTTTATCTGCATATCGTTGAATAAATTCATCACGCGTGTAAAAACCTTCTTTTACTGTAACTGGTACTTTACCAAGTCCAGTTTTGAGCATCTCTGGATCGTCTTTTTCAATCCAGTAGCTCAACGCTGCACCAAGGTCGGCCAATGGATCCCCTACAGTGGTCATTTCCCAATCAAACAACCCAACCATTTTTGAAGGATTATCCTTACTAAACATGCTGTTATTTAATTTATAATCATAATGAATAACAGCGTGCGCACTTGAAGAAGGGATATGATCTACAAGCCATCTTTTTAAACGTTCACCTGAAACAACATCATCTGTCCGCGCTTTCTCAAACCTTTTGATCCAACCATGAATTTGACGTTCCATAAATCCTTCAGGCTTGACCATATCGATAAGAGACGTTTCCGTATAATCGACATCATGAAGCTCAACTAAACGGTCGACCATCGTTTCTGAAATCTTCCTCCCTAACTCTCCCGTTTCTTCTATCCCCTCTGGAAAAGAAGTATCATAGACCAGTCCTTCTCTTCGTTCCATTACAAAAAATGGACTACCCAAAACTTCTCCTGACTCAAAAATGTACGGTTTTGGAGCTAGAGGGAAAACAGGATGAAGAGCTTTAAGGACTTTATATTCTCTTTCCATATCGTGGGCTTTTGCAGCAACCGGCCCCATTGGAGGTCTCCGTAGCACAGCCTTCCAATCACCCACCAACAGTTCATAGGTTAAATTCGAGTGCCCAGCCCCGAACTGACGGACTTGCATTTTTCCATCCGGAAGATCCAGATGGTGCCTTAAAAACTTCTCCACCCCTTCAGTATCCAATTCTTCTCCCGGCCTTACAGGTCTGGTATCTTTTGTTTGTACCATTCAATACCTCCTAGTTTGCAGCGAATTGGTAGGACTCTAGTTTTCTCTTCATATCTTCTGACAAAGGTGCACTTTTCTGTTTCTCAAAGTCAAAATGGACGATAACCGAAGACCCCTTCGCTACTATTTCTCCAGAATCTTGTTCCACCATTTGTTGTTCCAGATGAAAGCTCGAGTTACCAATCTTAGTCACCAGACTCTTAATAATCAGAGTTTGCTTAAAATAGACTTGTTTTAGAAAGTCACACTTGATGGAAGCAAGTATAAAGTTCCAGTCCTCCATAACTAATCCAAGGGCGTCAAAAAAGTGAATCCTTGAATCTTCCATGTAAACGAAAAAATTATTGTTGTTAACGTGACCAAGCAGATCCGTCTCACAAAAACGGACGGTGACTTCGTGTTCATGCATGTTGACTCCCCCTTCAGCTTTTCGCTTTTGTTTCGTACGAATAAAAGCCTTTCCCCGTTTTTCTACCGAGCTCTCCAGCTTCCATTTTCTCCGTTAATGTCTTCGACGGCTTATCTTTTGGATCACCTGTTTCCTCATATTGCTGCTGCATGACATAATAACCGACATCTATTCCAGACAGGTCCATCAGTTCAAACGGACCGAGCGGGTGCCTCAGGGCTTTTCTTACAATGGTGTCGATATCTTTAAAATCTGCATATCCTCCCTCATAAAGACTCATTGCCTCTTTTTGGATGGCGAATAATATTCGATTGGCAATAAAACCGGAAATCTCTTTTTGAAGAAGTACAGCTTTCCGGTTAATCTGATCACAAACTTTCATGGCTATGTCTGCCGTTTCTTCTGAGGTGTGCTCTCCTTTTACGACCTCCACACAATCCATCACTAATGGCGGGAAGAAAAAATGCATATTGCAAACTTTTTCAGGACGATTGGTCACATCTGCAATTAATGAACTGACAATTGTAGAAGAGTTCGTAGCTAATACAGTGTGAGCAGGAGCATATTGCTCAAGCTTATTGAAGACTTCTCTTTTAACCTCCAGCTTCTCTACAACTGCTTCAATAACTAAATCCGCTTCTTTTACTGCTTCCTCTAAATCCGTAGTGAACGTGAGAGAGCTAAAGGCTTCCTCAAGCTGATCTGAAGTTATCTTTCCTTTTTCCACCCATTTTTCCATTAATGCGGCTAACTTCACTTCCGCCTGTTCCAAAGAAGTTGGATTGATATCCTGCAAATAAGTATTATATCCAGCAAGAGCTCCGAGCATCGCAATTTGGTGACCCATAGACCCTGCCCCTACTACGGTCAGATTTTTTATTGTCATCATCTTCCTCCTTGAGGTTCCTTTTTAACAGTTGGCGTGCATACCGCCATCAACGACTAAAACATCACCTGTCACATAATTTGAAGCGCCTGAAGCTAGAAAAAGCGCGGCTCCTTTTAAATCCTCATTCGATCCGAACCTGCGCATTGGTGTACGGTCAAGAATATAATCGCCACCTTCTTCCAGCACTACTTTTGACATTTTTGTTGGGAAAAATCCCGGTGCTAAGGCGTTTACTTGGATATTTTCCGGTCCCAGCTTAACGGCCAGATCTTTTGTAAAAGTAATAACAGCGCCCTTACTTGCGTTGTAGCCAATCGTGTCCATAAAGCGTGGATCCGCGCCGCCAAGCCCGGCGACAGAAGCTATGTTGATGATCTTTCCTGCTTTTTGGTCCACCATTACTTCTCCAACTTTTTGTGACATGAGGAAGGTCCCTGTTACATTTACGTTCATCACCTTTTGGAAAGCTTCCAGTGGCATTTCCAGGGTAGGGGCTCCCCAGGTGGCTCCACTATTATTGACAAGGATATCGATGGTTCTAAAACGATCGAGAGTCTGTTCGACCACCGCTTGAATATCTTCTGGATTGGTGACATCACAGCGAAGAGCGAGCGTCTGAACTCCAAGCTCCTCTTCAAGATTGGCAGCTGTCTTCTGACAAGCCTCTACTTTTCTGGAACATAGAACTACATTCGCCCCAGCCTCTGCCAACCCTTCTGCAATTTGTTCTCCAAGTCCGCGTCCCCCTCCAGTTACAATTGCGGTCTTACCGGTCAGGTCAAATAATTGCTTTACATGCATCCAATCACTCCTTATATTTAGATAATTCCAGTTTGGCAATCTGTCTTCGGTGAACTTCATCCGGCCCGTCTGCGAGTCGCAACGTTCTTGCACCTGCCCATTGGGCAGCTAATGAGAAGTCATCACTCACACCTGCAGCACCATGAGCCTGGATGGCTCGGTCGATGACCCTTAGAGCCATATTGGGAGCAACGACTTTTATCATGGCAATTTCCGTTTTCGCCTGTGTATTTCCAACAGTGTCCATCATGTGGGCGGCCTTTAAGGTGAGTAACCTAGCTTGTTCAAGCTCGATCCTTGAATCGGCAATCCATTCTCTGATCACCCCTTGCTCTGCTAAAGGCTTATGAAAAGCCACACGCTTTTGTACGCGCTTACACAAATCTTCAAGGGCTCTTTCTGCAGCACCGATTAAACGCATGCAGTGATGGATACGCCCAGGACCGAGACGTCCTTGTGCAATAGCAAACCCTTTCCCTTCGCCCCAAATGATATTGCTTAGAGGAACTCTGACATTTTCAAAGTCAATTTCCGCATGTCCGTGAGGGGCATGGTCATATCCGAAAACAGGCAGCATCCGCTTGATCGTAACCCCAGGAGTATCGAGTGGCACGATGACCATCGATTGTTGGTCATATTTAGGAGCTTCCGGATCTGTTTTTCCCATAAAAATCGCCATCTTACACCGTGGATCACCAGCTCCCGAGGACCACCATTTTCGGCCATTTATCACATACTCGTCTCCTTGCCTTTCAACCCGTGCTTCTATGTTGGTCGCATCTGAGGAAGCTACATCCGGTTCCGTCATTGAAAAGCAAGAACGAATCTCACCATTTAATAAAGGCTCAAGCCATTGTTTTTTCTGTTCTTCACTTCCATACCGGGCTAGTACTTCCATGTTTCCAGTATCGGGCGCATTGCAATTAAACACCTCAGGGCCTATCAGCGAACGCCCCATCCACTCACACAACGGTGCATATTCTAAATTGGTCAATCCAGCTCCATATGTATCGTCTGGCAAAAATAAATTCCATAAACCTTCTTCACGTGCCTTAGCCTTTAATTCTTCCAAGATCGGTGGAACGTCTGACCAGCGGGATTCTTGTTTATTCAATTGTTGCTCATAAACTTTTTCATTGGGAAAGATGTTTTCCTCCATAAAAGAATGAATTTTCTGCTCATATCTTTTTACATTATCAGAGTGATCAAAATTCACATTCTTCCTCCTTTCTCCTAAAACATACCGGATAGTATGTAATCTTATTCTATATGGATAATTCTGAAAATTCAACAAAAAATGAGTGATCATTCAGTTTTATAATTACAATTTCTCATAAAAAGCCCACAAATACATAGGTATGGAATGTAGCAAATAATTTCCAGGGAGGAGATCGACATCATGAGCGAAAATCACAACGGATCCAACTCATTTTCGAATAAAAAAGAAAAAGGTTTTATTAAAGGTGTGTCTAAAGAAGCCAATGATCTTGTTCACAACACCGTAGACACTTCTGGTAAGATCATAAAGTCTATTACGGGTGAGGGTGGATTGATTGGCAAAACGATTGATTCATCTGGAAACATTGTAAAGAAGGCCTCTGAAAAAGGCTCAGAAGCTATAGGTAAGACTGTAGACTCGTCTTCCAAAGCATTTAAGAGCTTAAAAGATAAAACGTTCAACAAGAAGAAGAGATAAGGAAAAAGGCTGACTGGCAAAGCTGCCAGTCAGCCTTTTTTCATGTTAATGAAGATTAGAATAGGAGATAAAAATAGGCGCTAAGGTGAGCTAACGCCTAATGCCAGGGAAAATTTCACAGCTGTGGGAAGCCGTGATTCTATAACTGAGATGTTATAGATAGTTTAGAATATGTCCTTATAGAGCTTTTTGACTTGGCAGATGCCCGTACTCATTCGTCTATTTTTCAGCTTAGACGTTTCTAAACTTTCTAGAAAATAGACTCTTATACAAGCATACTTATAGACTTCACATAAATTATAGGGAACAACTAACAAAGGAGAGATTTTTCAAATGGGTTCTTGTTCTAAAGGAAAAGGCAGCGAATGTGTACGTGACACAATTAAAAAGATTATCGCTGCACAGGATGAAGTTGCTGAGCGCGATCACTGTTGTGATGTGAGCTGTGAGCGTTCTATTCGCGACCTTCTTTCACCTGCTGGTGCAGGAATGGGAGACACGACGATTCCATTTACACTTATTTGTAAAGACTGCAAGCCTTTCATTGGGAGCGGTGCAAGATTTGCTAATAATATGTATCAATGCTTGGAATCTCCATTTTTCAGAGCTAAAAAATTCGTAGACGATAGCAAAGATTGCGTCAAACTTGAGCTTTTGATTCCTATTAATGGTGGAAACTCTTGCAGTAGCAGAGGGAAAAAAGGTGGAGTATGTGATTTCCTAGATATGGCTCCAGGATTCTATGAAACAGGTGTGTGTATCACAGTCGACCTAGATTGCTTCTGCGGCATTAGCTGCTTATCGCCAACTACTCCAGAACCATATCCATCTCAGGCGCCAGCACACGACTAAACTTCTGCTTATAAAACCCAGAGTGCTCTTTTAGCCTCTGGGTTTTTAGTCTCCATTATTGTCTACCCTCGTACGACAGGAGATGAACTCCATGTACCGAACTGTTTCCTTATGTGGACGATTTGGCCAATATGATAGGCATTATGAATAAATAGATGTGCGAGTGTTTCGGACCATTTCTCAAGTTTTTCTTCACTAGATAAATAGATTTGTCTGCGGAAGCCGGCCATAACTTTTTGGTAGTTCCGGATCGTTTGATTCCAGTCTCCTCCATCGTGATTTTGAAACGTGTTATAATGGCGGGGCAGCTCCTGAACTTCCTCACCTCGAAACCTGCATAGGTAGCGATAGTTGTAGAAGTAAAGATGATGGACAAGCTCTGCAATGGAGTTGGTATGATCGTCCGGTTTAACCTGAGCTTGATATTCCGTCAAGTCTTTGACAGCAAAATTAAAGCAAACGAACCAACTGTTTTCGTCATAAATCGCAGCTAGTTGCTCAAGCAAAACGTTTCTTACACCCATTCTCATCCCCTCCAGTATTAATATTCATTTATTCGGCAAATATCTTCAATATCCTTCTTTTTTCGATTGGAAATATAAGGATACGTGATATATTCCTTATGGTTATAGGGAGTTTTGTTTTAATATAGAAAAAAACAGGGAATAGGTTAGATTTGAGAGGAGTTTTTATTATGCAGAGAAATAAAGAATTGCATGATTTTTTGTTAGATAAGGCTGAACAATTGACTGAAGAATGGTATGAATCTCTGGATAAAACAGGGGGAGGAGTGTATGCTTCCAACGACCCAGAAGTCATTCGAACACTAAAAGCACAAAACTTTGAATTTCATCAGCATCTTTGTAAAGTATTCGTTATGGAAAAAAGTAGTTTTTTCCAAGAATTTGATGAGTGGATCATGAATGTAGCTAGTGATCCGGAACATTTAAATACTCCTACTCACCTAATTATGAGAGAGTTCATACGAGTAAGGAACCAATATATGGTTTTCATTGATGAATTTATACAAAACCAGACCAAATTAGTAAGACAGAATAAGATCGACCTATGGAAGACTGTTATTATTGAAGCTATCGATGTCGTTATGACACGTGTAGTAGAAGAAAAACACAATCACCTAAATAAACGGATTGACGAACAGGAGAATACGATTAATGAGTTAAGTTCACCTGTCATCGATTTATCCAATGGAAAAGCGCTCCTGCCTTTAGTAGGAGAAATCGATACGTTTAGAGCAAGTTCGATTCTCGAAAATACACTGGCCAAATGTACAGAAAAGAATACCAATCATCTATACATCGACTTATCCGGCGTCTACCTTGTAGATACAATGGTAGCTCAACAAATTTTCCAATTAATTAATGCCTTGAAACTAATCGGTGTCGAAACCACGATGTCAGGTATTCGACCAGAAATAGCTCATACGGCTGTCCATTTGGGGATCGATTTTGGAAATATATCAATTACTCCCACGCTTGCCAAAGCTTTTTCCCTGCCGAACTAAAACAAACCCTCTTTGACTAGAGGGTTTATTTCTTTTGAAATTCTTTTATCATTCTTTTTAAAAACGGGAGTGTGTACTCAAGCTTAGGAAGATTCTTCTCTATCCAATGCTCCTGATCACTCAAAACGGCAGTGAAGATGAGTATGGCTTCAGGATGTTCATCTGGGGTGGTCTTCAGGTAGATATGCCGGATACGATCTGTAATTTCCTCTGGGAGGGTTCGGTCCAGGGTCTTCAATCCAAGTTGAGCTCGATCAGGGGAGTACCGTTGAAGAAGAATTTGAGCTAGGTTAATGAGAAGGTCATTCAATACTTTGACGGCCCAAATATCATTTCCACGATCCGCTGCTTTTTTATATTGCAGTAGAAAAAAAGCTGCATCATCTACAGCGTCAATAAAATCTTGCTCACTTAATTGTAAATGCTGCTTATCTTTGTATTTTTCCATCCGTCCTTCCGGATCATAAATTACACGAAAATAGTCTTTATGAATCAAGGTATCTTCCGTTACTGTAAACAGATCAAGGTGAAGTAAATTATCATATACCGCAATGATCTGAGGAGCAATAATAAAAATATCGTCATAAAAGATAACGTCCCGATACGCCTCTACATGACGTTTTCTGTCTTTTAAGAATTCTTGAACTTCATCCTCTGCTACCAAACAGTATAGATCCACATCAGAGTGCTCATCGTCCTCTTTTCTCCCCATCGAACCTTTCAAAAAAACAGCCTTAACTCTCTCATCCTCTTGAAGGCTTTTGGTTATCTGATCTACTGCCTCTATTTGTCTCATTTTCCTCCTCCTTTTTAAAAATAAAGATTACAACATGATATAATAAACAGGAAAAAACTACAATAAGGAGTATGAGTCCTTGAACAGTATCGTTCGTCATAAAACAGAAGAACACCTTCAACTCGAAACCCTACTGAACAGCCTTCCACTTGAGCCCTCTCAACGTAATGAAATTCATGAACAGTTCCTTAAACAATCGGCAGGATACTATGGCGAAACGAACACAGACCACTATCTTCGCTACCCCCACAGTTCACCTCCCCCCTCCATGACGTTCGGCTTTTTGATGGAATTCAGCATTTTCAAATGGATGCTCTAATTGTCCACCGGAGCTACTTATCATCTTAGAAGTAAAGAATTATAGAGGTGAGTTGATATTTGATTTCGACCATCACCAGCTTTTCCGCAAATTTAACGGAGTAAAAGACCTTTTCCCAGACCCTTTTTTACAAGTGGAGCATCAGACTCGTCATCTTTCCCGCTGGCTGGGTTTATTCGGTTTCCCCGAAATTCCCATTTCCCCCCTTATTGTCGTAGCAAGCCCCAAAACTGCGATCGAAACTTTTGGCAAAGACTCTTTCTATTTAATAAAGAGAATAGTAAGACCTAAAAACTTGATTTCGAGAGTAGAAGAGATGAGAAGAAATTTTACTGAGGTGGTATTGGACGAGGAAGAAGTAACGGCTTGTGTACCGCTTCAAAATGGAGCATATACCTTATAAATCATCTTTGATGGAGCGCTATGAATTGAAAACGGGTGAATTAACTTTAGGAGTACAATGTCCACAGTGTTCTCTATTCAAAATGGAAAGAAAACGTGATCATTGGAGATGCAGTGGGTGCGGAGGGAAATCTATGGATGCTCATTTAGGAGCGTTGAGAGATTATCAGTTGTTGCTTGGTAAGGAAATTACAAATGCTGAGTTTAGGAATTTTGCACAGATTAACTCTGTTAAAGTGACTCGTAGACTTTTAAAAGAAAGTTGCATCCCTAACGACAGCAATACAAACGCTAAAAAATATACAATAAATTTATAAGCTCTTTTAAAGATAGGGCGCTATTCCCCATAGTTAGGACGTTACTCTCCTGCGTTAGGGCGTTAATATAGTGTGTTAGGGAGCTATTGGATTACGTAAGGGCGTTATACCTGCTAGTTAGGGCCCTATCTCTCTCTTCCCACCTAACCAAAACAGAAAAAAAGAAGGGAAACTCCTCAGAGTTTCCCTTCTATCCGTCTAATTTATCGAATTTGGCCAGTTCCCTTCATCAAGAACTTCACAGTCGTTAACGCTGGAAGACCCATTGGTCCACGCGCATGAAGTTTTTGTGTGGAAATACCGATTTCAGCACCGAATCCTAGCGCACCACCGTCAGTAAAACGTGTGGATGCATTGTGATAAATGGCAGCAGCATCAACAAGTGCCATGAATTTCTCTGCCGCTTCACTATTTTCAGTAACGATTGCTTCAGAGTGTTTCGTACCATACGTTTCAATATGAGTGATCGCATCGGTTAGGTTATCTACTACTTTTACAGCGATATCTGTACTTAGATATTCATTCTTCCAATCTTCTTCCCCAGCAAGAACAGCTCCAGGAATTACTTCAAGAGCACGCTCGTCGCCGTGAACATTGATATGGTTTTCTTTTAGTGCTGCAATTAGTTCGTCACTATGAGCAGCTAACCAGTCTTTATGCACGACCAGAGTTTCCGCAGCGTTACATACCGCTGGACGGTCTGTTTTTGCATTGACAAGAATGCTGATTGCTTTTTCAACATCTGCATCTTTATCTACATAGATGTGGCAATTTCCTACTCCTGTTTCAAGAACAGGAACGGTTGCATTCTCAACGACCGCCTGGATCAGCTTGCCGCCTCCACGAGGAATAAGCACGTCGATATGCTCTTTCATCGTGAATAGTTCATTGGTTGCAGCACGGTCTGTAGAAGCGATGAATTGGACAGCTTCTTTCGGAATCTTAGTTCCCTCTAGACCACGGTGCATGACTTCAACAATCGCCTGGTTAGAGTTGATCGCAGAAGAACCGCCTTTTAAGACAATAGCATTACCTGATTTAAGAGCTAAACCTGTCGCATCAACGGTTACGTTCGGGCGTGCTTCATAAATCATGCCAATGACGCCTAGAGGAACCGTTACTTTTTGGACTTGTAGATCGTTCTCCAACGTCCAATCAGAAATTACTTGGCCAGTCGGGTCTTCTAGTTCTGCGACCTCTCGCAAACCTTGAGCGAATTCAGCAATACGCTCTTTTGAAAGAGATAGACGATCCATGAATGCATCCGTGAACCCTTTCTCACGGCCGTTTGCCAAGTCTTTTTCATTAGCGGCAAGGATCGTTTCATATTCACGCTCAAGTACATCAGCAAGGTGCAGAAGTGCTTGGTTTTTCTCTTCTTTTGAAAGGATTATTAGTTTCTTGGAAGCTTTCTTCGCCTCAATAGCTCGTGCTTCCACATTCACATCATTTTTAATTAGTGTCATCAAAGACCTCCTTGAGTATTTTATACGCCTACAGGCATGGATACTTCTAGGTGACAAACAAAATCTTTACGTTCGATCGCGGCTTTTTCGTAAGATTCAAGTTCTGGTTCAGTTAATCCGATCATTTCTTTCATTTCTTCAGAAGAATAGTTTACAACACCAAGACCAATTTCTTCGCCTTGAAGGTCATGGATACGCACAACGGCACCTTTTTTGAAGCGTCCTTTTACGTGATGGACGTTCATTGGCAGTAAGCTCTTCTTCATTTCTACAATGGATTCCTTCGCACGGTGATCGATAATGACTTCACCTTCAGGACCGGAATTAAATGCGATCCACTGTTTTTTCTGGTCAAGGTTTTCATGTTCAGGTTTGGTTTCAAAATACGTTCCAGTAGCATTGTGGTACACAGCATCATAAACGATATCATCTGTGCCGGCTTTCCCTAGGAAGGAAGATATTCCGGATGCCATCGCAATTTTGAAGGCGTCGATTTTGGACTTCATACCGCCCGTTCCGACAGCACTTCCTGGATCACCAGCTGCTGCTTCGATTTCTGGGGTGATTTCGTGGACTTGATCAAGTAGCTGTGCATCCTCATTTTTTCTTGGATCGTCATCATAAAGTCCGTCAATATCAGATAGAATAATCAGCTGATCAGCATCGACTAGTCCAGCTACTTTCGCAGACAACGTGTCGTTATCACCGAACTTAAGACGATCGATCGTGATCGTATCATTCTCATTGACGATTGGGATAATTCCGCGTTCGAGCAATACGTTGATGGTATTACGCGCATTGTTGTATCGAGCTTCGTCGGAAAAATCACTGCGTGTAATTAAGATTTGAGATCCGTTATAGCCATGAGACAAGAATAGATCGGAATAAGATTCCATCAACAATCCTTGACCAATGGAAGCAGCGGCCTGTTTTTCAGGCAATGCTTCTGGGCGTTCTAGGCAGCCTAGACGGCGATAGCCTGCCGCCACAGCTCCTGAGGATACAAGTAAAACTTCGTGGCCGTCGTCTTTTAAGCGGACGACTTCATCTACTAATTTTTCTAACTTACGGCGACTAATCTCACCATGCGCGCTTGTCAGGGAACTGCTCCCTATTTTAATTACTACCCTTTTTTTATCATTACTCAACATATCACTCCTATTTAACTTTTTCGCTTCACATGTAATAACGTTCATTTATATTTATTTACTACCGACAAGTAGTCCTTCAAGTTCTTTACTCAGTTCCTTAGAACGGCTTGCTGCACCTTTTATTGCTGCTGAGATTGCCTGGCCTCCGCCATTTTGATCAAGAGCGTCTAGTCCAGCTGCTGTCGTTCCATTGGGAGACGTTACATTCTCTCTTAATTCCGTTGGGCTTTCATCACGTTCGAGCATCATTTTTGCTGCACCAAGCAGCGTTTGCGCTCCAATTTCACGTAATGTTTCACGATCCATGCCTTCTGCACGGCCTGTTTCTTCGATGTGCTCCATTAAATAATAGAAATAAGCCGGTCCGCTTCCAGCGATTCCTGTGAAAACATCCATTTTATCTTCTTCAATGACAAATACTTCACCAATGGCTTGAAGTAATTGTTTAGCCACTAACACGTTATCCATATCTGCAAATCGGCCAGGGCTGATCGCCGTAGCGGATTCTCTTAACATGCTGGATGTGTTCGGCATAACACGAATCACTTGCTGACCAATGTTTAAGCGGTCTTCCATATAAGAAGTAGAAATTCCTGCTAATACAGAAACAAGTACTTGATTCGGTTGTAGTTTATCTTTTAAGTCGGCAAGTACAGCGTCGATGTCTTTAGGTTTCATCGCAAGGATAAACTGATCAACTTCTGAAAAGTCCAATTCATCTTTTAATACTGTACGTACGCCGTATTTATAGTTAATTTCATTTAATCGATCTTGATTACTTCGATTGGTTACGATGATATTTTCTGCTGGAATGTTTCCTGATTCAACCATTCCTGAAATCATCGCTTCAGCCATAGAGCCTGCACCTAGAAAAGCAATCTTTTGAGTGATCATATTGGGTTCATCTCTCCCGTTCGGATTTTTTGTTCGCGTTTTTTGTTCGCTTTTTCAATGACGTTAATCATCATAACACTGGCAAAAATTGATTCAAGGGCTTTTTTGCAAGTCGGGTCTATAAGAGCCAATTAGTTAGTGTAAACGGTTTCAGCGCGAGATATTTCCACATGAGGACGTCTCATCGCAAATAATTGTGTCTCAGGAAAATATTTGGAGGTTCAATTTTTATGAATTGGCGGATTTACCCCAATAGAGGGAAAAGACTAAATGTTCTGAAAGTTTGTCATGAAGCGGTTTCAGGTACTTTATATAAAAATTGATACCATGCATATCCACTCTTTAACAAAAGCCTCCTTATCCAGAAGACTTAAATTCGAGATATTCTCGGGGCAGATGTGTAATAAGCGTAAGGTTGGCTGGAAAACAACTCGCTTTCCTGCGGGGGAACTGGCGAGCCTCCTCGCTCGCTACGCTCTCAGTGGGGTCTCGCCTAAGTCCTTCTCCCACGGGAGTCTCGCCGTTTTCCATCCAACCCATCTATAGTGTAAGGAACGGCCCCATTTAACAGGAGTAAGGAAGCTCTGATTTCCAAAATTACAGATTAACAATAACGTTTCCGTTCTTCCCAACAGCGGTAAGGAGGTCCGAGAAATCGAGAGACTCCTGTGGGATGAACATGATAGGTGAGACCCCGGAGAGCTCTAGCTCGAGGAGGCTCAGCACATGCCCACGGAAAGCGAGTGATTTCTCGGACCTCCAAATTTACTTTGGGCAACGGAAAGCCCACAGTACCTCGAAATCGAGTATTCAACTATCCTGCTATATAGTTGAATATAAAAACCATGCTGATCACAATTTGACCAGCATGGTTTATCGTCACCCTTCATTAATGAAATGATTGTACTTCGCTAATTGATGATTCAATTCTCCAATCGGAACAAATCTCGCTTTACGGTAAAGTTCTTTCCCTTCTGAAAAGAGTAAAACAGCGGGCACCGTCATAACCGAGTACTCCCCTGCGACCTCTGGAACTTCATGAGCATCAATATGTCTGGATGAAATGTTTGGGTAATCCTCTAATAGTTCTTTTATTTGTGGAAGAAGAGCATGACAGACAGAGCAATTTGGTTGAGAAATATAGAGAATAGATAAAATTTCATCGTCAACAAAAGATTGTGCTTCTTCTATGGAGTGAACGGATTTCATTAAGATCACCTCTCTATTATGATGTTCTTATTGTAGCAATGAAATTCTCTTTCATCCTCCTATTTGCTTATATATAGGAAGAAACATCTATTAATACTCAACGCTGCTATTTTTCCATATACCTTGCTATTTATTCCTTAATGAGACTTGCAAATCCTTTTACCTTCCGCTATAATCTTTTCAAATATCTTAAATTCTAAGAAAAAGAGAGTAGCTAATGTGGAACGGACAGCGAGTCAGGGAAGGTGAAAGCCTGATACGATTCCCAATAGTGAACCGGACTTTTGAGAAGCCATGCCGAACGTTAAGTAGGTATGGCCGGGGATCCCCGTTACCAAAAACCAAGCGGCTTTTTAGCTAGAAGAGTGGTACCGCGAGCACAAACCTCGTCTCTTACATGGAGACGGGGTTTTTTATTTTTATGCTAGATCAGTCTCTGCACCCCCGTTAAATTCCACACCCCAATGAATAGGAGGAGTATTATGGAAAAGCATATCTTCGCTTTACAATTATCTCATTTATTAGGAGAAACCTTTACTCGAGAATGGATCTATGAACAAATAGAAACACCGAAACAAGCCAGTTTAGGAGATCTCGCCTTTCCGTGTTTCCAGTTAGCAAAAACTTTTCGCAAGAGCCCTTCAGATATTGCTGCTGAACTTGCTCCAAAGATCAAACACGATGTCTTCTCAGATGCTAAATCAAATGGAGGGTATTTGAATGTTTTTCTGAATCAGTCTTTCGTTACGGATCATACACTCAAGCAAGTTCTGACAGACCCCTCTCTCTACGGTCATCATGATTTCGGTGATGGAAAAACCATTGTACTCGACATGTCTGCTCCAAACATAGCCAAACCTTTTTCGATGGGACACCTACGCTCAACCGTTATTGGAAATGCCATCGCCAATTTAGCAAAGAAATGTGGTTATGAGACGATAAAAATCAATTATATTGGAGATTACGGTACCCAGTTTGGAAAACTCCTGGCAGCCTACAATAAATGGGGGGATGAACAGAAGATTAAAGCCAACCCCCTCAAACAACTGACGAAAATTTACGTGAAGTTCCATGAAGCAGCAAGCGAGAATCCTTCACTTGTAGAAGAAGGAAGAGATTGGTTTAAAAAACTTGAACAGCAGGACCCTGAAGCTCTTCAACTATGGAAATGGTTCAAGGAAGTATCGTTAGAGGAGTTTAATAAAATCTATGAACTTCTCGGTATTTCTTTCGATCTGACACGGGGGGAAGCGTACTATAACAATAAAATGGAACCTACCTTTGATTTACTGAAGGAAAAAGGATTATTGGAAGAATCAGAAGGTGCTCAGGTAGTACGCCTTGACCAAGAAAACCTTCCTCCCTGCCTCATTCGAAAAAGTAATGGAACGACCATCTATGCGACTCGTGACCTTACAGCAGCCATCGATCGTTTCCAGTCCTATCAATTCGATGAAGCCTTATACGTTGTCGGTCACGAGCAAACCCTGCACTTTCAGCAAGTAAAGCGTGTATTAGAGAAAATGGGCTTTTCATGGGCGAAAAATGTTAAGCACATCCCTTTTGGCATGATGTTGAAGGATGGGAAGAAGATGTCTACCCGCCAAGGGAAAACCATATTACTTGAGGAGGTTCTCAAGGAAGCTGTCCAAAAAGCCTCTATCAATATAGAAGAGAAGAGTCCTTCTCTGAAAGATAAATCGGAAGTCGCAAAGCAAGTTGGTGTGGGAGCTGTCATCTTTCATGATTTAAAACACGACCGACGCAATGACGTTGAGTTCTCACTTGATGACATGCTCACCTTCGAAGGAAACACAGCCCCTTACTTACAATACGCTTATGTACGTGCCAGCTCTCTCCTTACAAAAGGGAATTTTGATCATGAAGTAACTTCAACAGAGCTTGGTGATTCACTGACTTGGCCGTTAGTAAAATTAATTCGAGAGTATCCGTATGTGGTTAAAGAATCTTACGCCAATTATGATCCATCAAAAATCGCTAAATACCTTCTTGACCTAGCCAAAGCATTCAATAAATATTATGCGGAGTCGAAGATATTGGAGAGTGATAATCTGAATGCAAAATTAACATTGGTCTATGCCTTTACAATTGTATTAAAAGACGGGTTGGCTCTTCTAGGTATCGAAACTCCAGAAAAAATGTAGAATTTATGCCTGTAGAGAGGGGGTTGCTTTTTACTACCCCTTCCCTTTTCCTTCCTTTATAATGATCTTTGTGACTACACAAAGATTGGAGGGGCTGACATGGATGATACAACTAATAAGAGCACTTATGAATTTTTGGCTGATGATCCTGACTTTAATGTTAAACCTATTATGATCTCCCTGATCATTGGTGCTTTTTTTGCCATATTAAATGAAACGCTTCTAAATATTGCTTTAACGACCTTAATGGAACAATTCAATATTACAGCTCCTATCGTTCAATGGATGGTAACAGGTTTCATGCTTGTGATGGGAGTCCTTATTCCTGTATCAGCCTTACTCCTGCAAACATATACGACGAGGCAAATGTTCATGGGAACGATGATCGTATTTACTTTAGGAACGACCATCTGTGCTCTTGCGCCAAACTACGGAGTCTTACTGACCGGAAGATTGCTCCAGGCAGTGGGCACTGGCCTGTTAATCCCTATTATTTTTAATACATTCCTATTGATCTTTCCGCCAGAACGTCGTGGTGCTGTGATGGGCGTTGTGGGAATGGTAATCATGTTCGCTCCTGCTATCGGCCCGACACTTTCAGGAGTTATTGTAGAACACCTCGGCTGGCGCTATTTATTCATAACGGTCATCCCGTTTGCTCTATTTTCCATTGCATTCGGATGGAAATACTTAAAAAATGTTGGAGAAGTTACGAAGCCGAAGGTCGATGTCATTTCCATTTTACTTTCTACAGTAGGATTTGGCGGGATCGTTCTTGGCTTCAGTTTTGCCGGAGAAGGAGAAGCCGGGTTTCTTCAGCCTCACGTCTATTCATCGATCTTTGCGGGGATCATCGCCCTTGTCCTTTTCACGTTTAGGCAACTAAAAATTGACGATCCGCTTCTGGACGTACGTGTATTTCGTTACCCGATGTTTTCTTTAGCCGTTATGTTGTTCATTATTGTTATGATGGCGATGTTCTCTTCAGAGATTATTTTACCAATGTTTATGCAAGGTCCATTAGAACTTACCCCAGCTGCTGCCGGACTGATTTTGCTTCCAGGTGCATTATTAAACGGACTGCTCTCACCGGTGATGGGAAAGCTGTTTGATAAGTTCGGTCCGAGATGGCTCATGATTCCAGCAACAGGTATTTTGGCCGTCACCATGTTTTCCTTGAGCCAGGTCAGTGCCGATACACCTGTCATCCGGATCATTATCAGTTATTTACTGTTGATGCTTTCCATCTCCGCGGTCATGATGCCTGCTCAGACGAATGGATTAAACCAGCTTCCTAAAAAGCTCTATCCACACGGCACTGCCATTATGAATACGTTGCAGCCTGTTGCTGGTGCTGTAGGAGTGGCAGTCTTTATCAGCATTTTAACAGCCAGACGACAACTGTTCTTAGACAATGCGGATCACCCAGGTTCTCAAGCGGCTATTAGCCAATCAATGGTTGCAGGTGTCGAACTCGTTTACTTCATTGCCTTTGGAGTTTCAGTGGTCGGTTTTATCATTGCTTTGTTCGTTAAACGAGCAACTCCACAAGATATTCAACCTACAGCAACCGAGCAATAAAAAAGCAAGATCCCATTCTTTTAAAGGATGGGATCTTTGTAATCCCAGATTATAAAGGAGGAAATGAGGTCTACTAAAACAGAAATTTCGCTTAGAACTATGTCATCTTATATAATAGAAATGAAAAGGAGCGGATCTATGATGATGAGCCCGATTTATTATGTAATTATCATTGCAATCTCTGTTATTGCGCTCACAGGAACGCTGATGGTCGCCAAACAAATGACGAAAGTAGAAAAAGAACTTACCTCTGAGGACGAAATAGAGAGCTTAAAAAATGATGGTAAAAACTCCAGCATCCCATTACTATCTATCATTTATGCCATCACGGCTGTCATCACGGTTATTCTTGTATGGATTTTTATCTTTTAATAATGTTTTCTTCCTATCACACAATATAAAGCCAGTACACAGTTAAGATGCCGGCGTCAGCCATGGCGTGACTGAGGATAGGGGCAAATAAGGAGCCCGTCTTTTTTCTCAGGTAACTCCAGAAAAGTCCGGCAAGGAATACAGGGATAACCGAAAACATGTTCATCGGCCATTCAAACAATGGCAGGACAGATAATAAATGATAGATTGTATAAAAACCAGCAGTCAATACAACAGCAATTCTTTCTTTAAAACTCCTTAACAAATATCCATGCATCACCCCTCGCCAATAAACTTCTTCCAATATTGGATTAATGACAAGTAAAACAAGTACAAGACCGATCCCGGAAAATTTCCACCTCCCCAAAAGTAATTGGATATTCTCCACATCTAAGACAAAGGAATGAAGCATGGTTACCGCCCCTACAATGCCTGTAAAAAGAACAAACCCACTGAATACACCTGAAATAACAGATAAACGTGGACTCCCTTTAGGAAGGTATTTTCTTAGAATTAGGCTTCCCGTTAATAACCAACCGTAAAAAAGCAGAAATGTAACAGGGACATTAGAAAAAATAGATAAACCGATGAAAATCATCGAAAACGGACCAAATAAGGAAATGAGCATTTTCATGTAATTTCAGACCCTTCAGTCATTAATTTCGGTTTCTAACATACACTGTACTAGCTCTAAGTTGCCTTTCGCAAAGGATGCAAGTAAAACATCAATAAAGGTAAGGGAGATTACATCATGAAATTACTTGGATTGAAACTGCTGAACTTAGCAAGTTATATTTACTTATTGGTCGCGTCCTTTTTCCTCGCCGGAAACTTTATGAACAGCCCTTCAGACAATGTGCTGGTCATGCCTGCACCGTTCGCTTTCTCGATTTGGTTCGTCATCTACCTTCTACTGCTATTCTTTATTTTCAGATCCTTCTTTGCCTCAGAAGAGTTGAATGGTGTGATAAGAAAGATCGGATTATGGTTTCCTTTCAGCATGATTCTTTCCGGTACCACCGTCGTTGTCGGTACGACTCCATCGATTTTATTTATCGCCCTGTCCCTCGTGACTCTTTGTGTTGTGTACACCCTATTGCAATCTATTCCTGGACTACCCAGAAAAAACCGTGCTCCATTTTCTATCTATCTGGCATGGACATCAATTGCTGCGATTGTGGATACGTTTGTCGTATTAAAAGAAAATCAGGTTAGCGAACTATTCGCCATTGGAGAGCTTGGATGGTCTGTGATTATACTTACGGCCGGCGGGCTAATTGCCATCGCATTTCACTTTTACAATAAAGACTACCTATTCCCTCTTGTTTTCGTATGGGGCTACGGTGCCATATTCGCTTATCAGGAAAACACCTTGATTCGTTTTATTACAGGTGCCTTTGTCATTATTCTATTATTTATTGTATTCTTCAGTTTTTTAAAAAATAGAAGATAAGAAACTTAAGGGGTGCTCTTCAAAAGGCACTCCCTATTCATTTCCAGACTTTTTACATGAATTTATTATTCAATTGGGATACTAGAAACAGAGTCATGATAAGCTTAAATGACCCACCATTAAATAATGGACGCATTCAACTAGTACTTCGTGAATATCTTATTACAACCATGTTCCTACTCAGCTTGTTTCAAGATAAAGAGAGGTAAGGGGTGTACGAAATGGCGAAACGATTCTTGTTCCAGAACATTTCGCATAAAAAAATGGATTTCGAACAAGTCTTTTCCCACATTCTTCATTTTATGAAAAAGGAGCCGCTGGGAAACTATCGGTTGATGTTAGGTACAGATTCACAAGTTCATCCAGATCATACGATATTTATTACAGGGATTGTCATCCAACGTGTAGGCAAAGGTGCCTGGGCCTGTTTTCGAAAAGAACGAGTGAAGCGTCTAATGACCACATTGCATGAACGAATTTCCTATGAAACTTCATTGACGGAAGAAGTAGCAAGTCTGTTTACCGAGGAAAAGAAGAATGAGTTGATTGAGGTTGTTCTTCCCCACATCTATAAAGGGGCTACGTTTACGATAGAAGGACATATTGACATAGGCTCAGGGGAAAGAAATCGGACAAGGGTATACGTCAATGAAATGATGGCGCGGATTGAATCTCTAGGTATGGAAGCGAAAATTAAACCAGACTCCATCGTAGCAAGCAGCTATGCCAACCGTTATACAAAATAAAAGCAGTGAATCCTTTGTTCCCTATCATACGTATAAGTATATAGAGATAAGAATGGAGGACTGGTCATGAATCAAAAAGCGATTACATCGTTAACTCTTGGTATTATGTCTTTATTCATACCAATTGTGGGTTTAATCTTAGGAATCCTCGGTCTTGTGTATGCGAACGGAGCATTAAAATCCATCTCCTATACAAGTGAAGATGGAAAGAAAGCAGCCGTTGCCGGAAAAATCTGCAGCATTGTGGGGATTTGCGTACAAGTAGGAGTTATTTTATTGGCAGCGCTAGGTTCGATTTTCTTTTTTAGTGTTGGATAAGAAGAGCAAAAACGTCCAGGGCTCATCCCTTGACGTTTTTTCATTTTAATAAAATGTATTCTCTTTTAATCTTTAAGATAATTTAACTTCAGCGAAATTAACCCATCTTATATTGTTGATATTTTGAATCGTTATCCACCTTCTTCCTGAAAAATATAGTGATAAATATAAAAGGTACAGAAAAAAGCAGCACTAAAAATGCTAATGGGTGGATGAAGATGCCGATTACTAGTATATAAATGAAATAAAGAGTATTAACAGTGTAAATAAATAAGAACATAAGATTAAAATAAGCTAAAATCAAATATTTACCCTTCGCTTTTATAGAACTTGCTCCGATCATCTGCTTCCAGAAGTACTTTATATCTCGATATGAATTTTTAATTGGAGTAAGAAAAACTTCCAACACAAGGTCACCTCAAATACATTGTTAGATAACATCATAATACCAAAATCCTTCTTTCGTATATACGAATGTAATAGAGTTTGGTTTCATTAAAAAATCAGCATTCCGCTTCTGGAATGCTGATTTTTTACAATTATTTAGTATTCTTTAACACTTCTAAGACCTGGGAAGGTTCTGCACGGTCCTTGTAATCAGCTTTCGTATATTCGTAGACAATTGTTCCATCTGTATCGATGACATACGTTGCTGACACAGGTAATGTCCACGTTTCATCTCCATTATGCTGATCTACATTTAAGCCTTTGTCTTTGTAAATATCAACGAGGTAGTCTGGAAGTTGATAAACGAGATTGAATTGGTTCGCGACTTCATTGCCGACATCGCTTAGAACAAGAAACTCAAGTTCATTTTTTTCTGAAGTAGATAAAGAATGGTCGGGGTTTTCTGGACTGATGGCCATCAGTTCTCCACCTGCTTCATGGACTTCATCAAGGATCTCCTGGTAAGCCCGAAGTTCCATGTTGCAGTATGGGCACCAACCGCCACGATAAAATGTCACAATGACAGGGCCTTTTTCTAATTGCTCGTACAGTTCAACCGCAGTTCCTTTTGCATCAGGTAAATTGAAGTTAGGTGCTTTTTCACCCTTATCGAGACCTTTGCCTTGATCGGATTGTTCCAATTCATCAATAGCCTTTTTCATTTTTTGCTGAACGTCTTCCGGAGTAGCCGCTTTAAACTTAGAGATGTATTCTTCGAAATGTTTTCGCATTGTCGTTTCCATGAGAAAAACTCCTTTCCTCGTACTCATAACCAAGTATACAAGTCAGCAATAAAATCATAAAATCATCTGCTTAGACTCTTTTGTAAACACTAAGGCTAATCCGATGGCAAGAAGCCCTGCTGTCAGTTTTCCGATTAAAACTGGCAGGATCATATCCTTCTCTACCCCAGCTACAAATGCAAAGTGGCTTCCTACTAAAAACGCACCGCTGACAGCAAACGCGGCGTTCACAACTTTTCCCCTATCATCCATATCCTTCATTGTTGCAAGCATCGGTAAGTGGTGAGCGATGGAAGCGATAAGTCCTGTCATCGCTGTTCCATTCACCCCTAGCTTCTTACTCCACTTCGCAAAGTACTTTTCTCCTCGCTGATTGATGAACCCGACCAATGGATACGCACCTGCCAGGGTAACCGTAATTCTTCCTACGATCGTCACCCCTTCAGATAATGGCGCCATACCAGGAATCACGGTAAAATCAGTAAGCGTCTCAATGATAATGGCAGCAAGCCCAGTAATGATTATGAGCTCTACGACTTTTCCGAAATATGCAAATAACTGGATCGTCGCATTCGAAAACAGCCATAGTCCTAAAGCGATAAATGCAGAGACTAAAATGGTTGGAAGCAGATTTTTTATCATCCATATCCACTCATATCCCGCAATAAATCCCCCAACGAGACAGCCAACCGGTATGGTCATCAAGCCGATGAGAATGCCTTGTGCGAAATATCGACGATCGCTCTTTTGAATAACGGTCAAGGCCACAGGTATAGTGAAGACGAGCGTCGGTCCCATCATCGTGCCTAAAAAAGCCCATGAGAAAACAGCCGCTTCCTCCGTTTGTGCAAGAGAATTGGCTAATGGATATGCCCCCATATCAATCGCAAGAATCATAGAGGCAAACATGGATGGATCGGCTCCGAAACTATTATAAACAGGGGCAATGACTGGTGCGACCCACCTGGACAATACAGGAGCAAGCGAAATGATCCCAACCATTGACAGGGCAAGCGGTCCCATCATTGAGAAAGCTTCATAGAAACGCCAACCTAATGAAAGACGATGATGTAGCACATAATAGTCCAATGCCCCCAGCACCATAAAGACGCACATAAGAATTAAAATTGCATCATTCAACCACATGTCAACCCCACCAACCTAACAACAAAATTTAATGGCGGCTCTTATAGAGACGAACACCGCCCGCCCACCAGTCAATACCTACGAGTTCAAGTCTATCCTGCTTATTGGCAAGGACATCTTTCCCTTCAGGTGTCATAAATAAACGAGGATTTGCCTCTGCATTTTCAAAATCAGGCAGTGCTCCCTCTACAGACAACAGAGGGGGATTACCAGTGCACATTTCTTTTAAGAGCGCTGCGGTATGTAAATCACTTAGTCCGTCATTCACCCTATATTCGGAAACCCTGTGAAATAAATCTCTAAACGTCATTACTTTTTCTTTCAGAAGTTCCAGCATAAGGTGCTCCACTTTATTCAGTCCCTTTTCTGCAGAAGGGAAATAATCGAGGTGAGTTTCCATTGCTTGCTTTAAAAAAGGAAGCGGATGTTCTTCATCATTCAACCATTGGAAAACATCCTGGTTATTCTTTGACGTATAGGCTTTCCAGCCCGATTGAGCTTCAACTAATTGGTCTGAACTTAATTGTTGTCTATATACAAAGAGATCGGATAGCTGCTTGCTATCTAATTGACCTAATCCATAGAACGGTTCAATACCAGGGTACCTGTCTATAGTCACCATGTATAGGGAAACATTTTTATCTGCGAGTTTATGTAAAAGATACATGAGCATGGTCTGATCGTAGCGGTCGTGTTCCATCCACAGACAGATCTCTGACCCTTCGGGAATGCCTTCCAATTTCATTTCTTGATTACGGCAATTTCGTATGAACAAAGGCGATGGAATTTCTAATTTCTCTTCGAAAAAAGCAGCTCTTCGACTGATCATTTCTTCACTATTCCAGGAGCAGTGAAGCGGACCCATGTCATACATTTCTCTCCAAACGATCATGTCTCCTTCGACATTTAACTTCTTGCCCACTTCATCTCCATTGACAATATGAATCATGTCAGCGCCTCCAATCATCGAGTTATTACCTTCCCTTTCTATTCTTCAAAGCAGAAATCCTTCTTCTCTCCTAATCGGAGACAACAAAAAAGACCTCATAGAGAGAGGTCCTTCAATCTTATCGTTATAATCAGCCAATCCCGCACGCAACGGAACCATTCTTTTGGAAATATTTCTGGTGATACTCTTCAGCTTCATAAAAAGTGGATGCTTCTATAACCTCTGTAACAATCGGGCGTTTAAAGATACCTTTTTCATCCCACTCATTGATTTTTTCTTCAGCGATATATTTCTGGCTGGCACCCTCATAGAAGATCACAGATCGATACTGATGTCCCACATCAATGCCTTGTTTGTTTCTGGATGTTGGATCATGGGATTCAAAGAAGATATTGATTAGTTCAGAATACGTAATAATCGTTGGATCATATTCGATTTTAATTGCTTCCGCATGACCAGTTTCACCAGATTTCACTTGTTCATAAGTGGGATTCTCAACAAAGCCACCTGTATAACCGACTCGAGTTGCTGTTACACCTTCAAATTTTTCAAAGAATGCTTCTACTCCCCAGAAACATCCTGCTCCAAAAATAGCTGTTGCCATGTCTCATCTTTCCTTTCCCTAACGCAACTTCTACCGAGAGCCTGACGGTTGTATATAACACTAAAAGACCCCTTTTCTTATCCAGTGTAAGAAAAGGGGTCGTAATTATCCGTACGATCCTCTCATCTCTTAGAATGCCTTTGCACTCTACAGGAATTGGCACCGTTCTCGTCAATCCTTAGATTGATTCGATGGTTGCCGGGCATCAAAGGGCCAGTCCCTCCGCCTCTCTGGATAAGAAGTTTCCGTTATTATTTTTATTGTAGTTCCCATCTTACAATGTTTTGATAGTGAAGTAAAGGTGAATGCTTAAAAAAATTCCATTTTTGCACATTCAGCTTTCTTTCCCTTATTGTATTCACCTGTTAGAAAGAAAATGCTAGGAAAAAGACCTAAAATGTCTACGACTGAAACATGTTATTTTTCATAGCATAAATGGCCGCCTGCGTCCTGTCGTGGAGACCGAGCTTACTAAGAATACTGCTTACATGGGTTTTGACCGTTTTTTCTGTTATGTAGAGATCAGCAGAAATTTCTTTATTGCTTTTCCCTAACGTAATTTGGTAAAGGACTTCTTTTTCCCTTTTTGTAAGCTTGAATACGGAATTGGACTCTGATTGTTTCTCTTTCTCACCTGTCATTTGTGTCAACAGCAAAGATGTGGCTTTCGGATGAAGCTGCTGTTGACCTTCTTTTGCCATACGGATGGTCTTTACTAGTTCATCTGGTTCAATATCTTTTAATTGATAGCCGACAGCTCCCGCTTGTAGAGCGGGGATTACGTGATCTTGATCGGAATAACTGGTTAAGACAACCACCTTCATGTCCGGATGTTTTTCCTTCAGCCTTTTCGTCGCTTCTACCCCATCCATTTCAGGCATCATCAAGTCCATGAGTATGACATCTGGCTGAAGTTCACCTGCAAGCCTCAAAGCTTCCTGTCCGTTTTCAGCTTCCCCGATGATGTCAATATCAGGCTGAGTATTTAAAAAGAAACGTAACCCTCTTAATACGACAAGGTGGTCATCGACCAACAACACTTTAATCTTCATGAACATTCTCCTTTTTGTTCCAAGGCAAAATCACCTTTATCCGTGTTCCTTCCCCAGACCTGCTCTCCACCTGTAAAGATCCTCCGATTAACTCTGCCCGTTCTCTCATGCTAGTTAGTCCTAAGGAACGCTTTCCGGTTTCGCGAGCAAGACGCTCAAAACCTTTTCCTGTATCTCTTATGATCATCGTCACCCCATCTTCACTTTCCTGCAATGTTATATCAACGAATTGGACACTTGCATGCTTGCTCACGTTATTTAAAGACTCTTGAGCTATACGCCACAGAGCTTCTTCAATGGTACGCGGAAAGTCGGGCACCTCTGAAACATCAAAATTCACGGTCAATCCTAGATGTTCAGCGTACTTATGAATAGCCGTTACTAGCCCCTCCTCTACACCCACGGGACGAAGCTGCCAAATCAAAGATCTCATCTCTTTGAGCGATCCCTGGGATAAGGAGAGCATTTCTTCTAAAGGCTCTGTAAGGGAAGGGAAATCCTTTGAGATTACTTCTCTTGCCCCCCGAGCAAGCAAAGAAAGAGAAAACAACTTTTGATTAACGGAATCATGAAGATCCCTGGCTAGACGTTTCCGTTCTTCATAAAGCAGCATTTCTCCACGCTGTTCCTGCAGACGTATACTTTCAAAAGCCAGTGAAATATGAGCTGCCAGGGCTTGCAGCACTTCCAAATCACTTTCACTCAGCGCTTCTGGATCAGAAGTGGCTGCAAATAAAACTCCAATATGTTCATCCTTCATGGTAATCGGGGCAGCGATGGATGAAGATCCTTCTACGATATGTGAATGGAGCTTTGTCAAAAGTGGTTTTTGCTGTTGGAAACAAGAAGTAATTTCGTTTACTTCTTCTATAGGAATGTGATCAGGCAGAGGGCTTGGAAAAAGATTAGAGCTCGAAGATCTTAACTGTAATCCGCTCCCACCTTTTGTATAGAAACCAAAATTCGGCCATGGGAATTTTTCTTTGCTTTTTTGAACCACTACATCGGTAAGAGAAGTTAATGTGGACGCCTTCCATATAAGCCTGGTCAATTCATTTAGATTCGCAAAACTTTCTGCACGCTTTTGCTGAGCGTGAAAGAGCTTCGTCCGTTTTACCGCGGTACCAATTTGATAAGCGACTGATTGCAGCAACGTTAATTCTTCCCTAGTAAAATGTTCTTTTCCTGGGGAGGCAACATTCAAGATTCCAAACCGCTCTTCTCCTGCTGACAGAGGAACAGTCGCATGATGGGTAATTCCTTTCGTATCTCCCCAGTCATATTGCACAGCGTCATCCAGTCGCTTACATTCAATAATATTAATTGGGTCCACCAAATCTCCCTTCCAATATCTGTTTAAGCAAGAACAGCTCCCCGCACACATCGGCTTTTTCTCTTCCCATGACAACGCAGGCGGTAAACGGACGTCGGCCACAAATCGGTAATGAGGTTTGTCACCAACAAGAAATATCCAGCCGGTCTCCAGTTTGGTAAGTTTCAAGAGCTTCTCTAATACCGTTTGCAGCATCTGCTCAAGGTCATTGGAACGATTTAAAGTTTCCGCTATTATTTTTAACGTATTCATTTCCTGGTCGTTTTCGTAAGACATAACTTCACCTCTTCACCGATCCTAGCTTTTAATGAATAAATAACGATTAAATTCACTTAAAATCCTGCTTATTTGTTCATACGCTTCCTCAGATAATCCGCCTATTTCTGTAAAACAATCAGGGTCAAACACAAATTGTTCCGGGATAACCAACGCATAGAGACCTCTTGCCACTGTTCGCATTTGGTTGAGAGTATTGATGCCGCCTTTTCCACCGCCAGCAACCGCAAGTAATAATATTGGTTTGTGCCGGAATGTATCACCGTCCAGGAATTCCAACGCGTTTTTTAATGATGCACTTATACCATTATGATATTCAGGAGAAAGCCAAACAAATGCATCCGCCCACTCGGTTTTTTGGCGTAATTGCTGTACTTCAGGCCATTCATCCTGTTCCTTTTCTCCATTGAATAAAGGTAAGTGAAGTTCACTCAAGTCGATCAGGTCGGCTCCTAGTTGTTCTGCAACGAGACGTGCCGCAATTCTTGTTTTCCCCGTTCTTCTCGGTGTCCCACTTATGACTACGATGTTCATGAGAAGACCTCCTTTTCTAATACCCTATGTGAAAAACAGTCTTCATTCATCGGCATTAGGAGGGTTCGAGAAATCGTAAAATAGTCTGAGCCTTCTACAACTTTAGTCTAATAGTTATACCTGGAAGAAACCAGATTTTTCTCGTGTGAAAATTCTATTGATGCGCCTCATTACGCTCAACGTCCAAACAAAAGGCGTATAGCCTTTGCTGCCAGCCCTGAACTGAAAGTCAGAATCGTATAGATCCATACCCACATAAAAAAGGTTGTGTTAAAGACGGTGAACATGAGGGTAATAGATACAAGAGCAACGATCAAAGGCATCACCCACAAATCCTTGAATGCAAAAAACCCTAAAAACCCTAAAACGATCGATGCAGCAGGAAATAAAAAGAGAACGAGCTGAATTAAACCTACCATTTTTCCACCCTCCAAGTCGTTTTAGTGTAATATTACACCAGTTTGTAGTGGCATTCAAATATATGGAAAACTGCTACCAAACAGAAAGGATGATTCTATGTACGGATTAGATGAAAAAAGAGATCAAGTTTTAAGCTTTGTTGAAGAGATTTCACTTGATGAGGCGAAGAAAAAACCCTCCGAGGATCAATGGTCGATTTTAGAAGTGCTTGAACATTTATTTTTAATGGAGCAGCTTATTGTTCATCAAATTGAACAGGCACTTAAGAGAGGAGATCAGCAGCAAACTTCTGATAAGCCGATTCATCAAACTACAAACAGGAAATACAAAGTGGAGGCGCCTGAAGCTGTCCAGCCCAAAGGTCAATTGCAGAGCCTTGAGGATGCGAAAGAAGGTCTGAAGAAAACACGTGAAGCTACTCTGTTTCTTATACATAACAAAGATACAGAGACATTAAAGAACCGGGTCTTCCCTCACCCCGCATTCGGCGATATGAATCTTGCTCAATGGATTGAATTTATAGGTTGGCATGAAATTCGTCACCTTGACCAAATGAAAGAAGTCAAAGCACAACTGAATCAATAAAGAAAACCCTTGAGCCTCTAGTGCTCAAGGGTTTTTAGGTTACTTATGATCCTTTGGTTTAACCTCTTCTCCATTTTTGCCTGAGTAACGAAGCCCCCAGCCTGTCCATGCTGCAATGAACATGACAATCAGAAGCCCCCAGCCTTGAAAGACAAAAGGAAATACTTCAGTCGGACTTATAACTGGAAGAAATTCATATTCTTCCGCGGCTCCCTGGATGGTTGCCCATGCAAGAAGGACACCTCCACTCCAAGGAAAGATATAACCAAGCGAAGATGTCACGGTATCAAGGAAGTTGGCTCTTCGATACGGGTGGATCTTCATCTCCTTTCCAAGTTTTCTTACGAACGGTGCGGCCGCAATTTCTGCTGCCGTATTAATTGTAATAAAGATATTTAAAAAGGCTACAATTCCGAACATGGAAAGTTCTGCACGTCTGACCACATTCTTAATCATACGTAAAAAGAAGTTCTTAATGACTTCCATCGTCCCTGCTACTTCCAACAGGTGCGCCGCTGCTAAAATAAACAAGATAAGGATTGCCATATTGAAGTAGCCTCCAATCCCGCTCATCAACGCTCCTTCAATCACCGCATCACCTGCGTCATTTTGATAAATGTGAATCACTTCCGTTAAAGAAGTTCCCGTTAGTATAATGAACACAATGGATACAACAATCCCCCATGACAGGGACGTAAGCAAGTGATGCCCGCTTAGAGCCAGGTAAAGGACAAGGGCAAATGGCGCTAACATGAGTAACCCGTTCGGTGAGACTTGGTTTTGCAACTGAGTGATGACTTCACGGCTGCCTTCGTCTCCGCCGCCTCCAAAAATAATGAATAAGAGCAAAGCCGGAATGGCAGCGGCAATCGAATATTTGAATCTTGAACGTACAACCCCTGGGACATCTGCTTCTTGCGTCGTTGCCGAAACAATCGTTGTATCTGAAACAGGCGCAAGGTTATCACCGAATACTGCACCACTCAAAATGGCTGCTAACAAGATGACTGGATCAGCCCCTAAAATTACTCCTGCTGGATACATTAGGATACCGAAGGTTGCTACCGTTCCATACCCAGTTCCTACAGCTGTGGCAAATAGCGCTGAAAGAAGGAAAGTAATGCCTACAAAGGCTCCTCCTTCAAGTCCTGTTTGAAATCCAACCCAGATTAATCCGTCAACAAGACCGCCTGCGGATAAAAGTTTCGCAAACATTCCCGCCCAAAACCAGGCGATAACAGCCACGACACCTACCGGCTGCGCCATACCAGATATTAAACTCTGGGCATAATCAGCCCATTTTGATTTACAGAAAAACAGGCCAAGCGCGACACCGATTACCATCCCAAGCACGAGTGATTCTTCGGTTACTAGTTCTGTCACACTCAATGTGATGGCCCAAACGATGAAGAACACTAAAGGAATCGTTGCAGCAAAAACGCCGCCTCTAAATTCAAGACGCTGAATCGATTTTTCCCCTAATGCTTCATCAATGACTTCGTTATTTTCATGATGTGCCATAAAACTTCCTCCTTAGACAAATTACTACATTATTCTAACATTCCCACTTTATCATTGGAATCGCTCCCAAAAAAACAGAGAATTTTTTCATAATTTAAAGTAAAAAAGTGGTATTAGCTTTATGAATTTATAGGTTAGTATCCCACTCTGTCCTCTGAATATAATAAAGGGCAAAATTGATAGTTATATGACACCCATTACTGTATAATATACAGTATAAGAACTATGGAGGTGAGGGGTTGGCTAAATTATTGAACTCGTTGATTACAGAAATGCGGAGAGGAGCACTGACGTTAGCCGTTTTGAGCCAGTTAGACTCTCCTCAGTACGGATATTCTCTGGTACAGCGTCTAGAAGCATCCGGTCTCGTGATCGACCAGAGTACCTTATATCCCTTACTACGCCGTCTTGAAAAACAAGAATTGGTGACGAGTACATGGGATACGACAGAAAGCCGTCCCAGAAAGTATTACATGCTGAGTGAATATGGAGAGGAAATTTTTGCCCAGTTGAAGGTAGAGTGGGAAAAAACATCACAAGAGCTTCATAACTTACTAAGGGGAGAGAAAAATGATGGATCTGATTAATCTTTATGTGTATGAAGTTACTCGGAGGCTGCCAGAGAAGATGCAGGATGATATTGCACTTGAGTTAAAGTCAACGATTCATGATATGCTTCCCGATGGCGGGTACAATGAAAAAGATGTGAAACAAGTGTTAGAAACTCTTGGAAATCCCGCTACACTTGCCAGCCGCTATAAAGACAGCCCTTCCCACTTAATCGGCAGCCCCTTCTATGAGTCCTACCTTTCTGTTTTGAAAATCACCTTGCCCATTGCACTTACCGTTGCACTCCTCTCTTTAATTGCGGCAGAAATCGTCAGTTACGATAGCCAGGAGAGCTTCATTGGAGTTTTATTAGCGATTTCCGGAAAAGTGATCAGAACCGCCATTGAAGTTGCCATCCAGACTTTTTTCTGGATTACCATTACATTTATTGTCATAGAAAGAACCGTTTCATCTGACAAACTTCCCGATACGCCATTTGGAAGGAAATGGACCCCTGAACATTTGAAAGAAACAGCCGTCATTCCGAAGAAGCGGGCCATCTCCAGATGGGAAGTATTTTTTGGACTATTGTGGACTGCCATTTGGGCTACTGTCTATTTCAAAGCAAGCCACTTGATTGCCATCTATATGTTTGGTGAAAAAGAAGGGTTTAGGCAGACCATACCGCTTTTCAATGAAGAAATATTACGATCTTATTGGCCCTTTATCGTATTATTAATTGGAGTCGAAGTAGCTTTATCGATTTACAAATGGCTAGCTCGTCAGTGGACGAATAAGTTGGCCGTAGCCAATCTTCTATCCAACCTTTTGTTCCTTGGGGTACTTTGTTTGGTGATTACAAACGACGCTCTATTTAGCACCGACGCTATGGCATTTATGTCAGATAGCTTAAATAACCATGCTGACAGAATCGTCCAATGGGCTAAATTGACGCTTATTATCACCTTTGTTGTCATTACTGGTCTCGATTCATTTGAAGGGTTCAGAAAAGCAAATAAGGGAATTGATTTAAATAAGAAACTTGATGTAAGCAAGCTATAATCCCTCACTTCCCCTAACTGGGACATCATAAAAAGCTTTCAATCTAAAGACAAACAACTAAGGATCGGAAATATTAGAAGTAATCAATTGCTCTGAATGACTTACACACATTACTCTAACAACCATAAAAAAACCGAACGATGGGAAATCTTATCAAAAACTCCCATCGTTCGGTTTTTAAAATGAATAAAACACTTTTGTCCCAGTCCCTTCTTTACCCTCTCCTAACCCATAAATGGGTAGGATTCACAGCCGCGGACTTTAGTTTTAACTTTAAAAAGTCCACCTGCTTGAGGATATTCCTGCAATTTTTCTTCACTCATGCCTTTTCTTGCTGTGGTAATGAATAATTCATTCATGTCTTTTCCACCAAACACACAGCATGTAACGTTGAGAGCTGGAACAGGGATTTCCTCTATTTTTTCACCTGAATCAGGGTTCCACCTGGAAACTCTAGCTCCGCCAAAGTGAGCAATCCACAGCATCCCTTCTTCATCAATCGTCATCCCATCAGGTGCACCCATTTCTTCTTCAAAGGAAATAATTGAAACAGGATCGCTTATTTTTCCTGTCTCTCTATCATAGTTATACCGAAATACTTGGTTTTCAGGTGTATCAATATAATACATCTTCGTTTGATCAGGCGACCAGGCGATCCCATTGGAAATACCTACCTCTGTGATCTTTTCCTTCACAGATAAGTCATCATCGAGGCAATACAGGGTTCCGCTTCGCTCCTGTTCTTCCTTATCCATCGTCCCTGCCCAAAATCTTCCGGCTGGATCACACTTCCCGTCGTTAAACCGGTTTTGAGGCAAATGTTCTTCGGGGTTATCAATCGGATCCAATTCATCTGACATCCAATTATAAAAGTAAAACCCATTCTCAAGCGCAAGCACGACTTCTCCATTTTCTCTTGGTGCAATCGCTCCAGGGATTTGTCCTATCTCGATAGTTGTGTTTTCATGCTGTACAGGATCATAACGGTGGATCTGCTTTTGTAAAATATCCACCCAGTAAAGGATTTCTTTTTCACGATCCCAACTGGGGCCTTCCCCTAACAATGATTTTGAATCTACGATGAGTTCTACAGACATGTTTCATCCTCCTAGGTCAGGTTTATATTTATCCTAACATTTATTTCCTCTTATTCCCGTAATTCCATTGTTTTGTAACTCATTCTTAAATAAAAATTTATGGAAATTTCGCACTTTTTAAGATAGCGCTTACAACATTATGAGCACTGGGTTTATTTTTAAATACGGAGGGAATACAGTGATGTCAGGGCTTAGCCAAATATTTGACTATACACATTATTCTGATAACATTATGAAAACATGGTGAAGACTTTTGTCCATCATAAATAAACAATTACAGGAAGGTGACAGTGTGACTACTCAAAGTAGAACAAACGATCATACTACTCCATTACGCCAGGACATCAGTTCCCTCGGTAAGATGTTAGGAAACATTCTCGTTCATCACGGCGGTGATGAACTGTTGAATAAAGTAGAGACCATCCGAACGCTTACTAAAGATCTGAGGAACAACCCTACTGAAAAAACATATGACCAACTAAAAGAAGAAATCCATAGCCTCGAACCACCTATGCGCGCTCAAGTGATTCGCGCGTTTTCTATCTATTTTCACCTCGTCAATATCGCTGAACAAAACCACCGTATTCGCAGACGCCGCGAATATCAACTCAGAGAAGACCACGGTGTACAGCCTTTCTCACTCGATAGTGCTGTACAAAACCTAAAAGAAAATAACTTCTCTAAAGAAGTCATTCAAGATGTACTAAACCATCTATCGTTAGAGCTGATCATTACCGCTCACCCGACAGAAGCAACAAAGCGTACCGTACTTGAAATCCAAAAACGAATTGCTACGATTCTGAAACAGCTGGATCATCCTCAATTGACGAAGCATGAAAAAGAAAGCCTGCTAGACAGCCTGCAAAATGAGGTGACCGTTCTTTGGCAGACCGATGAGCTTCGCGAGCGAAAACCAACGGTCATGGATGAAGTACGTAACGGGCTTTATTATTTCGACGAAACGCTATTTGAAGTTCTGCCAGATATTCATCAGGAGCTGGAAACGCGCTTGGAAGAAGCCTATCCTGATGAAGATTGGTCGGTACCGAACTTTTTACGTTTTGGCTCCTGGATCGGCGGTGACCGTGACGGAAATCCAAATGTTACCCCAGATGTAACGTGGAAGACACTTCAAAAGCAGCGTGAGCTTGTTTTGAAAAAATATGAAGGGGTCATCATTGAACTGATGAAACGATTCAGCCACTCTACATCACAGATAGAGGTATCTGAAAAGCTGATTCGATCTGTCAAGGAGCAAGAAAGTCTGCTTCCTAATGACAAAAAATGGCGTGCGGATAAAGAAATCTATCGTCGTAAATTTGCAATCATCTTAGAACGGCTGCGCCAGGTCGGAAAATCTGAAACAGGTTACCAGTATGCTGATGAGTTGCTGGAAGATTTAAAACAGATTCAGGAAAGCGCAGTTACCCACCAGCCAGGAAAAGGCGAGTTGAAAAAATTACGTAAACTGGTTCGACAAGTGGAACTGTTCGGGTTCCATTTAGCTACACTTGATATTCGAAACCATAGTGGTGAACATGAATCAGCCATTGCCGAACTTCTGAAAAAAGTCGGCATCGTTGAAGACTATAGTTCACTTGAAGAAAGTGAAAAATTGAAGGTGCTTCAAGATGTTCTGAAAGACCCGCGTCCTATTTCTCTGTTGAATGAGGATTATTCTGAGTCAACTCAGGAAATGCTGAAAGTCTTTCAAATGATCCGCGAAGCACATATTGAATTCGGAAGACGCTCAATCGAAGTGTATTTGATCAGTATGACCGAATCGGCAAGCGACTTGCTTGAAGTCCTTGTCCTTGCTAAAGAGGCAGGTATTTATCGTCTTCATACGGACGGGACAGTGGAAAGTAACATCAATGTAGCTCCACTCCTTGAAACGGTCGACGACCTCGTTGCAGGACCTGAAATATTGAAAACACTCTTTGAAATGGATGTTTACAACAAACACTTGGCTGAGCATGACAATCATCAGGAGATCATGCTGGGATATTCAGATGGAAGTAAAGATGGCGGAACATTGACGGCAAACTGGCGTCTTTACAAAGCCCAGCTTGAGATTCATGACATGGCCCGCGAATACAATGTGGGACTTAAGTTCTTCCACGGCCGTGGTGGCTCCCTTGGACGTGGCGGCGGCCCGCTCAATCGCAGTCTTCTTTCTCAACCAGTAGAAACTCTAGGGGACAGTGTGAAAATTACAGAACAAGGGGAAGTATTATCTTCCAGGTACATGCTTACTGACATTGCGTACCGCAGTCTTGAACAAGCTGCTTCCACACTCCTGGAAGGGGCTGCAAATGTTTCCCAAGAATCTGAGCAGGGCCACCACCGTGAAGAAATATGGGAAAAAGCAATGGAAGAAATCTCAGAAGTTTCTCTTAAGAAATATCAGTCTCTTGTCTTCGGAGATAAAGATTTCTTAACCTACTTTAATGAAGCGACGCCACTGCAGGAAATCAGTGAATTGAACATTGGTTCCCGCCCAATGAAACGGAAAGACAGTTCGAAGTTTGAAAACCTGCGCGCGATCCCGTGGGTTTTTGCGTGGACACAAAACCGCCAGCTGATTCCAGCCTGGTATGCTTCAGGAGCAGGCCTATCACACTATGCTTCTCAAAGTGATGAACATCTGGCTCAGCTGAAACAAATGTATGAAAGCTGGCCTTTCTTCCGCACAACTATCAATAACTTGCAGATGGCCTTGACAAAAGCTGATATTCAAACTGCAAAAGAATACAAGGAACTTGTCAATGATCAGGAAGTTGGCGAACGTATCTTCAATACAATTGTTGAGGAATATGATCGCACGAAGGAAGTGCTATTGCAGATTTCAGGGGATCAGGAGCTATTGGATCACCAGCCGACCATCAAAGATTCAGTACGACTGCGTAATCCATATGTTGATCCGCTGAACTTCTTACAAGTGGAGTTAATTAAGGAGCTCCGCCAAAACGAAGATATCAACGATGACATTTTAACTGAGGTGCTGCTGACCATCAGTGGAATTGCAGCTGGTCTTCGTAATACAGGTTGATCGAATAAAAAACTGTTGGCACAAATGCCAACAGTTTTTTATGTTTTTCCTTATTTTTTGAAAGGGACATAGATAAAGACTGATGCAGTCATTAATACAATTTACCCTGACGGTACATAATGGTTGAAAGTTTCATTACTGCATGAATGTAACTATTTTGCCTCAATGGAAATGGATCCCCAAAAAATTGTGGAAGAATCGTATCCATCGTATTCTTCATTCTATCGAAGAGACGCTGGTAAACTTCGTCCTCTGTCATAAACTGCGCTTCTCTTCCTTGAATCCATTCATAATACGATACGATCACACCACCGGCATTGGCTAAAATATCAGGGACAATCAAGACCCCTTTATCAGCAAGGTATTTGTCTGCAACTTCCGTGATTGGTCCATTTGCACCCTCGATAATTAGACGAGCCTGAATATCCTCCATATTATCCTCATGAATTTGATCTTCTAAAGCAGCTAAAAGAAGAACATCGACATCCAAAGTGAGTAAGTCATCGCGTTCCCGTATCTCCGCTTTAATGTCATGGTTTTGAAGGGCTTCTTCATTAGTAGGCAGATCACCGTCATTTTCTTTGGTGAACTTTACTATTGCAGGAATGTCTAAACCATCCTCATTGTATATCATGACATTGTGATCGCTGACAGCGACAATTTTGTTTTGTAAATAACTACATTTGTATGCCTCTAAGGCTGCTACAGATCCCAAATTACCAAAACCTTGGACAGCCATAGTCAGTTTTTGTTCGTAATGATCAAGAGCTGTGTTGGCGAATATATTTTCCGTTTCACTAAGCCACTTTTTATTTTCCTTCACGTAATTGTGCATCATATAGCGGAACGTATAGTAAACACCTTTGCCGGTTGCCTCTCTTCGTCCTAATGAGCCGCCGTTAACAATACTTTTACCCGTAAAGCTGTTCCGATAAGGCTGACCCGGGTGTGTATTCTTATATTCTCCCATCATCCAGTCCATTTCTCTTTCTCCTGTACCTACATCAGGAGCAGGGATATCTTTATCCGGGCCCAGAATGTCTTCGAAATATTGGACGTATTTTTTACAGATTAGGTTGAGTTCTTTAATTGTGTATTCTTTTGGATTAATAACAACGCCGCCTTTTCCTCCGCCAAAAGGGAGTTCATGCAGCGCATTTTTTAAAGTCATCAGTTTAGCTAAATTCGATACTTCTCCTTCGTTGACGGATTCGTGAAAACGAACGCCGCCTTTGTAAGGTCCAACTGTGTCACTATGCTGGACACGGAAAGAAGGAATTCGTACAATCGTTCCATTCTCCAACGTAATCCTCAGAAAGGATTTATGTATGTGGTTAGGTGTCGAAAGCAATGCGACAAGTGATTTAAACGCCTGTTCACGTGTCTGTGCCTGTAAATCAGGTAAAAAGGTTTCGTCTTCCATAAGAGCTTTTAAAGATTCTTCGATAATGTTTTGCTGCTTCTGCATAGTTCCGATTCCTCCGTTCTATTCATTTGGTCCTACGTCATTCTTCCTTATCTAAGGATATGTTTCCCTAAATCTGGTGGATGAAACGTTTTCCGGAGGATTCGTCCCTTATGAGATTTCTTAATTTTCGGAGAAGCATATATAGAAACTCATCAGCTTTAAGCTTTATAATACCTTCTCAAAGCATATGTATGCCTGATGATCTATTGGTTTTGAGTTGAAAAAGACGCTGCCTCTTTTCTTATAACCTAGCTTTCTATATAGCTGTAAAGCCATCACGTTTCCCTTAAAGCCATCGAGTCTGACGCTGTCATATCCTTTATCCATGGCATATGCCTCACAAAGCTTTACGAAAGCAGTACCCAGCCCTTTTCCTTGTAATGTTGGGCTAATCATTAAAGAGTGGATGACCGTTGGATTTTCCTTTTCCCAGGGTATGACTTTCCATTCCTGTGATTGCCACTCGCTTAGAACAACATGGCCAAGTATAGAACTATTGCCCATAAGAACGTAAAGCCACTCATTTTCTATACATTCATCGAAGTATGCTTTGTTTGGATAGGACTCGTCCCATTGTAGAATTCCTTGTTTCAAAAGGGTCTTACGGCAGGTCAAATAGATCGTATTTATTTCATCTAGCATTTCAATCTCAGCTTTCACAAACTTATAACACATGTCATTCATATCAATTTCTCCTCTGTCTTTACGTAAGGATTAGTATTCGACAGGGCCTTGTATTTTCCTTTATAAAATAAACTATTAAGGTTTTGTAAGAATAGGATTCGATCTCCTTAAGCTTACGCTTAGAAGAACAACGACTTGTGAAAGAGTAAAAAATAAACAGCCCAGCTTGTAATTTTAAAACTGGACTGTTTTCGTTCAACTATGGAACAGTTACCCCATAATGTTGTAACCGGAATCGACGTAGACAATCTCACCTGTCACTCCACGGGAAAGGTGACTCATCATCGCAATTGTCATATCTCCGACTTCTTCCTGCGTCACGTTTTTTCTGAGTGGTGCGGTCTTTTCAATTTTGCTAAGAATTTCATTGAACGATGGAACGCCTTTCGCTGCAAGCGTTCTTACCGCTCCTGCGGAAATTGCGTTTACACGAATATTATCTTTTCCTAAATCAGAGGCCAGATAACGGACAGATGCTTCTAATGAAGCTTTTGCTACACCCATAACATTGTAGCCATCTACAACACGTTCAGCCCCTAGGTAACTCATAGCAATTAAAGATCCGCCTTCTTTCATCAAAGATCGGCTTGCTTTGGCTACAGCTACAAGCGAATAAGCACTTGTATCCTGGGCAAAAGCAAATCCGTCTCTTGACGTTTCAACGAAATCTCCTTTGAGATCCTCTGCATGTGCAAACGCGATGGAATGAACGACACCGTGGATGCAGTCTACTTCTTCACCAATCTTCTTAAATGCTTCCTGGATGCTTTCATCTGTGTTTACATCACACTGAACAATCATTTTGGCTTCCAAGCTATGCTCTTCCAGGAGTTTCTGCAGCTTCGTATAAGAACGTTCTTTTCTATATGTAAAAATGACATTTGCCCCTGCTTGATAAAGAGACTTAGCCACTCCCCATGCCAGGCTGCGTTTATTAGCAACCCCCATGACAACGATGTTTTTATCTTTCAATTTTAATAAATCTTCCATGTCAACCTCCAGAAATAGTTGATTTAGCACCTGGTACTAATCTTAGTATAGCATAAATGCGTCCCTTCTATCCTCCGTCTTTTTTGCAAGTGCTAGTTAAGGAACAATAGTTCTGAGCTACGGAACAATCATTTGGTGTTAAGTGACAATCCCATCCAGAACAGGAACAATACGCAACCTAAAGGGAACAAAAAGTAACAACGCCGCTTACATCAACTCAATATGACAGAATCTGCCGGTCATCGTATAAAAAGGATCGGAAGTCTGGACGTGAACTTGCCGCTGAAATATGGGGCCACCATAAACAAACGTATGAAATTCGCCATTTTCCCCACAAGGGTCCACTCCTTTTGGGAGCTTGCTCAGGAACTCTTTATCATACGGAAGCCCGACAAGCGCTTCAGAAACCTTCTCCACATCTATTGTAGTTACAATTGCCTGAAATCCTTGATTTAAAAAGTGCTCTGCGACTTTTTCTGTATCTCTTTTCCAAAGGGGGTACCAGGACTCCATATTGAATTTGGCAATCAGGCGGTCACGGTAGTTCCTAATGTCCTCAAGAAACAAGTCTGCATAAACAATGGTTTGTATACCTTGCATTTGCCATTGTTCAAACTGTTGTCCGAGCGTTTCTTCATATTGTTCGTTCGTTGCTTTGTCAGGCATTTCAATTTCATACAATGGAAGCCCGATGAAGTTCGCTTGCTTTTTTATCAAGGATCTCTTCACCTCATGGATCGGCAAGCGAGAAGACTGTTTGGAGAAAGTCGAGAAAAGACCCTTCACTTCAAAGCGTTCATCATTCATCACCTCATACAAAGCAAGAGCACTGTCTTTTCCACCGCTCCATGAAACAATTACAGGTTTCATATCTTGCCTCCTTTCTCTCACTTACTTCTAAAATAACATAGAAAAAACCTCTGCCCTTAATAGGCAGAGATTGTTATGACTTTCCTGTCCAGTAAGCACCGTCTTCCATATGGACGAAGGGGATATCGGTATCCACCTCTCCGTGAATTTTTGCTTGAGCCAAGTCATCACCCTGGAGCCAGTTATTAAAATCAAATTCCACAGGGGTTTGATCGCCTCCAAGCGCAAACCACGCTTTCTTTTCTCTCGGTAAATAACCTGATGTATGAATAGTTCCAGCCCAGCTGCTGTAAAGCTTGGAGAATACTCCACCGTCTGTATCGTTCATCAGACGGAATGCATCGTAGGCAGTCTTCAACGAATTCCGGTTGGATTGGATGGCATCCATGCGTTTCAGCGAATCCACAAGATGGTTGCGGTTTTCCTTTTTCATGATTTCAAAATGATTGGTGCAAACATTTGCCTCCCTTACTTCTACGCCTCTGGGAGAAGCTTCGACGACGAAGGTTTGATTTGTAGAATCGAATACAGTGTAGCTAAACGAATGCCGGTGCGGGATTTCCCTTAGCATCGTCACTGCCTCTTCCACATTAGCACAGGACTCCAGCACAAGACGTCCAATCATACAGCAGATAAATCCGTCTCCAGGACGCTTCCGATGCATGAAATTATAGCCCATGACCAATCCCTTTTCATTCATGCCATCCATTCGACCAGTAATCCGCTGGGTGGGACCAATAATCGCATAGCCTTGGTCAGTCGGCTGGAAAAAGCTGTACCGGCCTTCATACGTTTTCGGCATATAATCGTAATTACGGATGAAATACCCATCTCCTGTCATAATCGAACATCCCGAGCGCTTATAATCGATCCTGTAGCCGCCAAATTCCATCAAAACTCTATCCATCGGCCATTCCAAGGCGTCACGAAGTCCAAGCAGCTCTTCCCAAACTCCCGGAGCGAAGCGGGTAATGGCTTCTCTTACTTCACTCTCTTCTACAGTGAAGCGCGGTTTTCTCACTTTCCATTGCTTGACCCTATTTTTGACTGTCCAGGAATCCCGCAGCTTTCCTCCTTGCCAGTATCCAAAATCATAGTGTGTCCCTCTAAACTGTAAGATGTCGCTATGTATGTATTTCATGAAGATTCCCTTTCTCGGTTGTTTGATTTAATCTACTTTATCATGCTTCATTTCCTTCAATAAAGCCAAAAGCTCTTCATTTTGTTCGACTTGTTTGTCTGTATTCTTTTTGATCATTCGAATCCAGCGGATGACGAGAGCGATGAAAAGAATAAAGGCTAAATAGATGAGTACTCCAATAGGCGCCATTTCTCCTCCTCCTCTCTATACTTCCTTTTTTATATCTTCTTGAACCTCTTTGATTAACTCAGGATTTTCGTTAATTATTTTTCCGATGTAAAAAAAACCGCCTATAATGACAAACGTAATTCCCCAATTGATGATTTGGCGAAGAATAATTCCTTTATCAAAAGCTTCTACACCGTATTTAATGATCAGCCAATATTTGATTGTAGCAAGCAAAAGATCCTGAATGGCAAAAGCCACTACGATCCAATTAAAAAGATGGAACAGTTTCTTTTTATGGAATAACCGGCGGGTGAAATCTCTGTTATATCCTTGAAGTTCACTGAAATCAAGAGCAAAATAAAGTGCGATCGGCTTCTTGATGACGATAGTGAATAAGAATAATAAAGCTAATACATAGGCATAGATTACGTTGTTCCAAAGCAATTGAATAGCAGACCCTGCCAATACATCAATCAACGTACCAACAATGAGAGTAGAAATCATATAAATCCCGAAAATGTTCACTTTTTTCAAGGCAATGAATCGATAGATAGTGTAAATAATCCCAGGGATCGAGGAGAGCAGCATCGCATAGTAATCCCCAATATAGTCTCTAGAGAGGTTCCACACCGCCAAAGGGAAGACAACATAACAAATCAGATCAAGTACTATAAACTTGCTTTGCTTCAAACGAATCTGCCTCCTTCTCCCATCTTTATGTATTACTATACGCGATGAAGGCCCTTTGGTTTCAAATGTCCCTGTTTTGATAAAATTTGACCGTAAACGCTAAGAAATGCGAAGTCCTTCTAGTTTTCTGTAGCGTTTTTTGGTAGTCTTAAAAATGTAAGAAGTCGTAAGCGTTTCCCATAACCGTATAAACACCAGACCATATAACAGCATGGATGGATTTTGATTAAGGTGGTGTGAGAATCATGAAAAGAGTTGTCATCCTTGGCGGCGGTTACGGTGGTTTGAACATCTTAAACGGACTGCTCGAAAACATTCCGAAAGATGCACATATAACTGTCGTAGATCGCAACCCCTATCATTCATTAAAGACCGAATTCTATACGATCGCAGCCGGAACCGAATCAGACAGGCATGCTCGTGTAGATTTTCCAGTGCATGATCAAGTCGATTATGTGTTCGATGAGATTGAAAAAATTGATGTAGAAAACGAACAGGTCATTATCAAGAATCTTACTGAAAACATTACTTATGATTATCTCGTAATTGGACTTGGCTGTGAAGACAATTACCACGGCATCGAGGGTGCCAGAGAGTTTACTGAAAGTGTCCAAACCTTCGCAAAGGCGCGCAGCGCGGGGTACTCGATCGGAAACCTCGGGGCCTACAAAAATGTGACAGTAGTAGGCGCTGGACTGAGCGGAATCGAAGTCGCTTCTGAAGTCCGTGAGAGCCGCTCCGACTTGAACATCCGATTGCTTGACCGCGGTGATACAGTCCTTAAAGCGTTCGACTCCAAGATTCAAAAGTACGTGGAGAAATGGTTTAAGGAAAATGACGTCGAGGTCATCCACGGAGCAAATGTTGAATACGTAGAAAAAGACGGCGTCTGCAATAACGGGATTTGCTACATGAACGATGTTACGGTTTGGACCGCTGGTGTTCGCCCGAACTTCCTCGTAAGAGAGCTCCCTTTTGAAAAAGACAACCAAGATAAAATCATCGTCAACGACTTTTATCAGGTTCCGAGCAGCCAAAATGTGTATGTTGTTGGAGACTGTGCCTCAGCGGATCATTCCCCAAGTGCCCAGTTAGCCGGCCAGCAAGGTGAAAAAATAGCGGATGTCTTAACGGCCGTCCTCCATAACCGTGTACCAGAACGTCCAAGCGAATTGAAATTGAAAGGAACGCTTGGGTCTCTTGGTAAGAGTGACGGATTCGGTAATATGATGCAAAAACCAATGACAGGGATGTTGCCTCGTTTAGCGAAATCCGGTGTGCTTTGGTTAAGTAAGCGACATTAATAAAGAAGTGCCCTTTTGAAGGCACTTCTTTTTTTCGTTAGTGGATAGGTTTTTGCCAATTGATATCAGTATTCCATTAAGAAGTGATTAAAAGTTATTTGAATTGGATGGTTTCCTTTACCGTTAGTAGAAGTAGGAGCTCCGGGAAATGGCTCGCTTTCCGCGGGCATGCGCAGAGCCTTCTTGAGCTATCGCTCTCCGGGGTCTCACCTGTCATGCTCATCCCGCAGGAAAGCGAGTCGTTTTCACGCCCCCCTTTCCCTTATCGAGTAACGGGGCCAAGAGATCTAAGTCTTCAGAACCTGGAGGTTTAAGTTGAATATAGAAGCTTCAAAATGAAGGATCTTCTTGTACCACTTTGAATTCACAAAAGCTTGCCATCAAGCGTGAACGTGATTCAATTGTTCTCTTAAATATTTGGCAAGCTCAAGCATTCCATAAACTCCAGCTTTTGCTTCCGCGTCTGAATTATAGTTGGTGTTTGTGTTCACATCATAAGAATAAAGGTTTCCATCCTTATCCTGAATCGCTTCTATAGCAGCAACATCGATGTTATTTTCTTTTAAGAATGCTTCATAATGATCAATGATTGCTGGTCGGTAATTTTCAAGGATTTCAAACTTTGCCTTAGGTTCTTCAGCTTCCCCATCGGTTGGGCAGTAGAGATCGTCTATTGTGCAAGCATCGGCTGGGCATAGTTCAAAACCTTCAGAGGTATCGACTTTTACTCCATATACAAACTTTCCTCCAACAAATTCATGCCGGATAATATAAGGTTCAGGGGCCTCGATGTACTGCTGCAGCAAAGTAATGCCATCAACAGGCTCATCGAACGAAGGACCATCCAAATATTCCTCTAAAGCTTGTTTCGAATGGAACAATTGCACCCCCTGCCCTTTTCCAGCGCGGTTATGCTTTGTAATAAATGACTCTAAGTTCAATTGATCTGCAGCTTTCATAATATTATTTTTACCAACAGCGGTAATGGTCTTCGGTGTCTCAATGCCAGCCTGGTTCAACGCCATATACTGGTTCACTTTACTGACTTCCAGCCTAAGCGCTCGGCTGCCGTTGATCACTGTTCTTCCGTGACGCTCCAGCCATGCTATGACGGCCTCTGTGAATTCAGGGGCATAACGATGATCACGAGTATGAGAAGAAGCACTGATTCGATTATAAAAGATCCCTTCAGGAGGTTCACTTGTTAAATCAAGCGTTCCTTCATCCAGATGCCATAGTTCATAAGGAAGCTCGAGTTCCTCTAAGCGCTCCGTTAAATGGCCGGTCCATTCGTCATTCTCATGAAGTACATAAATTTTGCTCATTGATCCGACTCCTTTTTTACAGATGTTTCTTCTATTCTAACACATAAAACCTATTGAATTACTAGGAATAAGCTCTTAATAGAGCTTGATTAATCTATCAAACTGTGGCACAGTGAAACTATAATCTACTTGTTCATCAACTTCATAGGTTTAATGTAGGGGGACCAGTGTAGCTGGTTGAGATTGTATCCTTTTTGATACTGACCCTTAGAACCTGATCTGGTTTATACCAGCGTAGGGAACATCTGAAACGACTCATGTATCGTTATAAGATATGCACCCTGGGTATGGTACCAGGGTGCTTTTTATATGCCCTGATTCCATATTCATAGGCTCTCCCTTTCTGACCAAGTGAGATGGACACATATGGAGGGAATCTTATGAAAAAATTATTCATGCTAGTATTGCTTCTTATTCTGCTAAGCGCCTGCTCGAGCAACAATGAAGCAAGTTCAGAATCCGGCAGTGAGGAGAAAGTAGCAAAAGACATTAAGCTTGTGCTGGATTGGACGCCTAATACCAACCATACAGGCATATATGTAGCAAAAGCGGAAGGCTATTTCGAAGAAGAAGGACTCAATGTTGAAATTATGATGCCAGGGGAAGCGGGCGCAGACCAGCTTGTTGCTTCAGGGAAAGCGGATTTTGGCATCAGTGCACAGGAAACACTGACGGAAGCACGTGTACAGGGAATTCCGATCGTCTCTATTGGAGCAATCATTCAGCATAATACTTCAGGGTTTGCTTCACCAAAGGAAAAGAACATCACCTCCCCCGCTGATTACGAAGGAAAAACGTATGGCGGCTGGGGGGCCCCTGTTGAGAAAGCTGTTCTTTCTTCCTTAATGCAGAAAGAAAATGCAGATGTGGAAGAAGTCGATATCGTTAATATGGGAAATTCTGATTTCTTTACCGCTGTCGAACGTGACATTGATTTTGCCTGGATTTATTATGGCTGGACTGGTGTCGAAGCCGAACTTCGTGGTGAAGACCTGAACATGCAGTACTTAACCGACTACTCGGATAAACTTGATTACTACACACCTGTTTTGACGGCAAATGAGAAAACTATAAAAAATGACCCTGAAAAAGTGGAAGCATTCATGGCAGCCGTTTCTAAAGGGTATGAGTATGCGATCGATCAACCTGAAAAAGCTGCCGATATCCTTATAGAGGCAGTTCCAGATCTTGATCCTGAACTTGTGAAGGCAAGTCAAAAATGGCTGTCCCCTAAATACCAGGACGACGCTGAACAATGGGGAATCCAAGACGTAGAAGTATGGGAAAACTACGCGGAGTGGATGTACAGTCATGATTTATTAGACAAAAAACTAAAAGTGGAAAAAGCATTTACGAACGAATTCTTACCAGCTAAGGAGGAAAAATAATGGCTAATTCTCTTGTAAGTATTCAAATTCTACCAAAGACAAAAGGTGGAGAAGACGTCATTCCTTATGTTGATCATGCGATCTCCATCATCAATGCTTCAGGTTTGAAATACGAGGTCCATCCTCTTGAAACAACCATTGAAGGTGATCTTAACGAGATCCTTCCCATGATAGAAAAGATCAATGAAGCTATGGTCGATCGTGGATGTAAAAACGTCATCTCTCAAATTAAGATTCTCTATCAGCCTGAGGGAGCTTCGATGGATCAATTGACGGAGAAGTACCGCTCATGAGAAGAGTATTCAAAAAAGGATGGAGACCAGCTTCGGTCCTCATCCTTTTGCTCATTTTATGGGAGGGAAGCAGCCGGGCTTTTGAAGTGCCTGAATGGTTATTACCTGCTCCATCCATGATTACGCAAGAAGGTATAGCCGGGTGGAATAGTTATTCTCATCACCTTCTTTCAACAATTCAACTAACGATAGCTGGCTTCTTGATTGGTGCAAGCGTGGGGCTGATCATCGCGATTACTCTTCATCTACTCCCTGCAGTGAGAGAGGCCGTTTACCCGCTTCTCATTTTGTCCCAAAACATCCCGATTATTGTACTGGCCCCTTTGTTAGTCATTTGGTTCGGTTTTGGAGCTTTACCTAAGCTGATCGTCATCGTTCTCGTCTGTTTTTTCCCTATCGCCGTTTCTGCAATGGATGGATTAAGACAAACGACTCCTGAATTGAAACACTACATGCAAATGGCAGGTGCAACACAAGGACAAATTTTTCGTAAGCTTGAATGGCCCCATGCCCTGCCATCGATATTCTCCGGTTTAAAAATTTCAGCCACCTACAGTGTCATGGGGGCTGTCATTTCAGAATGGCTTGGTGCTAATAGAGGAATCGGCGTGTATATGACGTTAGCCTCCTCCTCTTTCCGAACAGACCGAGTGTTTGTCGCCATCTTTTTGATTATGATCCTGAGCCTGATGTTCTTCTTTCTTATTAACTTAATAGAAAGACAGATAACCAAGTGGCAAAGTAAAGGAGCTGATGATTAAAATGAGTAAGTTAACGATTAAAGAGTTATCCAAGTCTTTTGACCAACAATCCATCATTCAAAATCTTTCACTTCAAGTGGAAGAAGGTGAGTTCGTTTCGATCCTAGGGCCTTCAGGAAGTGGGAAAAGTACATTGTTTCACCTGGTTGGCGGCTTGATTCAGCCTGATGATGGCCACATCTTTTTAAATGGAAAAGAGATTACAGGGGAAAAGGGATTCATCAGCTACATGCCGCAAAGTCCAGCTCTTTTTCCTTGGCGAACCTTACTTGATAATGTCGTTCTAGGCAGTGAAATCAAGGGAGAAACTAACCGCAAAGCTGCTTTAGAAATGATTGCTAAAGCTGGGCTAAGTGGCTTTGAACATTCTTACCCAAATCAGTTATCTGGTGGCATGAAACAACGAGCTTCTTTCATTCGAAGTCTATTAAGCCCGCAATCTCTGATTTGCCTTGACGAACCTTTCTCGGCCCTTGACGAATTTACGAGGATCGAAATGCAGGAATGGCTCCTATCAGTTTGGGAGGAACATCAGAAGTCGATCTTATTTGTAACGCACAATATTGAAGAAGCACTCTTTTTATCAGATCGGATCATCGTTTTATCAGATCGGCCGGCACGCGTAGAAAAAGAGTTTGAACTTCCTTTTTCTCGCCCTAGAGAGCAGTCCATATTATTAACAAACGAATTCTTAGAATGGAAAAAGGAAATCTTCCAAGAATTGCAGGTGCATGTATGAAACCTATCATAGATACACACATTCACCTTGATATGTATGAAGAAGCGTACAGAGAACAGATGCTCTCTGAACTCGATCGATATTCCATCACGCATCTTATTTCCGTGTCCAATAACCTGAATTCTTCCTTGAAAAACCTGACTTGGTCAATGCAGGATCAAAGGATTAAACCGGCCACAGGATTCCACCCTGAACAAAATATCCCGACAGATCAAGAAATAGAGCAAATGACGAGCCTCATTCATCGCTACGCTAACCGCATTGTTGCCATCGGAGAAGTCGGGCTTCCTTATTACACTCGAAAGAAAAACCCTGGCGTAGGTCTCTCTCCATATGTTGAGCTGCTGGAGCATTTCCTGCTTTTAGCTAAGGAATTGGATAAGCCGGTAGTCCTTCATGCCATCTACGAAGATGCCGATCTCGTCTGTGACTTGTTAGAAAAGCACGATATGACGCGTGCACACTTCCACTGGTTCAAAGGCTTCAATACTACCATTGATCGAATGAAAGAAAATGGTTATTTTATCTCTGTCACTCCTGATTGTGTCTATGAAAAAGAGATTCAATCCCTAATCAAAATTTATCCTTTAGACCAGTTGATGGTGGAAACGGACGGGCCCTGGGCATTTGATGGCCCCTTTAAAGGAAAGGTGACACATCCTAAAATGATTCATGATTCGGTTGAAAAAATTAGTGAGTTGAAAGGACTTCCGGTGGAGAATATATATGGTCAGTTGTACAAAAACACGATAGATTTTTATAAAATTGATAGTTTTTAATACAGAAATGCTATCCCTCCCCTGAACTTTATTCGCTTTCCTTTATTCCGACTAATACACTGTGTATAATAAGTCTTAAAGGAAGGTGAACGAAATGAGTATTCCAAAACCTCTTGTTCAAACGAATCAATTGTTCATTGTCACGACGGTCTTACTCGGAATCTTTATCCATCATTCGATATTGTTTTTCCCCTTTGTTATTGGGATGTACACATTGATTACGAAACAAAACCCAATCATTTTAATAAGTAAGAAATTCTTAACTAAACCAGCTAATCAATATATTCCAGAGGATCGTGACCAACAGATCTTTAATCAGTGGATTGCCACAATCTGCATTGGGCTGGCGATCACTTTCTTTTATTTTAACTTCACTATTCTTGGGTACATCTTTAGCGCTATGGTCGTTATCGCTGCAGGTGTCGCCCTTCTAGGTTTCTGCATCGGCTGCACAATCCGTTACCGGTATATGATGTGGAAACACCAGCGGATGACTTCCTAACAAAAAGCCCGCCCTTAAACGGGGCAGGCTTTTTGTTACATTCTTCTACTGTGTATTTCCAACGGCCGGAATAGGCTGTTCCTTGAAAATTTTCGCTAAATGCATTGTATTGTAAGCTAACATTTCGATATGAGTCTTCGTAAAATCGTTCTGAATGCCATTGGCCTCGATGTACGAAGGACCTGGTCCTGCTTCCCCTACCCAATAAGCATCTACATTGGGGGGAATGACGAACCCAATATGAGACATGCGATAAAGAATCGATTCAGCCGCATTTTTCGCCCCGTCTTCATTACCCGTAATGACTACACCAGCCACTTTATTATAAAAAACCGCTTGTCCTTTCTCATTCGTTTCGCTGCTGCTGCCGTACATTCTTTCAAGTGCTTTCGTCGCAATACTGCTTTTCTCTCCCAACCAGAGTGGTGTACCCAGGACTACGATATCGGCATCTTTAATTTTTTCAAAGATATGCGGCCATTCGTCTCCGTCACCTAAATCCTTGTCAATCCCATAGGGAATATAATAATCCGCTAAACGAACACTTTCGTGAACAATTTCTTCTTGATCGTAGATTTTTTCAACCTCTCTCCACAACGCTTCTGTATTCGATTGTTCCTCTGAATTTTTTAAAGATGCATTTAGGAATAGCGCTTTTACTTGGCTCATGTTACTCCTCCTTTCCCATTTCCTTACCCCGATCTAAGTAGTGTAAATCATTGGAAATTAGGGTAAAGAAATAATAAGGACTTAGATAGGAGGATAGTTATGAACGAATATAAATTAGGTGAGAAAGTCGCTGATTTTACTTTACCTGCTACTTCAGATACTGAATATTCGTTTGAAGACTTTAGAAACGAAAACGGAAACGATTGGCATTTACTCATTTATTTTAGAGGCTCCTGGTGCCCTGCTTGTATGGAAGAGTTGAAAGAACTACAAGAAAGCAAAGGGTATTTTGACGATAAACAAATTAAAATCACAACGATATCGACTGACCACTTAGATAGCCTGAAAAAAATGGTTGATGAGCACGATTTTACTTTCCCGGTGCTGGCAGACCAAAATTTATCCTTTCTTAAAGAATACGGCGTCCATTACCATGATGAAAGCAGTCCTTATGAGGATCACGGGACTCACGGAGAACCAGCGTACTTTTTAACTGATGAAAATGGCAAGCTTCTTTATCAGCAAAGGCAGACAAACCCCTTTGGCCGCCCCCACCCTAAGGAACTGAGAAAGATCATTCAATACATTAAGAAAAACTTAAAATAAACACAAACCGAGTCCTCCATCTTGGACTCGGCTTTTTCGTATAGAATGTCCGAAAATCGGAAAACTAGGATTTCATAATAAGTGTTTTACGTTTATAACTATGGGGAATTCATGCATTAACTGTAAGATGGAGGGTGTTGAAATGAAAGGGATAGCTGCAGAGAACAGCATTCATTGCGAGACGGAATACTCAGTTCTCAAAAGAGTGATTGTAGTAAAACCAGCATTTATGAAAATTAACGAAGTGATTAATGAAACCCAGAAACACTATGAAGGAACCAACATTGATATTCCTCTCGCTATACACCAGCATAAAACATTTGTGAACACTTTAAAGGAACATCATGTAGATGTCTGCGAACTCCCCACAGAACCGGATTTACCCGAGCAGGTCTTTACAAGAGACATTGCTTTTACAATTTACGACCAGCTTTTTATAGCATCCATGGGCGAAGAAGTACGTCAAAACGAAACCGAAATTCTTAAATCATGGCTTCAGAAATATGGTCTCCCTTTTCATGAAGGATTTTCAGATTCCATTGAAGGCGGAGACGTCGTTATCGATGGAACAACTATTTGGGTTGGTAAAAGCGGTCGTACTTCGTATAGCGCTATCGAAGAACTGCAATCCCGGCTACCATCCCATAAGATTGAACCCTTATCCCTGACAGAAGACATTCTTCACCTTGATTGTGTGTTTAATATTATTAATGATGATACAGCCCTGCTTTATCCACCAGCTTTCACATCGGAGGATTTAAGAAAAATAAAATCTCAATTTCATATTATTAACGTTACAGAAGATGAAAAATTCCATATGGGACCTAACGTGCTTTCGATTGGCAACAAAAAAATCATAAGTCTATCCCAAAATAAAAGACTGAACGGCGAAATAGAGTCCCAAGGCTTTCAAGTGATTCCTGTAGACTTTTCCGAGATTATCAAGTCAGGGGGAGCTTTCCGCTGCTGTACGCTCCCATTGCAAAGACAATAGTAAAAAAGAGTTGGAGACCACACTCGTGACCTTCAACTCTTTTTTGTAACGATCTACTGATTGATCACATCAATAAACTTTTTGGCGTCTTTCTCGGAATAGTCTCCTTCTATTTGGATGGATTCACTATCGATGACTTGATTGATTTTCGGCGAAGCTATTTTCTTGTCCCCCAAATAAATATGGATTTCCTCATTTAAATGGCTCTCTGTAATTTCCTTAAACTTTTGTTCATCTTCATAGATCACCGTAATCACTACTTGATCCTGTTTTTCTTGAAAACTCGCTTTTTCAAAGTCCGCCTCTGTGACCAGTACTTCTCCTTCCTGGTCTTTGATAGAAACGTGACTGTACTTATTATCGATGCTTTGCTGACAGCCGATGAGTAATAATAGAGCAGCCATAAAACTAATGATTAATCGCATTCTCTCCCTCCCTTCACATTATGATAGGTCAGGGTTATTGATAGATCTATACGATTTACTATAGAAAAAGTTCCAGAATATCCGATACCTAGAAAGATTCGTTCTTCAAAATGCCTTGCAATGAATTGTTTTCGTTAACTAGTCAATAGGATAGGTGTTCGGGGAAATCGCTCGCTTTCCGCGGGGATGACGGCAAGCTTCCTCGGTTTACTAACCTGCGGGATCTTGCCAGCCATTCCATTCCCGCAGGAGTCTCACTATTTCCCCTCCCACCTTACGTTTATTCGATCAAACGAAAACAGGTAGAAAAGGCTTTCATTATTTTTACCGTTCACTTTAGAGATCCCCATCTACATCCTATAGCTAGAGTATTTCACTCTTATTGGAGCTATTATTGTTGGACCAATACAATCTATCAGCCTTTCTAAATAGCTCTATTTAAAATGTTCGTCAAGATCATGAAAGCGGGTGTGGCGGGGAAACAGCGAGACTCCCGCGGGAGAAGGAGCTAGGCGAGACCCCACAGAGAGCGTAGCGAACGAGGAGGCTTGACGGTTCCCCCGCAGGAAAGCGAGTTGTTTCCCCGCCACCCCATACTTATTTCATAATAACGAACCCGAGGGATATTGAATTTCAGTCTTCAAGAAAACTGCTATTAAAAAGAATGACTTTAAACAATGAGCTACGTCAAGGGGTCTTAAACAAAAAGAAAACACTCCAATGCTTAGTTACATTGGAGTGTTTCTTATGATATACCTTCATCCAGCTTTAGTCGTAATCACTTTTTCTTCACGGATGTTTTTCTGTTTGATCACTTGCCAAACGAACCAAGTCACAACAGCAAGCCAGATGACAGATCCTATTACCATGGAAGTAGAATAAGATAATCCAAATCCTTCCGGTGCATAGAAGATATAAGAGCTGACGACGGCTGTCATAAACAAAGCGGGTACACTGCAAATCCAGTGGAATTTACTATTTTTCAGCAAGTACATAGCCCCTGTCCAAAGCATCACCGTCGCGACAACCTGGTTGGACCAGCCTACATATCTCCAAAGGAAGCTGTAATCCATCTGCGTAAGCAGGAATGTCGGGACAGCCACCGGAATAGCAAAGAAAATTGGTGACCATTTGCCGTTAAATTCTTTCTTACTCCAATGACGGAACAAATCCACAAGCATCATTCTCGATGAACGAAGAGCTGTATCTCCTGTTGTTACTGGTAAGATGATAACCCCAAGCACAGCGAGGATTCCGCCAAATGTCCCGAGGGTTGTACTACTGATTTCGTTTACGACACCTGCAGGACCGCCTGCATCAAGCGCTGCTTGCAAGCCTCCTGTACTACCAAAGAAAGTCATGCCAGCAGCTGCCCAGATCATTGCGATGAGTCCTTCTGCCACCATCGCACCATAGAAGACTTTCCTCCCCTCGCTCTCTTTTTTCAGCGTACGAGCAAGGATTGGACTTTGGGTACTATGAAAACCTGAAATCGCGCCGCAGGATACGGTAACCATAAGCATCGGCCAGATTGGTAATTCCTGTGGGTGCAAATTTTGCAAAGTCAAATTAGGAATCGGGTTGTCGAAAAAGAACATGCCGATACCGATAGAAACAGCCATAAAGATAAGGATAGCACCAAAGATTGGGTAAACCTTTCCGATAATTTTATTGATCGGCAGTAATGTAGCGATCAGAAAATAAGCAAAAATTAAGATAATAGATGTCATAAATCCAAGCGGCGTCACTTCTGACAATAATTGCGCCGGTCCTGCAGTGAAGGCTGCAGCGACGAGGATCATAAGTCCAATTGATAGTAAGTTGATAAGCGCTTGAACGGGCCTTCCTAAGTATTTACCTACAAGGGCCGGGTACTGGGCGCCTTTGTGACGTAATGACAGCATTCCGGAAAAATAATCGTGGACCGCTCCGGCAAAAATCGTTCCTACGACAATCCAGATGAACGCTACAGGTCCATATAGTGCCCCGAGCACCGCACCGAAGATTGGACCAAGTCCTGCTATATTCAAAAGCTGGATCAGACTCGCTTTCCACCAGCTCATTGGTGAGTAATCAAAACCGTCGTTGTTGGTATACGCAGGGGTCTTTTGCTGATCATTAATGCCAAAAATTCGCTCGACCACCTTTGCATAAACCAAATATCCGACAATGAGTAAAACAATAGATGCGATAAACGTGATCATCGCTGAGCCTCCCTTCAAAAATGAATGTAAGGAGTATTCTAGCGAGAGGTTTGTCGAATAGCAACCCAATTTCAGAAAATTTATATTTTTATCTTTTTTTTCTAGGAAATGAATCGCTTTCATTTAACAAAATTAAAAAACCAGTAAGTACACTCTTACTGGTCTTAGTCAATTTTTATTTTTTCTGCCACTTTTCCATCTACTTCGATTCCTTCTCCTGAAACCCAGACCTGGACCTTTTCATTAGTGAGCGTATCAATAGGTTCATTGATTTCTGTATTTTCATTGATGATCACTTCATATGTCGGGTAGCTTGCTTCTGGGTCGACTGTATCCTCTCCGACTACGATGCTATTTTCCTTCACTTCGATAATTGCCCCTTCAAAGTCCGGTTTTTGTCCACAGCCTGCGAGTAAAACTGTCATTAGAAAAATCCAGGCATATACCTTCAAGTGAGTTTCCCTCCTCAAGCGAGTGATACCTTATCTGTCGCTTGAGGAGGGAAAAAGTTACAAAAAAGCCAGTTATTTTACATTCATGGATGAATTTTCTTCATTAAAAGCATAAATAAAACCTCTACGAAATGTAGAGGTTTAGCCTGCCATCCCGTGGAAATGGTTAAGTTCCCGCAGTCATAATTAGCGATCGGGTGGCATTGGTTCAAATCTATCATACGTATTAAAGGACTTCAAAACTTTACTAACTCAGATGGTTTTTTGACATAGAAAATAGGCTTCTATGTATAACTTTATTATTGTGAATAGCATCCTCTTGTAAGTCTCCTCAGCTTATTTAACAGTTCATCTAAATCCCTTGACACTTGGAGGAGTTCTTCCTCTGATAGATTCTGATCATATAACTCATACATCCTTAAGCGCAAAACTTCAATCTTCTCTTCTAATTTCTCTTTTTCATTCATGTAAGTTAAAATCCTCCGTTCATATTATAGAAATATAATCCTATTCCCACTATGATTTTACCCTTCTGTTCAGCTCGTTAACTTTACAATTGGATAACAATGGAATAATTACGAGAAAGGAGGTTACGATTTCCCTGTAATGAAACTTCATGTTAGGATAGATTCAATCTTACATAACAGGAGTGAAGACTTATGTTTAAAGCCATCTCTACAGAACAAGCCCCTGCCGCTATCGGCCCGTATTCTCAAGCTGTGGATCTTGGGAATCTGCTCCTTATATCAGGACAGATTCCATTAGACCCAAAAACCATGGAATTTGTATCCGATGAGGTTGGTGAGCAGGCGCACCAGGTCATGAAAAATCTTGGGGCTATTCTTGAAGAAGCCGGCTTGAGTTATAGAAATGTTGCCAAAGCAAATATTTACTTAGCTTCGATGGATGATTTTTCAGTTGTTAACGAAATATACGCCAGCTATTTGAGCGAGCCATATCCAGCAAGAGCGGCTGTTGAAGTAAGCAAACTGCCTAAAGGTGCATTAGTTGAAATTGAAGCCATTGCAGTAAAAGAATAATTAATTGTAAAAACCGAAAGCAGAGCATTTGCTCTGCTTTTTTCAATCTTCATCTTTAACATCAGGGTCTTCAGGAATCGGCTCATTTAAATACTCCTGAATCATAGCACGATATTTTTCTATTTGTTCAAAATGAGTGCTGAATTGTTCTCTATTGATCAGGTATTGGTCCCCGTCATGAAGAGCACGAATTTTTTCCTGCTGTACTAGACGAATGATGTAGTCTTCTGGCAGATCCAAATACTCCGCCGTTTCCTTTATAGTCAAATACATAAACATCCCCTCTTTCCATGAATACTATACCACTTAGATGCCTTTCTCAGCACTATTCAGCCAATTTCTAACAAATTGTTTCTTTTAAGCTTACTTCGGGAAATGTAATCATGAATAAACATTCTAACGAAATGGGTGAGGAGTCATGAGTTCATCAATGACAACGAGCGCGCAAGCTCAACAAACAAAAGAAGAAATTAAACCCTGGATCCGACGCTTTGGCAGGTTTGGTTACATGGCGAAGGGGGTCGTGTACGGTCTCGTCGGCGTACTGGCGTTTATGGCAGCCATCGGTGTAGGAGGAAAAACAACCGGCACAAGCGGAATGCTCCGGACCTTAGCGGGAGTTCAGTTTGGAGAAATCCTTCTATGGTTAGTCGGTATCGGATTAATTGGTTATGTTATTTGGGATTTTATAAAAGCTATCAAGAACCCTCAAAACAAGGGTGCTATCTCACGGATAGGTTATGCCGTCAGTGGTGTCATCTATGGTGCTCTCGCTTTCAATGCGATAAAAATTGCGATGAATGCTGGGAACAGCAGTGGCAATTCAGAACAGACACTCTCAGCTAAGTTATTATCCCAGCCTTTTGGGCAATGGATTGTAGGAGCGATTGGTGTCATCATTATCGGTTACGGATTATACGAACTTTACTCTGGATGGAGCGAAAGGTTCATGAAGCAATTTAAAACCGGTCAAATGGATCGTCATGAACAAAAAGTTGCCCGAAAATCTGGAAAGATGGGCCTAATTTCAAGAGGAGTTGTACTTGGACTTATTGGATTCTTCTTTGTACAGACAGCTATGACCGCTAACCCTGATCAAGCTAAAGGACTTGATGGAGCCCTTTCTGAACTGGCCCAAACACCTTATGGGCAATGGATTTTAGGAGTAGTCGCTTTAGGCTTAATTTTGTATGGGATTTACCAAATTATACGTGGACGTCATGAACATATGAGTTTCGGCAAGATTAAATAGAAGTGAACGACTGCATAAAAAAGCCTTCCCTATTCAAAGGGAAGGCTTTCGATTTTTGTCGCGAATGTACCGACGACCACATTCGTCGTTTAGCTTTTAAGCTTATACTTCGTCTTACACAAACAGCTCATCGCCCTTAAACTATACAACATCTCTTGATGATTAGCAATGAATTTTTTCATACAGGAACCGTCCTGTGCTATACTAAAATGATGAAAAGAAGACTAGGAGGATCCTATGTTATCGTTTGAAGAAAAATTATCCATTATTGAAGAGTTCGAGGAACTAGAAAAGAAAGAGGTTTCATTGGGACGAGTGAACTTCCACTATGAAGAGAGCTTATATGATAAAAAAGTTGTCGTCTACCGTTTGCATCCGAATGGCAGCGGCTTCGTATATGCAGGACAAATGGAAGACTATCCAACCGACAGTAAAGGCATGGTTAACATTAAGGACTTTGATGCGGATGAGCTGCGTCTGCTCATTAGGGACGCTATTGACTCCTTATCTCTCTCCCCTGCTGAGAAAGATCCTGTCATGGAAGAATGGTTAAATGATTATGATCAAGCCCTTGTGCTGATGAGAGAAGAAGACGGCTACAATGTGTACGCGGACGAACAATTAGAAGGAACATTCAATTCTTATGAAGAAGCAGCTAATTTCCTTCAACAGGAAGGGTTCAGCCGTTTATAAAGTTTGAAGGAGGGCTATAAGCTCTCTTTTTTTATGCCATTATTCTTCAAAACTGAGCATAAAATAGGCTAACACCTTATCAAGGATGGTGGCCATGATGTATTACACCCCTTTTTACCAAAGGCAAACTCAACCCTCCGGTAATTCTTATATTCTCTCTTATGCCCAGGGAGATGTGAATGGTGATTACATTCCTGATCTTGTTTACCTTGTAGGGCAAAAATCTCCAGATAGCCCTTACACTACAGACATCACACTCGTTATCCAGGATGGGAAGACTCAGCTTTTTTATTCAGTTCCGTTAAAAACGAATCAAGGCTATCAGCCAAGCTTATTTCTTGGGGACTTCACTGGTAATAAAGTAAATGATATTTTTATACGCATGGATTCAGGAGGAAGCGGAGGTTTCGGGTATTTTTATGTTTATTCCTTCTTAAACAATCAACCTACAGTTTTATTCGACTATGAAACGTTCGATGACCTTTACGACTATTCAGTTATTTATCAGGATCAATACCGAGTAAGAGTGACGAACCAGACACTCGGGTTGACGTTTATGATTGATTTAAGTAACCGGGGAGAAGAGTATTTGGCTGAAATCTACAATTCCGACGGCACATTAATTTCACCGTTAGAGGGGTCAGTATTAGGTTTGAATCAGCTTTACCCGATTGACTTTAATGGAGATGGAATCTATGAACTGTATGCGCTTCAAAGGATTATCGGCCGATATAACGCTGATGGCCTTGGACTCGTACAGACACCGCTCCAATGGGATGGCCAGCGCTTCAAGCCCTTCATTGAAAATCAATACGTTGCCGTTCTCGGACAGCCGTTAAATCCTTAAACTTATCACCGAAAAAAAGTTGACCTCTGCCTTGAGAGGTCAACTTATTAACTTTCTGCAAAGTATTTTAGTATTTCGCCAACATAATCAAAATCTCCATAGCAGGCTGAAAGCTCAGCTTCTTCAGGAGACCGGCAGCTATAATTTCCTGAGCCTTGCAATTTCTCAAACATTTTTTTTGAGTACTGAATGGCTAAATCTTTGGAGTATTTCCCTCCATTTTCCTTTACATATTGAATAAAGCCATCTCCGAAATTATACGACTGCAAAGCGAGTTTCACATCGTTCCCCGCCTTCTCTAATACCTTTGAAAAATAACGCACACCTTGCTTTACAGATTTCTCAGGGTTCTCAATACAGCCTACCTCACCGCACAACGATTCAGAAGCCTGCATAGGATCTGCACCTTCCCCCTTGGACTCTTGCATCATCAGGGCAAGGATTACATTCGAATAGGGTTCCACACCATATTCCTCTGCATGCTTCTCAATTTCTTGTTCATACTGAAGCACTTGCTCGGAAACATCCGGAAGCTGGCCCACAGGATAAGCATCTCCATCATATTGAATGGTAATGTCTTCTCCCATTTGTTCATTTTCCGGTTGTTGTGAGGGCTTTTCTTGGGTTGGCTTACTTTGTTCGGTTTGTTCACTAGTTACGTGTTCTGTTTTTGAAGGAGAAAGTAGAGAAAAGAGGAATAAGCAGACTACCGTCATACACAGAGTAAAAACGGTCATCCATAAAGGTTGCTTTTTCATAGGAATTAACGCCTCCTATAAACCTCTTCCCTTCTTTTTCCATAAATACTCCTTTTTGGTGGCGTCAAGTCCCCTTCTCTGTTATTTAAGGTAACACTCTTAGCCCTGTTGTTTTATCGTAAACTTCGGAAATCTGAAGATAATTGCTAGAATTCCTGAGACCGCCAGCAATATCGGGTAAAAACAAAACGGTACAATCGCTACAGGTGAGATACTCGCCACACCTGCCACAGATAAGATCTGTGCACCATAAGGAAGCAAACCTTGGACTGAGCTTGAAAAGATATCCAACAGACTTGCTGATCTTCTGGAATCAATTTCAAATCGTTCAGAAATCTGTTTTGCGAGAGGACCTGCAGTAATGATAGAAATTGTGTTATTGGCCGTAGACAAGTTAACAGCACTGACCAGTCCTGCGATTCCGAACTCTCCCCCTCGGTCTGTGCGGGCACCACGGCTGATCGAGTTCAATAAGAAATCGATGCCTCCATTTCTTCGAATCAATTCAACCAGACCACCTAATAGAATAACGAGCAGAGAAAGGTTCTGCATGTTTTGGAATCCGTCTCCAAGAAGAGTTACGAAATCCATCATAGAGATCTCATTGACAGACAGGCCAATGATTCCTGCAAACAGAATGCCTCCCATTAAAACATAAATGACATTCACACCTATAACTGCGAAAATGAGAACACCGAGATAAGGCAAGACCTTCACCAATTCATAAGGATGCTCTTCTTGCATGGTTGTAGAAGCATCCGCTGTAATCACACCGAAAATAACCGCTGTGATGATCGCTGCAGGTAAAACTATAAAGAAATTGGCTTTGAATTTATCTTTCATTTCTGTTCCTTGTGTACGGACGGCCGCAATGGTTGTGTCTGATATGATTGACAAGTTGTCCCCGAACATCGCACCGCTGACAATTGCTCCCATAGTCAAAGCAACATTCACGTCAGTTTGCTCTGCAATTCCCATTCCAATCGGAGCAAGGGCAACAATCGTTCCTACAGAAGTTCCCATTGATATTGAAATAAAACAAGCAATGACGAATAATCCCACAATCAATAAGTTGCCTGGAAGTACGCTAAGGCCTAAATTGACGGTCGAATCAACAGCCCCTACACCTTCTGCAACGGAAGAAAATGCCCCCGCCAATAAGAAGATGATCACCATAAGGATGATATCAGGATGGCCTCCTCCTTCTGTAAGGTGACGAAGCTTGTCTTGAAAGCTCATCTCTCGATTCATTAATAATGCAACGAGAATCGCTGCAAATAAAGCAACGAGAACAGGCAGCTTATAGAAATCTCCCGTTAAAATTCCAGTTCCAATAAAAAGTATGATAAAAACCGCAAAAGGGATTAGAGCTAAAGGATTCCCTTTTCTAAGTTGTTCCATTCTATTTCCCTCCTTATTAATATGAGCGCAAGTGTCCTAACCCCCCTAAAAAATTCTTAAGGGATATTTGCTAAATGAATTTTAGGACATTAAAAAAAGCCTCCACTTTAAAGCGGGCTCTATAAGCAATTATTCTAAGTGAAAATCTCGTTATTACTCTACACCAATGACTATATGATTAGCAAGTTTCGAGAGGCTTGATCTTTTCCATCTTATTCTGCAATGGACTGTGAAGGCTGATATAATGATGTCATCTTATAAAGGAGGAGTGATTTCCATGCATGAAGAAGCTGAAAAAATCATTAATAAACTTGGCTTAGACCGTCACCCGGAAGGCGGTTTTTATAAACAAACGTACTCTTCTGACGAAAAAGCAGGGGATAAGACTCTAATTAAGAAATACAATGGAGAGCGATTATTTTATACGAGCATCTACTTCCTTCTTCGTTCTGAAGATGTGTCTCACCTTCACCGTTTAAAATCAGATGAGCTGTGGTACTTCCATTCCGGCAGTCCTTTGACTATTCATATGATCCATCCCAATGGAATCTATGAAGAAGTAAGATTAGGACTTGATTTAGATAACGGTGAAGTGCCGCAATACAGGGTGCCAAAGCACACGATCTTCGGCTCTTCCGTTAATGAACGTGACACATTCTCCCTCGTCAGTTGTATGGTCTCTCCTGGATTCGACTTTGATGACTTTGAACTGTTCAATAAGGAAGACCTGTTAGAACAGTATCCGGAACATCATAAGATAATAAACACACTAGCCTCTAATTAAACTTTTGCCGTTTAACCCCCTAAAGAAAAACAGGATGTCGAATAGTATGAATGTAAGACCTCCCCCTAAAAATTACGAGCACAGCCAAAATTTGGCTGTGCTCTTTTTTGTTTCATTACCGCCCTCTCCAAGTATGTGTAAGCATGGTAAACTGATAATAGGAGAATTCAATATATAGAAAAGGTGGTCTTTATGATTAATGTAGCCCTACTTAGCAAGTGGCACGTCCATGCCGTGGATTACGCAAAAGAAGCGCAGGAAAACCCGGATATTACGATTGAACTCCTATGGGATGAGGATGCTGAACGCGGAGCTCACTGGGCTGAGGAATTACATGTGCCCTTTGAGAAAGATTTGGATGCGGTTCTGTCTAACCCTTCCATTGATGCTGTCATTGTTTCTACTCCGACGAATTTACATAAAGAAATCATCATTGCTGCGGCTAAACACGGAAAGCATATTTTTACAGAAAAAGTGCTCGCTTTTACATCAAAAGATTGCCAGGACATATTGGATGAAGTCAATAAAGCTGGAGTAGAGTTTATGATCTCTCTCCCAAGACTGACAGCAGACTACTATTTATATGCCCAACAAGCCTTAGATCAAGGATTACTCGGCAACCTAACTATGCTAAGATGCCGAGTGGCCCATAACGGCGCTGTCCCAACAAAGGAAAATCAGGATGGCTGGCTTCCAGACCGCTTTTTTGATGAAGAAGCGTGTGGCGGCGGTTCATTGATCGACCTCGGCGCCCACCCTATTTACCTTGCCAATCGGTTAGCAGAAGGTAATCCAGTAACAGTGACAGGAGCATTGAAATCCTTAATGAACCGAGGAGTCGATGACTATTCTGCCGCTCTTATAGAATATGACTCCGGAGCAATCGCAACACTTGAAACCAGTTTCGTATCCACAGGCAGCCCTTTTCAGCTTGAATTGTATGGCACAGAAGGAACTTTACTCGTGGAAGATCGTCAAATCAGGGTAAAAAGCACTCATCTTGCTGAAGAAAACTGGGTGACTCCTGACCAAATCCCGGAGGCAGATCCCATGCCGATGGAACAATGGGTATCCTCTATTATGGATGGAAAACAGGCGAATATCTATCAGAAAGATGCGATTCTGTTAACGCTTATTAATGAAGCAGCGGCTCTTTCTCATAAGGAAGATCGCAAGGTAAAGCTGATCGAAAATCAGATTAAGAAATAATCCTCCTATCAAAAAAGACCACTCAAAAGGAGTGGTCTTTTCTATCAAACTTTATTCAAGAGCAGTTGCTGCTTCCTTTCCAGGCGGCGTTTATGAAGGATCGGCTCTGTGTATCCATTCGGCTGCGACAGCCCTTTGAAAACTAAATCACAGGCAGCTTGAAAAGCGATGGATTGGTCATAGTTTTCAGCCATAGGCTGATAGTCAGGATCCCCAGCGTTTTGCTGATCAACGACTTTGGCCATCCGCTTCATCGTCTCCAGTACCTGTTCGCCTGCCACGATGTTCTGATGCAGCCAATTTGCCATATGCTGGCTGGAGATTCTTAAGGTCGCCCTGTCTTCCATTAACCCGATGTTATGGATATCGGGGACTTTGGAACATCCGACCCCGTGGTTCACCCAGCGAACGACATACCCTAAAATCCCTTGCGCGTTATTATCGAGCTCTTCCTGAATTTCTTCTTCGGACCAATCCGAATTCTCTGCGACAGGGATTTCCAGGATGTCCTCTCGATAGTCCTGAATGTTTGCGGCAATTTGCTGCTGGGTAGCTTTGACGTTGTAGTAATGATAGTGGATCGCATGCAGCGTCGCTGCGGTCGGAGATGGCACCCAGGCGGTATTGGCTCCTGCTTTCAGCTGCGAGCCCTTCTCCTCAAGCATTGCCTTCATCATCTCCGGCATCGCCCACATCCCTTTTCCGATTTGAGCACGCCCGAACAGTCCTGCCTCTAATCCAACGCTAACATTTGATTTCTCATAAGCATCCAGCCACTTCGAACCTTTCATTTCCTTCTTCCTTATCATCGGTCCGGCAGCCATAGACGAATGAATTTCGTCTCCCGTCCGGTCCAGAAAGCCGGTATTGATGAAAACGATCCGTTCTTTCGCTTTCTCGATACAGTTTTTCAGATTCAGCGTCGTACGTCTCTCTTCATCCATAATGCCCATTTTGATCGTGTTGCGGTTTAGCTTTAACAGATCTTCAATTCTGTTGAATAGATCATTGGCAAAAGCGACTTCTTCTGATCCGTGCATTTTCGGCTTAACGATATAGATGGATTTCTTCGCAGAATTTTCATAGCGGCTGTTTCTTATTAAATCGTGTCTGGCGACAAGCGAAGTAAGTACGCCGTCCATGATCCCCTCTGGAACTTCCTCTCCTTTTTCATCCAGTATAGAAGGTGTCGTCATCAGGTGTCCGACATTTCTCATAAACATAAGCGAACGGCCGTGGAGCGTAATATCTTCCCCTTCTGGCGTAATATACTTTCGATCAGGGTTCAAGTTCCGCGTAACGGTTCTGCCTGACTTTTGGAAGGTAGCCTTCAGCCTCCCTTTCATTAACCCGAGGAGATTCCGATAAACAAGCACTTTATCCTCGGCATCGACGGCTGCTACAGAGTCTTCACAATCCATGATTGTAGTCGTGGCTGATTCCATCACGATATCACTAATGCCCACAGGATCCCTCTTACCAACCGGATGATTCGGGTTAATTTCGATTTCCAGATGGAGGCCGTGATTTTGAAGCAGTATCGCTGACGGTTCTGATGGGGAACCTTGATACCCTTTGAATTGAGCTTGATTCTTCAGCGTTACTTTTTCTCCATTTTGAAGGATGGCGGCAAGGGTCCCTGCTTCAATGGCGTATGTAACGACATCTTTGTGAGAAGCCTGTTCGAGTGCGAAGATTTCATCAAGAAACGCTTTCGCATACGCCACGACCTTTTCTCCACGCTTCGGATTATAAGAGTTTCCTTTTTCAAAGCCTTCCTCTTCCGGAATGGCATCCGTTCCGTAAAGCGCATCGTACAGGCTTCCATAACGGGCATTGGCTGCGTTGAGGGCATATCGGGCGTTATCTGCCGGGACAACGAGCTGAGGACCTGCCTGAACAGCAATTTCATCGTCCACATCCTTTGTAGTGATGGTAAAGTCCTCGCCTTCAGGTTCTAAATAATTGATTTCCTTGAGGAATTCTTTGTAGGAGTCTTTGTCATAAAAACCTGAATGTTCGTTATGCCAAGTATCGATTTGTTTTTGGATCTTGTCCCTTTTGGCTAGCAGATCTTTATTGATCGGGGTTAACTCGTGGATTAACGTATCAAAATCCTCCCAGAATTGATCCTGGTCCACTCCGCTTTCCGGCAGAGCTTCGGAGACAATGAATTCATATAATTTCGAATCGACCTCTAGATTTCCGACTTTAACATAGTCACTCATATAATTCCTCCTTCATATGTGATTGAATTATTGCAACCTGAGCAGTACGGTTTCTATAATCTTACCCCCAACGTACACACCCACAACTCCTAACACTCCTGCGAGGACAGGAGGCGCCGGCAGAGGCAGTTTAATCAATTTGAATACAATACCGATAATGATACCGGCGAGCATGGCAAGCACTGCTTCCTTGATCATGAAAGCTCCTCCTGTTCTTATTGAAGAATGTCCACTTTCTCTCTGACCTTTCTCAGATTGGTTTCAAATGGAGCCTGGATCACTCCTTTTTCGGTAATAATCCCTGTGATCAAGCGGTTTGGAGTGATATCAAAAGAAGGGTATAAAGCCTTCGTGCCCTCAGGAGCGATCGGAACTCCTTTAATCTGCGTCACTTCACTGGAGTCACGCATTTCAACTTCAATCGCTTTACCGCTCGGTGTATGGAAGTCGATCGTATGACTGGAGGTTGCCGTAAAAAAAGGTATACCGTGTTCCTTAGCGGCGAGGGCATGCATATACGTCCCAACTTTATTCGCCAGGTCCCCGTTTGCCGAGACACGATCGGAGCCGACGACGACTTTATCGATCATCCTCTTACTCATACAAAATCCGGACATGTTGTCGGTGATCAACGTGTGAGGGATTCCGAACTTTTTCAATTCATAGGCGGTAATCCTTGAGCCCTGCAAGTAAGGACGCGTTTCACACGTAAATACGTGGATTTTTTTGCCTTGTTCATGAGCGGTTCGAATGACAGATAACGCACGTCCTCCATAGCCCGCTCCTCCTAGGGCACCGGAGTGGCAATGAGTCATAATCGTATCTCCGTCTTCGATTAATTCCGCCCCGTTTTCTCCCAATTGATATTCAAACTGAAGCTGGCGCTCAATGATTTCTACTGCTTTTTCCTCTAATTGAGCGACCACATCTTCCCCTGAACCTTTGAAAGAGGCGACCATCTCATCGACCGTTTTCATTAAATTCACCGCAGTCGGGCGTGTACGTTTAAGAAGTTCCCCGGCTTGCTTGATATTTTCCGGATCGCCTTTAGACTGATAGGCGGCTAAATACACTCCGTACGCCCCGCAAAGACCGATGGCCCCAGAGCCGCGGATCATCATCGACCGAATCGCATCAGCCAGCTGTTTCACTTCCGAGAAAGAATAGATGATTTCATCAAAAGGAAGCTTCGTCTGATCAATGATCTTTAATTTCCCTTCCTCAAACCAGATGGGTAAAGCAAGCTCCTTTTCCTTCAAACGCTTTGCTAATGATTCTAACCTTTGCATACCTTGCCCTCCTTTACTTAATTGGTTACTGGACTTTCGACGCTGGCACGCAGCTGCGTTAAGATAAATGATTGTTTTGCTGTAGCCTCCGCAAGGTCGACGACGTTATAGGCGGCCTCAAGTGTAGGGCCAACCGAACACACTCCATGGTCTTTCATAAGTGTGATTTTAATTCCCGGGTTCTGGATGAAAACATCCGTCACATGCTGAGCCAGTTCTTTCGATCCGGATGGCGCCACGTCAGCTAATGGAACGTGACCGAGCAGCTTGCGGGCCGTTACAGTTGGAAGCGGCAGCTCTCTCCCTAAACATGCGTACCCAATCGAGTAATTCGGGTGGCAGTGGACAACGGCATTCACGTCAGGACGGACTTTATAAATTCCTAAGTGGAAGCCTATCTCTTTCGACGGCTTCCCTTGCCCTTCAACAACCTCGCCGTCCATGTTAACGATCAAGGCATCTTCTTTACTTACTTCCCCAAGGCTGATGCCGCTTCGTTTAATCAGCACATGATCGGTACCTGGAATACGAACGCTGATATTACCACCAGTCGCCTGGGTGTACCCTTTTTGATAGACTTTATGAGAGACATACTCCAGTTCTTTTTTTAATAAATCTAAACTCATTTTCGTCGCCTCCTAATTTATTTATAAAATTGATTGTAAAATGCCTTTACGTGCGGCTTCAGCTCGTCTGCTAAGGCGAGGGAAGAAGTGCTGTTTTCTGCTATTTTCTGAGAGCGGTGTTGAGCTCTTTGGATCACATGGTATTCATCGAATGACAGGATTTGATTATTTCGCATGACCCACTCCCCCTTGATCATGACGCTGTCTACCGACTGGCCCGTTTCGTGGAAGACCAGCTGTGATGGGATATGGTGGTCCGAAGCCCATGTGGTTGTAGTTTTGTTTAAGAAGACGAGATCCGCGTCATAGCCGCTTTCTATTCGACCACGGGGACTGCCTCCGATGATTTTCGCTCCATTTCCACAAACCATTTCTAGCATTTGGTAAGGAGTAGCCCAGGTTTCGAAATCTGGCTGAGAGCTGCGATGAATCATCGCCCCTAACCGCATCGTTTCAAATAGGCTATGGGCTGTTCCACAGTTGCTGGCATCGGTGCCGAGGGCGAGAGGCACCCCTTTTTCCAGATAATCATGAATCGGAGCCCTTCCGCTTCCAAGCATCATATTACTCGCCGGGTTATGAATGACGAATACCCCTCGATCCTTTAAGAGATCTATTTCGTCCGAATTCAGCCATACTGCATGAGCGACAGACAGCCTGTCATTCAGCAACCCAAGCTGATCTAATTCATAGACTAAGCCGTTTTTATAGAATCTCCTGCTATAACTCTCTTGAATCTTTGTCTCCAGTAAATGGGTGTGGACTTGGAGGTCAAAGCGTTCACTCAATTCCTTACATAGTTTCAAAGCTTCGGTACTGCAGCGCTGAGGAGCATTCGGACCTGCCATGATACGAATTCTTCCCTTTTTCTCATGCCAGTCATAGACTAAATGAATATAGAACTCCTTCATTTCTTCGATCGTTTTTGGCTGACTGGTTTCCAGCTTTTCCATTAAATGCGGCGGTAAATCCAGCTGGAGAAACCGATGGTCCGGAATATCATGAAGCATCGGAGCTACCGAAACGTGCATCTTCGATTGTTCGTAAGCCTTTAAGGCGGCGTCCACTTTTGGAAGGTGCGGAAAATGATCGATACACCCTGTAACGCCGCTTCGGATCATTTCTGCAGCTCCTAACAACACAGCTAATTCTATATCTTCCTCTGTCAGCGAGTGACCGTAAGCGACTGTGTATAGAGACCATAGTTCCAAAGGGAGGGCGTTTTCTGTCCCTTTTAACAAATTGGAATACGAATGATAGTGGGCATTGGTCATGCCCGGCATCACGATCATCCCTTCCCCATCAACGGCTTCCTCTGCCTGTAAAGAAGATTCATCGTAGGGTTGTGGAATCACCTTGACCACCTTTCCGTTTTCTATTACAATAGCCCCTTTGAAAATGGCCTCCCCCGGTCTCATAGACAAAATGTCAGCATTCTTTATGAGTGTACGCATCACTTACTAGACTTGGGTCGTTTCCATCTTGGCAAGCTTCTCTTTTCTAGCTGCAAGCGCCCGCTCGTAAGCTTCATGGGCTATGGAAGGTTTATCATCTGAAGCCAGCTCGATCGTTTTTAAGAAAAGCTCTTTGATTTTCTCCTGGTTATCGATCACAACATTTTTATGGGTATCAAGATCTGGTGGAACATCCGTCGTCCCAGCCGCTAAATCTGTCGAGATCGTTACAACGGCATACGCAATGCCAAGTTCTCTTGCCAGACTCGCTTCTGTCGCATTCGTCATCCCGACAACGTCCATGCCCCACTGCTTGTACACATTGATTTCAAGCGATGTTTCATAGCGGGGGCCATCGACGCAAATGTAATTGGCTTTAGGCGTGACATCCATGTCCAGCTCTTTCGCAGCGGCAAGGAAGGTGTTGTTAAGATCCGGACAGTAAGGCTGAGTAATTTCTACGGAATACTTTCCGTACGTGTTCTCCCGCTTCGTTGTCATGTCCATGAACTGGTCGAGTAAAGCTAGTGCTCCTACGGGAATATCCGGATTTAATGATCCGACCGCACACATGGCGATCACATGATCAATCCCCAGCTGTTTTAACGCCAGCATATTAGCTCGATAATTGACCTGGTGCGCTAAACTATCATGAGACTTTCCATGACGGGGTAAAAAATAGATTTCCTTGCCAGCATGCGTCCCTTCAAAGACAACTGCTTCTCCATACTCGGTAGGAACCGTCATTTCCCTCAAATCTTCTACTAAGTTATAAAAGCCCGTGCCTCCGATAATTCCTATTTTCATAGTGTTTGACCTCCCTGGTTTCCAAGTAATAGAGATGGATAGAAATACGGTTTTCCAGATTGTTTCTTCAAATCATCCCAGTAACTGAGGATTTTTGTCGCTTCCGTTGCCACAGCAATCGACTGCTCCACCCCTTCGCCTTTATACTCAAATTCATCTTTTACTCGATTGGCGACCGCTGTAAAAATGGCGCCCGCTCGCAATTGGAAGAGATTACTGAGCGTTAATACAGTAGCCGCTTCCATTTCAAAATTTAATACGCCAGCCCGCTGCATATCGTCCATGATCGTATGCATCCAGCTTTGGTTATAATTTCGAAATCCCGGTCTTCCCTGTCCGCAGAAGAAGGAAGCAGCGGTATAACCAATCCCCACATGATAGTTAACTCCGAGACGTTCGGCAGCTTCAATCAGAGCCATGACGACTTCCTGGTTGGCGACAGCGGGATACTTGTCATCCACATACTGATCACTTGTCCCGTCATTCCGAACAGCCCCAGCACAAATGATCAAATCCCCTGGTGCAATATCTTCCTGCATCGCACCGCATGTCCCTACGCGAAGGAACGTTTCCGCACCGATCTCAGCCAGTTCTTCCAACGCGCTCGCTGTCGATGGACCACCAGCTCCGGTTGAGCAAGCGGAGATTCCTACGCCTCCCACTTTACCTGTGTATGTAACATGCTCACGGTAAGTGGCTACATGCCTTTGTTCATCCCATAATTTCGCCATTTGCCCCACCCGTTCAGGGTCTCCTGGCAGCAGCACATATTTTTCTACATCCCCTGGACGGCACCGAATGTGATATTGAGATTGATCCGCTGATTCTGGTCGATTTGCTTTTGCTTTCCATTTAAGATCTTGAGCCAACTTTAACTGCCTCCTTTTGGTTTGAATCCATCCATTCTAAGATAGAATCTACGGTTAGATAGGTTTGATTTGAATCGAAGTGCGAGATTTGATTTGCGAATGTGGTAATCTGCGGAGGCTGAAGTCCTGCTTCCTCCATAATGCTTTTATCTGAGAAAACAACCTTCGCATGATCGTCTGCAATTTTCTGGCTTTGGTTCATAACGACTGTGCGGCAGTTCAGCTCCCCGATCAAATGCATGTCATGGGTAATCAAGACGACGATATGGCCATGTTCTTTAAACATTTTGACCAGCTCCAGCACTCGTTTACAGCCTTTATGGTCCTGCCCTGTCGTTGGTTCATCAAGCACAATAACTTTCGGCGATACCGCCATAATCGAAGCCATCGCTACTTCCTTGCGCTGACTGGAGTTAAGGTCAAAAGGGTTGTCCTCTAACTGGTCTTCCAGTTCAAAGATTTCTATGGCCTTTTGGACACGTGTTTCAATTTCCTCATCATCCATCTTTAAATTTTTACATCCATAAGCCAGTTCTTGCCCGACCGTCGGAAGGAATGTCTGATGATTCGGATTCTGGAACACATACCCGACAAGGCTGGATAGTTTAGCGATCTTCTCTTTCTTCGTGTTTAAGCCGCCGATCGTGATCTCTCCGGTTGTCGGTGTAAGTAAACCGTTAAAGTGTTTGACGAGCGTCGTTTTTCCAGACCCATTGCTTCCTAAGATGGCTACAACTTCGCCTTCATGAATGTCTAAGTTGATGTCCTGGATCGCCTTCACACCGCCAGGATACACATGGGAAACATTTTTCACTGAAATATACGGATTCACTTCTATCCCTCCTGTTGGTCTCACCTGTTTTTGTATGCGTTTTCAAAAATGGATACAGATTCTTCAACTGTTGTCGCTAACTTGAGATCCTGGTTAAATTTCTGATTGTACCCTGCCAGAAATTCTGTGACTTGCGGAGCATGAAGCGTGAGGGCGTGCAACTCCTCTATTTCTGTGAAAATTTCTTCTGGTGTGCCGAACATTTGGATTTCGCCATGATTCAGGACAAGCACTTTGTCACAATATGCCGCAATTCGTTCGACTTCATGGTCGATGATGATTCCTGTCATCCCGTAGTCCTTTAAATTCTGGAGCACGTCATAAACTTCATTCTTCCCTTTTGGATCAAGCATCGAAGTTGGTTCATCCATAATCATGATCGTCGGTCTCATCGCTAATACCGCTGCAATCGCGAGACGCTGCTGCTGACCTCCCGATAAGGCAAGCGGGCTTCTCTTTTCAAACCCAGTCAGGCCTACCTGCGCTAAAGCGTCCTTGATTCGAATGAGCATTTCATCTCTTGAAACACCGAGGTTCCCCATTCCGAAAGCAATTTCTTCCTCAATCGTCATTTGGCTTAATTGGTTCTCAGGTTCCTGGAAAACAAAGCCGACATGTTCGGACATTGCCGCTACATTGCTCTCATGGACATCGATGCCTCTTACAGTCACTTGACCTTCCATTTCTCCATTGATTACCTGGGGGACGAGTCCGTTGATACACATCGCTAACGTCGACTTCCCAGCTCCTGTAGGACCAATGATACCGAGGATTTCTCCATTTTCGATCGAAAAATTAATATCTTTCAGCGTATCTCCTTCAGTATCAGGATACCTGAAGGTGAGGTCTTTGACTTCAATGGCTATTTCACTCATGAACTAACGCCTCCGATCTTCCCCTGAACTTGTTTATAAAGAAATTTCACTAACATAAACCCGCATACGATCCACGTTCCGATTAAGGAGTAGGTCAACAATGCGTCTGTCGTAAGGTGAAGAGATCCCATCATGAACAGTTTGAGGTAAATTTCAAACGCAAATGCAGCGAGCATCGCTAACAAAAAGGTGTAGTCAAGGGAACCAATTTTAGTTTCTCTTAAGCTCGTTTTGTTGCCCTTCCTGCTGAATGCCCGGCATTCAAGCACGTAGGAGAGCTGGTGGACCTTCATAAACGTGATGATAAATAGTGGGGCAAACATCGGTACAAGGTTTTTCACTCGTTGAATCAGGTTGCCTTTCACATCCAAACACCTGGCTTGCTGAGCTTCCATCACGATTTTCGCTTCTCTTGCGATGATCGGAATGATCTGGAACGTCGAAAGCAAAATGAAAGCAAAAGAGTGAGGAACTTTCCATTTCACTAAGGCAGAGGCCATATCTGATGGATGAGTCGTCATAACAAATAGAACAGCTGCCGTACCGATGACTAAGATTCTGAAAGACATGACGGAAGCATAAACCATCGATTCATACTTGAAAGTCAGACCTCCGAAAATTTCAAATACAGGTGTAACTCCAATCGGATTATAGATTCCATGAACGGTCATAATGAGGACAGCAAATAGCAGAAGGAACTGAATCGATACGAGATAAGGTTTGACTAGCTTTGCGGCGACCACTAAAGGAAATAAAGCGACAAGTAAAACTAGCTGGAGAGCCGGGTCATTTAAAATAAACGAACTGGCAACAACAAAAGCGACAAAAATCATTTTAGTCCTCGGATCTAAGCTGTGAATCAGACTATCTTTTTGCATATACAAACTGTTCAAATCATTTCCTCCTTCTTCATTCAGTGTATTTGTTCTTAGTGGACGTCTACAACTCTGCTTGTCGACCCCCGTTCAATGAGCGTCGGCTGGAAGGTAACCGTTTCTTTGAAGTTCTTGCCTTCCTTGACGATTTTGACAATTAATTCAACGGTTTTTTGCCCCATTTCAGAGATTGGCGTACGAATCGTCGTTAATTCCGGGTCAACGATCTCTGCAAATTGCGAATCATCAAACCCGATGACCGACAGTTGTTCAGGAACGTTCAACCCAAGCTCTCGTGCCGCCTTGTAGATCCCGACGGCAATCGCATCATTTCCTGCAAAGATCGCTGTCGGCCGGTCTTTTCTCGAAAGCATTTCCAATCCTTTGTTATAACCACTGTGAATCTTAAATTCATCAAGTTTCACATAATTATTATTCAGTTTTACTTTATAATCCTCGAGGGCTTCTTGATAACCTTTATACCGCTCGACGGTCGAATAAGAATCCGGCTGCCCGCCAATATACCCAACCTTCTGGTGACCAAGTTCCAGCAAGTGTTTCGTCGCCTGGTAGCCCCCTTCAAAGTTATCCACTAAAACTTCGTCCAGCCTTACATCTTTCACCTGACTTCCGAGAATAATGAGAGGCAGGTCAGGTCTCGTCTTCATAATTTCACGGACATTTCTATCGTTGATTTCCGGCGTTGAGAAAATGATTCCGTCAATTCCTTTTCGAAGTAGAAAGTTTAGATACTCCGACTCTTTGCTCAAGTCGTTGTCCGTGTTGCAAAGGATGACATTAAAGCCATGCTTATGAGCTTCATCTTCGATGGCCCTTGTCAGTTCGCCATAAAAAATGTTTTTAATATCCGGGATGATTAACCCAAGGGTCGATGTTTGTTTCTTGATCATCGCCGTTGCTACCATATTTTTTTGAAACTTCAGCTCATCCACTGCTTTATGGACTTTTTCCTTCGTAGAGGCGCTCGTGTATCCACTATTGTTCAGTACTCTGGAAACTGTTGATATGGATACGTTCGCTACTTTTGCCACGTCTTTAATCGTTACCATTTTCACACTTCCTATCATTTTATGGAAACGTTTCCCTGTATTTCGATCATTATATGGATGATCGTCGTTCCATCCCCGGGAAAATCCGTTTTCTAGTTGTTTTCATTATACTTTAATAGGAGGTTTATTTTCAATAATATTCTGAAAATATTGAAATATTTAATGAAAATTATATGGAAACGTTTTTACATGAACTCAAAATAAAGGAAGGTTGTATTACACATTTACCTTACGCTTTGAACGAATGACGCGATTCTCTAAAGAACCAATTCCTTTAATCTTACATTCAACCTCATCATGTTCACTCAAAAACTCCGCCCCAACCGGGCTTCCTGTTAAAATGACGTCTCCAGCCTTAAGCGTCATGACTTTACTCAAGTAAGAAATCATTCGCTTTATCGGGACGATCATCAGGTATGTTGGGCTATCTTGTTTCTTCGTTCCATTATGAAACGCTTGAATCCTTGCTTGAGCAGGATCGAAGTTAGTTTCTATCACCGGCCCCAGTGGCGTGAATGTATCGAACGACTTCCCGAGCGTCCAGTGCCCATCCTTATGGAAGAATTGAGGAGCTGTCACATCATTTCCAATCGTATAGCCAAAGACGTAATCCAGCACGTCTTTTTCTTCAATATCCTTCGCTTCTTTTCCGATGACTACGGCCAGCTCTGATTCAAATTTCACTTCTTCAATCGTTTCCGGAATGACGATATCCCTTTCCGGACCGATGACGGATGAAAGGGATTTAAAGAAAAACACTGGCATCTCTGGACCTTCTTCTGGCAAGTCCTTTTTATCGGCTACATAATTGGCGCCGATTCCGATGATTTGATTTGGCACGATCGGCGCTAGCCATTCCACTTCTTCACTCGAGAACGTCTGCCCTAGGTAAAACCAATCAGAATAGATGTCCCCACTAATTTCTGCAACACCGTCAGATGTGAGTACTCCCTGCTTTATTTCATTATCACTGTTCAATGTAAACCTGCCAAACTTCATCGACAGTCCTCCCTAGTTCTTTTTTTTTTATTGGAAAAAGGTCAAAGCGTCAGATGATTTGACCCTTTTCCAAGTGTTAACCAGTTGTTATTTATTGATTTCTAGTCTTTTCTTCTATAAAATCTTAGGTAAGCTGAAAGAGCATCATACAACCCTCGTCCAAAAGTGTGTTGTGTTGATGTTCTTTTTTATGCGGACATTTTTCTTTCCTTATGCTTACTCTTCACTGCTCCGATCTTTTCCCTGATATCTTTAGCGTTCGGAAGAAAGCGTACTGGGAAGATCTTAAGTATCATCCAAACAATCCAGAATGTAAGGATTTTATCTGCCATAGTGCCAGGGATATTGGCGATAAACGCAGCGTTAAATATTTGCTGACCTGAGGCAATCAGTCCAGCCGTCAACACATCGACGGTATGACCGGAAAAACCACCAAAAACATAGACAGATATCACTGTAGCTACTGCTGAAGCTAGTAATCCAGTAACCGCACCTGAAGTAATAACCTTCCACCCCTTCTTAAACCAGCCTTTTTTATAGAAAAAGTGGGCTAAGAAAGCGACAAATATTCCAACTGCAGCAAATGGTAAGTAGGTCCAACGAACAATAAGTGCCAGAATCACATTCGTCATCAATGCTGTGGCTCCGCCCCAAAGCGGTCCAAGCACAATGGCATTCAACACGGTTCCTATGTTATTCAAAAACAACGGAAGCTTTAGCATCTCAACAATCGAATTCGCTACCCAGTTCAACGCAATACCGGCAGGAATCATGGCTACAATGAAACTCGAATTCTTTTTCATCATACCTTTTCATATACCTCCTCGTTTTTTTGTGGTTATACATTCACCCTCCCTAGTCGACACCCCCCTCACAGTTATTATGTAAAAACGTTTCCACAAGAAGGAAGAGATTGGGAATGCAGTTTATATGGAAACGCTTTCTTAAAAAGAATTATACATAGAGAGTTTTCAAATTTCAACAATTTTTTGAAAATACTAATTATTTACATTCACCTCACTCTCTTCTCTACTTTCATTTTAGCCACTTTTCTCATCCAGACTGGTTTATTCAATGGTTTTCAGAGGAAACTAATAGAACATGTAAACCATGAGGAGGGGCATACATATGGCCATGAAAGTACCGAAAGACAGAACCTTAGACAATACACTTATTCTTTTTAAAGATGGATATGAATTTATACCCAAACGCGTTCAAAATCATCATTTAGATGTATATGAAACCAGATTGTTAGGTCAAAAAGTAGCACTTTTAAGCGGAGAAAAAGGGGCAGAGCTTTTTTATGATACCAAACGTATGAATAGGAATGGAGCTTTGCCTAAACGCGTTTTAAAAACGTTATTTGGAGAAAACGCAATACAAACAATGGATGGTGAAGCTCATGCCCACCGCAAGCTTTTGTTTATGTCTTTAATGACACCTGAAGCATTAGAAAACCTCCGTGAACTCACAACTACCTATTGGGAACAGTTTGCCGGCAAATGGCAAGGGATGAAAAAAGTTGTCCTTTATGATGAGACTCGTGAACTATTATGCCGGACAGCGTGCGATTGGGCAGGAGTACCTCTATTAGAAAAAGAGGTCCCAAAACGAACCGAGGATTTAAGTAAGATGATCGATGGATTCAGCGCAGTGGGTCCTAAGCATATCGAGAGCCGAAGAGCGCGTAAACGTTCAGAAAAATGGATAGAAAACCTTATTATTAAAGTAAGAGAAGGTAAACTTGATCTTCAGGAAGGTACAGCACTTTATGAGATGGCAAACCATAGAGATCTTAAAGGAAAACAACTGGATGCCCGTATGGCTGCCATTGAGCTCCTTAATGTAATCCGCCCGCTTGTTGCCATATCCAAATTTCTAACATTTGGAGCCGTTGCCCTTGAGGATTTTCCTCATACAAAACCTCAAGTGGCTGGAGACGACGATTATCTCTTCCACTTCACTCAGGAAGTTAGGCGTTATTACCCATTTGTCCCTTACTTGGGTGCGTGCGTTAATCATGATTTTACCTGGCAGCAATACTCATTTAAAAAAGACCAACTTGTCCTTATCGACGTTTACGGAACGAACCACGACCCGCGTATATGGGAGGATCCAGACACTTTCAAACCAGAACGATTTCAAGATTGGGAAGGCGGACTATTTGACTTGATCCCTCAAGGAGGAGGCGACTATTATAAGGGACACCGCTGTCCTGGTGAATGGCCGACACTCGAAGTTCTTCAGGCAAGCTTTCAATTTATGGCACGCCACCTTCAGTACAAGGTTCCTAAACAAGATTACAGCTACAGCCTTCGTAAGATGCCCTCGCTTCCAAAGAGCGGGTTCATCATGAAAGAAGTCACTATGAGATAACGAAAAGCCAGCCCCTTTCACAAGGAGCTGGCTTTTCTCATGTGTGCGCTTGATACATTTTATATAGATCTTTTAACACCATTTTCACAACTGCATACAACGGCACGATAATAACCATTCCAATAAAACCAAATAAAGGAGCCGCCACTATAATTAGCAAAATAATCGTAAGCGGGTGCATATGAAGCCGGTTGCCGAGAACCAGCGGTGCAACTAGATTCCCCTCCAACTGCTGTACCACAATTATGATAATAATGACATAAAGCGCCATGGCAGGATCCTGCATAAGGGCTACGACAAACGCCGGAATCGTACCGATAATCGGTCCAAAGAACGGAATGATCGCCGTTATGATAATGAACATCGAAAGTACGAGCGCATAATCCAGTCCAATAATAAGAAAACCGATGTATGCCAGCACACCGTCCACAAAGGCTACGGTCACCTGACCGATCAAATAAGCCGATAACGTTTTATCGATATCTTTCAATAAGTCCTCTACCTCTACTTTAAACCTTCTCGGAAATGCTTTTCTTAAAAACGGAATCAGTTTGTGGCCATCTTTCAATAAGAAGAAAAGTACTATAGGCACAATTATCAGGACAGTGGTAGCTCCTGCAATCGCGGAAAATATTTGTGAAGCATTATCACTGATGGTTTGAATAAAATCACTAAAGAAACTATTCACACGTTGACTAAGTGCATCAGTCGAAAGCATGCCCATATCTTTCTTTTCAATTTGTTTTTCCGCTTCCTTCGCGCTATCTTTTAAGTTTTGTGGAAGATTTGAGATGTTAGTCATTTGTTTTATCACTTTATCTGCCAATAAATTGAACCCGGCATAAATCACCCCAGCAATACCGGCGAACACTACAAGAATTGCAACAGGCTTAGGGAAGAACTTAATCTTAGCCAACGCTCCTACCAGCGGCCTGATTAAGTAAAAAAGAAACCCCGCAATCAAAAAGGGGTAAAAAAGCGTATTAAAAATCTTTAATATAGGTTCGAAAAAATGAAGAAGTTCCAAGAAAAAAATACATATTAAAACAAGGATGACCCCTGTTAAATATTTAAAAAAACGATGATTAATCCACATGCGCCCACTCCTTTTAAACCATTAATGTCCTCTTACACCCATGATTCACTTTACCGAAAACGTGTAAACCAAATACAAGAAAACAGGCAAATCGAACCTGAATATGTAAGGTAATATATCATGTTTATACAATTAATGTTAGATTTTCTTACATATGGAGTGACATATGAATCCTAGTAAGATATTCTAGACTGTATCATAGATTGCAGGAGGGGAACCAAACGGAACTATGAATATGGTTTGTTTCAATTCTGAAGCCCAGTACCTGTTCGTTTACTTCTAAATACTTTCAAGATGAGGTGATCCATCATGAAAAATTATTTGCGTCATGCTGTTGAAACAATGAAACAACATTACATCGAAAGACTGGTAGAAGCTGGAGTATTTCACTCATCAGATGAAACCATACAAACCCTTACATTAAGTGAATTGGAAACACTCGTGAAAAGGCTGGATCGTGCATAACTGCTTTCTATTTTCAAGGAGGAGAAGGGATGTCTTCATACAAGGAGAAGAAAGTGATCTCAATTGGAACTGTAAATGAACTGACAGGGCTGTCGGTGAGACAAATTCGTTATTACGAAGAAAAAGGATTGATCTATCCTGAAAGAACCACTCGGGGCACACGAAGATATTCATTCTCAGATGTAGAATTGCTTCTTCAAATTGCCGATAAACGTGAGGAAGGTGTTCAAACGTATGAGATTAAAAAAGATATGCAGAGCAGTAAAGAGAAAAAGGATAAAATGATGGAACGAATGCTCCGGGGTCAATTTAATGCTCACTTTAAAATGAGATAAAAAAAGGGGTCTGACATTCAGAGATGCAGACCCTTTATTCATGAAAAAATCAGTGATTGAACCACTTTTAAACAACAAAAAAACTCGTACAGAAAATCACCTCTGCACGAGCCCTTATTCTCAAAACATCATTTTTCGCAACTGACTTTCTGCCACCTTCCCTGTAAAAGGTAAGTGATACCGATTCCCCTGGTACGCTTTTATCATCAAAAAAATCCACAAAATAAGCGAAACAGGTGTAAGCAGTAAGCTCACCAGAAGTCCAATGATCGGAATTAGGTTCAGTACCATCCCTATGACAAAAATTCCACCAAAAACGATCGTGGACTGCATCGCATGAAAACGAATGGTGTCGTTCTCTTTCTCCACAAGCAATAATACGATGCCGCTGACAAAACCGAGTAAATAGGCAATGACCCCTCCAACATTTTCATCCAGCCCAGTCGAGGATTTTTTCATCCCAGGGGTTGGTGTTCCTCCGCCTTTTGGAGGCATCGGATTGTTTGGACTTTGCGACATGCTGTTCACTCCTCCTTTTTTCATATCAAAGCGTTTATCGACAAACGACTGTGACTATGGAATGACAGTAGCCCAACAATAACGGAAGAAACAACAAAAGGTGACAGACTATTCTGTATTTTTATTATACGAGTGTCGAAGGACAGGGTCAATAGAATTAGGAAAAGAGCCATAAAAAAAGATCACCCCGGGTGATCTTTTTAATGAATTAGCTGAGAGATTTTTTTCTGCGTAAAACTAGAATAGCACCCGCTCCTGCGATCAGTGCACCAACAAGTACACCAGTAGGATAAGAAACGTTTGTATCGGCAAGCGTACCTCCGTCTTCTGATTTAGATAAACCGAGAAGCTTGAAGATGTTGTCCGCATTTTCAGTATTGTCAATCTTACCTGCAAACATATCAGACCCAGGACCGTAGGCATATACAGGAACATCAACACCCGTGTGGCCGTCTGTCGTCCAGCCAGTTCCAGAGCGCTCATTGAAAATTTGTTCAATGCTGTTATCCACTTCCATCATTTTGTCTTCTTCAGAAGCATTAGCCATTGCATCCTTAACCGCTTGGATTTCTTCTGCTTTTAGTTCAAAGCCGATGTTTTGTGTTAATGTTTTCTCAATATCAGTATCTTTTTCGACAATCTGGCGCGCTAGAAAGTCCGGTGTGCGTTTTGCAGCCTGAATCACTGCTGGATCCCATTTATAGGGTCCACCTTCACCAATCGAGAATCCGCCAGTAGAGTGGTCCGCTGTCGTAACAACTAGAGTCTCTCCATCTTCTTTTGCAAATTCAATAGCTTTCTTGAAGGCTTTTTCAAAATCCTCCATTTCACTCATGGCCCCTACGACATCGTTATCGTGACCAGCCCAGTCAATCTGACTGGCTTCAACCATAAGGAAGAACCCGTCTTCGTCACTTTTCAGCTTCTCAAGAGCTGTGGTCGTCATTTCTTCTAGAGAAGGTTGCTCCTCAGGACGATCAATCGCTTTTTCTAAGCCAACAGGAGCAAATAAACCTAAAATTTGATCGCTCTTTGATTTCACCATTTCTTTCGTTGTCGTCGCATAATCATAGCCATCTTTTTGGAATTCTTTAGCAAGGTTACGATCATCACGCTCGAAGAAATCCGTTCCTCCACCAAGAAGCACGTCCACTTTATGATCCCCTTGGATCATATCATCATAGTAATCATCAGCGATCGCATCATAATTGTTGCGATCTTCATCATGGGTCCCATATGCAGCGGGGGTTGCGTGGTTGATTTGGGAAGTCGCAACTAAACCTGTCGCCAATCCTTTTTCCTTGGCAGCTTCCAAAACGGTCTTCGTGTTTTCCTTTTCTAAATCAACGGCTATTGCACCGTTGTAGGTTTTAGTACCAGAAGACATAGATGTGGCTGTTGCTGCAGAATCCGGTATATTTTCTTTTTCATCGTCTTCCCCGCCGTCATGATAAGGGTCGTATGAATAAACCGACTGCATTCCCACTAAGTGCGGATCAAAAGCTGTCTCTTCCATTTCCTTTGTGCTCCTATCATCCTTCAGATATCGATAGGCAGTCGTATAGGACGGCCCCATTCCATCTCCAATCATAAAGATGACGTTTTTTACTTCTTTATCACTATGTTCCTCGGCATGTACTTGCTTACTTCCTAACCCAGTACTCCCCACAAGCAAGCAAGACAAGGCAGTAACCGACATGATTTTCTTCGCTACGCGGTTTTTCACTCTTTTTCCCCTCCGTATGTAGATTTTTCTTACAGTTGCTATTTTAGGGATTAGTTGTAAACTGCGGAACATCGTAAAGTAAATAATTGTAAAAACTACTAGTTCTGCGTCCTTTAGTTTAGGTCAATTTTAAAAAGTCATTCTTCAGAGAGGAAGAGAAAACAGGCCATTTCGTGAGGATCGTAAGCTTTAAAAGAATTTTAAGAATGAAGAGGAGATATTTTAGAATCAGTAACAGTTATTTGAGAACCCCTCTTAGTTAAATAATAGATTTCGTATGTTATTCAAAATTTAAAGTCATAAAAAAAGCTTGCAGAGATATTCAGCCTCTACAAGCCTTTTCGGTCATATTCAAAATAAAGATGGTAGTGATTGCTGCATCCTTCATTAAACTCGTGATCGCAGTTTGGACAGTTGTTTACGTCAAGGTAAGTTGAAATGCTTAATTCATGGGAACAGTTCCCACATAAGATCGCAGGTCCATCCCATTCTTCTTTTGGCCATCGAATGGCGTGATGCCCCGCTGCTTCTTTATGACAGTAATAACAGGCGTAGTATTCTTTACAGCAATGAAACTTAATAGCAATGATGTCTTTTTCCGTGTGATAGTGGGCACACCTTGTGTTGGTATCAACATCAATCCCTTTAACGTTTGGTCGCTTATCACCCATACTCTCAACTCCCTCCCTCCCATTCTATCACTTCTTGAAAAGGGGAAAACAAATAAATATGAAGACAAGGACCAGACTTGTGGCCACTACCCCGATCCATTGATAATTTTCCCATAATGCACCTACCGCTGTACTTCCTATTGCCACACCTGTGTAATAGCTGATCAAATAAAATCCTGAAGCTCCGCTCCGATGATGGGTGGCTGATTTACTGACTAAGGCTGCAGCCATAGAGTGGGCTACAAAAAAACCAGAACATAAAAGCGCCAAGCCTGCAAGAATAAACCCGACTGGAGAAAATAATGTCAGAACCACTCCCCCAATAAGGATGAGTAATCCCGCAAACATCATTTTTGTCTGACCTAAAGAATCAGAGAGCTTCCCGGCAAACGGTGGTGCTAAAACTCCGAGAATATACGCAAAATAGGTGATGGATATCCATTTCAGTGACCAATTGTATGGATCGGATTGTAGATAAAAAGGTAAGTACGTCCATACTGCAGTAAAGACTATTTGCAGGAGTAATCCGACCATGAATAACACGAGCATCGAACGATCCTTTAAATGTACGATCATGCCACGCAAGTCCTCTTTCAAGGACTGATCCACTTTTTCAAAGAAACGTTCTTTCGGCAATAACCAGATAAATAAAATCATAGCGATTACACCGACGCCTGCGAGTATGAAAAGCATACTTTCCCATTGGAAAACGCCGGTCAAATACCCGCCTACTACTCTTCCCCCCATGCCGCCAAAAGCATTACTTGAAATATAAAGCGTCATAGCCAGTCCCAGATGGTTCGATGAGACCTCTTCCCCTAAATATCCCATTGCTGCAGCTGGAATCCCTGCAAGGAAAAACCCTTGCAAGAGCCTCAATGCCACAAGCCACTCAAAAGAGGAACTGAAGGGCATAGCTATAAGCAGAACGACTGTAATTACCAGGGATAGCTGCATCAGTCGGAGTCTTCCGTATCGATCTGATAAAAATCCCAATACAAATAATCCAACGGCCATCGAGATGACCGCTGCTGACATTAAAAAACTTGATTCTGTTGCGCTAATTTTGAACTCTTGTACGAAAACAGGTAATAAGGGCTGAAAGACATACAAAGTTGAAAATATAAGCAAGGAAGCGAGCATCAGCGCGATGGTTACGCACCAAAACCCTGCTTCCCTCGATGAGTATGGAGTCATTGTTGGCTGATTTCTTGCCATTTTTTAAGTTCATCCTCTATTATTTTTGAAATTGATCAGGGAAAGAAGTCAAATCAATTCCCCAGATCATAGGCAAATAGAAATAAATCGCTAATGTAACTAGAAAAATAGCGAATATATTCAATAGAAAGCCGGCTTTTGCCATATCAGGAATTCTCAAATACCCGGAACCGAAGACTACGGCGTTAGGGGGTGTGGCAACTGGCAGCATAAAGGCACAGCTTGCCGCGACACCTGCGCCGATCATCAGACTATACGGATGGACAGAAATAGCTTGAGCTAATGAAGCCATAATCGGGAACATCATCGTCGCTGTTGCTGTGTTCGATGTAATTTCAGTCAAGAATATAACAATCGCGACAACAATGGCTAAAATCAGGATAAAGGTGACCCCTTCTAAGATGGTCAATTGTGTCCCAATCCATTCGGCAAGTCCGGACTCTTGGAAGCCCGTCGCAATCGCCAGGCCAGCTCCAAAAAGTAGTAAAATTCCCCATGGCAGACCTTTTGCAGTATCCCAATCTAAGATAAAATCTCCTTTTCTACTGATCGAGGGGATTAGAAAAAGAGCGATGGCAGCGATCATAGCAATAATGGTATCGTTGATATTTTCATTGATTTGCACGAGTACAAATGAGCGTGAGATCCAGGCCAGAGCCGTTATCGTAAAGACTGTCATCACAATCTTTTCTTCTGGCGACATAACCCCGAGCGCTTCCTTCTCATTATGAATAACCTTCTTCCCACCGGGCAGCTGCTTGATTTTCATTGGAAAAGCGACTTTCACTAAATAAAACCAGGCTATCGCTAAGAAAATGATTGATAGCGGTACACCAAACGCCATCCATCCGGCAAATGAAATTTCAATTCCATACGTTTTCTGCACAACGGCACGGAAAATTGTGTTTGGCGGTGTACCAATGAGCGTCGCCAATCCACCGATGGAAGCACTGTAAGCAATCCCGAGCATAATAACTTTTCCGAAATTGAAAGAAGAATGGTCGACCTCCCCTTCTCCCTCTTTTTTCAGCTGTTCGGCAGCCTGATAAATAACGGCCATACCAATTGGAACCATCATCATTGAAGTGGCTGTATTGGAAATCCACATTGAAAGTGCTCCTGTAGCCAACATGAAACCGAGCACAATAAGTTCTGTACTTGTGCCCACGAGACCTATGATGAATAAAGCAATTCTCTTATGTAGATCCCATTTTTGCATCGCCAGGGCAATTAAAAATCCGCCCATGAAAAGGAAGATTGTATTGTCCCCATAGGACGAAGCGGTTGCATCCCCACCTAATCCACCGGTAAGCGGAAATAAAATCAATGGAAGTAAAGAGGTAGCAGGTATTGGCATAGCTTCTGTAATCCACCAGGTAGCAATCCAAACCGTACTTGCTAAAATAGCGACAGCGCTTTCAGATAACCCCTCAGGTTTAAAGAAGATAAGGATTAAGATAAATAAGATTGGTCCTAGAAAGAGGCCTATTTTTTGCCTCATATCAAAGGATGGACCCGAGCCTCCTGTCTGAGCTTTCTTTGCTTCCTTCTCTTGCATCCTTTCTGTATTTCCAGTAACACTAAACTTCATTAAGTCTTTCGCTTGGTCGTGCATAGCCCAAAGCCGCTGCCAGAAATTTTTCAAAGGTGTTGAAGTTTGCATCTTCCTCTCCTCCTTTTTATTGTCGAATAACTATGAATATTCCTACATATAATCAAATTTTACCACAAGGTGGATGGAAGATGCAGGAAGACAATGGACCTAGGAATTTTCGCTAGTGAACAAAATTTCTCTTTTTGGAAATGTTTAACTAGTGAAAATACCGGTTACTGTATCTATGAAATACAACAATTACCAAAAGGGGATGATTAAATTACTAAATTTAATGAGGAGGAAAAAGTATGAAAAAATTCGTAGCAGGGATCTTTTCTTTAGGATTAATTTTCAGTAGCATGGGTATTGTAAGTGCAGATGAGAGTAATGACAAAGATTGTGATGACTTTGATTCTACGGAAGCTGCTGAGCAGTATTGGGAAGAAAATGGATACGATGAAAACAATGATCCGGACCGTTTAGACCGTGATAAGGACGGTGTCCCTTGCGAAAGTCTATCCAGTGATGACTCCGCAACCGAGGACAGCTCTTCCGACGATGCGATGGAAAGCGAAGAATCCTCGGATGAATCCACTACTGAGGAAAACATGGAAGAGGGCGGAGAAATGCCTGATACTTCAGCACCTTACGCTACATACGCGCTGTTAGGTGCCGGTTTAATAGCGATCGGCGGATCCCTTCTGGTATTCCGCAGACAGCATTAATAGTTTTTGGCTATCATCCCCACTCGGGCGGGCAATATGCCTGCCCTCTTTTTTAGAAAAGGAAGGTGAATCCTATGAAATGGATCGGAACGTTCGTGCTTGCTTTTGGTTTACTCATCACAGGCTGGAGTGGTTATCAATGGTATATGGGGAAACAATCAGTGTCTGACCTGGCGCAAAGCCAAAAAGTAAATGCTACGGCTGACGAAAAGAATGTACAAAATGTACAAACACAAGATAAGGATTTACCAAAGACAGACAACCTACATACAGCACCATCTAAACCTGTAAGCACTCTTGACTACGAGTTTGATAAAGGCGCAAAAATGGCTTCACTCGAAATTCCAGCTATTGAGAAACAGTTTGAAGTGTTCTGGGGTACAGATGATCAGTCATTAAACCGCGGAGTCGGAATGTACGTCAGCGAATGGACCACGGTACCAAACTTGGAAAAGGGTCATACCGTGTTAAGCGGACACCGTGAAACCGTCTTTACAGGACTCGGGGATGTAAAAGAGGGCGATGTGCTGACCGTTAACTATAACGATAGTTCCTATGATTACGAAGTGGAAAAGACTTGGGTAACTGATGCACAGGATCGTTCGGTCATTGTCGAGAAAGACGAGGCGACGCTTACTTTGACAACGTGCTATCCATTTGAGTTTTTTGGTGATGCCCCGGATAGATACATCATTCAGGCCAAACTGAAAAAATAACAGCAAAACTGTATCTTAGCAGATGCAGTTTTTTTGTACGCTTAAATTCCATTTACTGGATGACCTGAGGTGGAATTTATTCCCTCTACGGAGCGTACATATGAGGTGTGAAGGGGGAATAGCCGATGTATTCTCATATGCCTCATTTTAGGGATCAGTATCCAGAAATAATGGTGTCTGTCATAAGACAAGGTATAGGTGAATCCACAGACCCAAAAAGGGTCCTTATTATAGGAGCAGGTATGGCAGGTCTTGTAGCTGGTTCCCTCTTAAAAGAAGCCGGTCATCAAGTCACCATTCTTGAAGCCAATAACCGCGTTGATGGAAGGGTCTTTACAAAAAGAGAACCTTTTTCTCAAGGAGCCTATCTTGATTTTGGGGCTATGAGGATTCCAGATACTCACCACATAGTGTTTGAATATATAAAAAAATTTCAGTTACCGACGAATCGGTTTCTTAACACCTCTAAAAAAGATCTATTATTTGTGAACGGTGTAAAAACGACACGTGAAATTTACGAAAAGAACCCTGATATTCTGCAGTTTCCTCTTGAACCTAATGAAAGAGGAAACTGCAGAATTACTTAAAGCAGCCGTCCAACCATTTCTGAACCTTTATCGGTCTAGTTCTCCAGAACAACAGCAGGAATTAGTCCAAAGGTTTGACCGGTACTCCATTGAGAATTTCTTGCGATTTAACCCCATTGGTCCTTCGCTGTCTCCAAATGCGATAAGGTTAGTCAAAGTTATGCTCGGAATCGAAGGCTTCGCTGAGCTGTCCTTTACAAATACTTGGTTTGATATTATCCAAACTGTCTTTAATGAGGATTTGAAATTCTATGAAATCACCGGTGGAAACGACCAGCTTCCTAAATCGTTCTTAAATGATTTAAGCTCCAACATTTATTTCGATGAGAAAGTTGTTAGGATTATCCACCAACACAACCAAGTGACAGTTCAAACACGTAATATGAAAACAAATGAGTTTCATACGTTCACAGGCGATTTTCTTATCCTCACCCTCCCTTTTTCTGTCTTTCAATTCATAGAGGTATATCCGTATCAGACCTTCTCCTTTGACAAGTGGAAAGCGATCCGGGAACTCCCTTATGTTGCAGCAGTGAAAGTTGGAATCGAATTTAAACGTAGATTTTGGGAGGAAGCAGGATTAAAAGGGGCAAACCTTTTAACAGATTTTCCAAATCGCTTCACCTATACCCCTAGCCCTTCTAGTGCAGAAAAATCGTCTGGGGTTGTTCTAGCGAGTTACAGCTGGGGAGAGAATGCTAAATTGTGGAATTCCCTCCCTGAACAGGAACGAATAAATCAAGCTCTGCAGGACCTTGCCAAAGTTCACGGGAAAGAAGTATACGATGAATTCTTGAATGCTGCTACCTTCAGCTGGAGCCAAAACCCTTATTCGGCTGGCTGTTTCACCCTATTCAAGCCAAACCAGGCAGCTAGTTTTCCGGAAATCATTAAACGTCCTGAAGGAAGAATTCATTTCGCTGGAGAGCATGCCTCTGATTTTCACGGTTGGATTGAAGGAGCTATACAATCCGGCGTAAGAGCAGCAATGGAAATGAATAAACGCTCGTAATAATAGACCGCTGATTGATTCAGCGGTCTTTGTGTATGCTCAGAAAAAAGTCCAGCATTGAGGTTTCGTTGGATTTTGGAATAATCGATTAGCCTTTTCAAAGTGCTGATTGTCTACCGTTCTTGCATAGCCGACGTTGATCAGTCCTTCAAGAGTGACACTCCCCATCATAAGCGAGGAAAATTCAGCAATTCCAATATGAATATCGATGTCCGCTTTTTCTTCAACAAGACTAGGATGCCCCTTAGTATATTGGTACACATAATAATTTTCTTCATCCATAAACGTATCGGAAATCTTCCAGCCGATCTTAACCGTTTCATCCCCGAATGAATGCGACTCCAAGGACTTCATAAACAAAGGAACATCGACGATGCGATACATCAGGCCATGTCCCTGTTCACTTGTTTTATGGTAAATACGATATAGCAGCTCTTCATCTGTGTGACATGGGTCTTGTAGTAAGAAGGAAAATTGCTCGTTAAACGTGGGCATTTTAATAGAACGCACTTGGTCCTTTTGGATATGTAAGTAATGAATAAGAGATTGATAAGCCTCTTGTGATATCGTGATAAAATCTATCACATATAAATCATTTTGGAGAAAATGATCACCTGCCTGCTGTTCAAATTGGTAGACAAGATAACCTTCTATCTGACCTTTTCTTTTAAAACCAGCGGCATGGTAGTCTTCTAAGCCCAAGAATTTGAACTCATAATTTGCTTTTTGACATGCGCCATGAGTTTGATTCGCCCAACTCTTATAACACTTTTTAACCTCTTCTTTATCATTCTCGTTTAGAACAGAGACGGGATCCACTGTTGGGAATGGTGGAAGTTGAGAGGGATGAAACCGAAAAGTATGGAGCGCAGGTCCCAAGCCAAAACCCATTTTCCGGTAAAAAGCCGGCTGAAACGGATACAATTGCACAAGAGATCGCTCTTCCTCACGTGCATCTTCAATAAATCTTTGAATGATGGCTTTCGCATGACCTTGTTTTTTATACGGCAAATCCACAGCCACCGTCCCGATACCAGCTGTGGGGATTTTCTGTTGATACAAGTTCAGCACATGCTGGTATTCTACATAGCCACCTACCATATCGGTATTTTCATAAAGAGCGATATGACGGATATTATCTTCTTGATTCATCTTCTCTCTGTGATCTTGATAACGCTCCTTATCTTCCTTTGAATTTAACTTCATACCAGGATAACAGCGGCTGGATATCTCCGTAAATGTCTTAAAATCATTCATTTCTTCAAACCTTCTCACTTTCTGCACTCCTTCCTAATACTTAATAGTCCTCTAATTGGATTATACATCAAAAATTCCGAAATCTGTCACCTCAGGTCATCCAGAATCTGGATGACCTGAGGTGACAGATTTTTACATATAAAAACACCGCCTTTCCTATATAGAAAGGCGGTGTTTCTTTATTTGTAGGATCCTAGTACTTCAACGGCCTTTTCGGTCATTGACGTGTCGATAGCTTTTTCAAAATCAAGGTTGCCACGGATGGCATTGTTTTCCTTATACATGTCATATTGTTTCTTAATATCCTCGATAAACATCTTGCCATTCGGATCTAGACCTGTCACGGATACTTTCTCCCAGATCGCTGGGTTCTTCAGTGCAGTGTGTTTGGTCATAATCTCAATGATTTCATCTTTACCTTCCTCTTTAACAAATGCATCGTTGTAGTCGCGGACACCTTTCAAATAAGCCGCCATAAACCTTAACGACACATCCGTCTCTTTATTAATAAATGAAGGGGAGCCAAGTACCATGGCAATTTGGGCTTCTGGAGCAAAGTCAGTCGCATCACCGAAGCGCTTATGAAGACCCTGCTGTTCCCCTTGCGTTATGAGCGGTTCAATTTGTAAAGCCGCATCAATCGAACCATTCCCCATCGCTGCAAGCATATTTCCAAAATCAGACATAAGAACAAACTCGACATCCTCTTCAGTCAATCCTGCGTGTTCAAGCATTCGCTGGAAAATATAATCATCCACAGCATTTCTGGAAGAAACGGCTATTCTCTTGCCTTCAAAGTCTTCGTATGATTGAATTTCTTCTTCTAAATCCTCACGTATTACAAACGAGAAATAGGATTTCCCGTCAAAGTAGTGACCTTTATCGGCAATAATCTTCACATCTATTCCTTGGGCAATCGCATTAAAGAAAGACGCGGTAGATACTCCTCCCGCAATGTCAACTTCACCTGCTGCCAAAGCTGGCAGCATATCGTCACTGTTCGCAAACTGAGTGAATTTCACTTCTATATTGTAGTCCTCAAAATATCCTTTTTCCTTCGCGATATAAAATCCAGCCCCTGAAGCTGCCCCGTCTTCCGCAATGACGACGGTAGTCTTTTTCTCCAGTGGAGCTAAATCACCGCTAGGGTTATCTTCGCTGACCTCATCATTAGCCAGGGTATCCTTTTGCTCTAAGGCCCCAGAACCACAGCCGCTTAGCACTAACCCAAATAAAAACAAAGGAATGAGAAATAGCAGATAAGCTTTTTTCATCACGTAGTCTCCTTTCTTCCTAAACCCGTGACCCTTGCACTTCATCTTGAAGGTGTTTCCAAACTTGAACGAAACGGGCTGCCATATTGGCGTCCGCTCTCACTTCCTCCATCTTCCTCGGTCTTGGCATATCGACCACCAATTCTTCTACGATCTTCCCAGGCTGAGAGCTCATTAATAAAATGCGATCACTCAAAAGCAGGGCTTCATCTATGCTATGCGTAATGAAAAGCACAGTCTTTTTCGTTTCTGACCAAATGTTCAACAATTCCTCTTGCAGAATAAATTTATTCTGCTCATCTAATGCAGCAAACGGTTCATCCATTAAAAGAATCTCTGGGTCATTCGCAAATGCTCTAGCAATACTGACACGCTGCTTCATCCCTCCAGAAAGTTCTTTTGGATAAAGCTTGGCGAACCGGTCCAGCCCTACCTTAGATAAATAGTAAGCCGTCCGTTCTTTTACAAAATCTTTAGGTAAATGACGCATTTTTAGTCCAAATGCTACGTTCTCTTCTACCGTCAGCCAAGGAATGACCCCGCGCTCCTGGAAGACCATAGACTGCAGCGGTCGATCCTTCTCTCCACGAGTGATGGTAAAATCACCGATACTCTTACTCTCCAGATCTGCCAAGATCCTAAGCAATGTCGTTTTTCCGCAGCCACTAGGACCAAGAATACAAACAAATTCGCCATCCTTAATATCCATATTTATGTCTTGAAGGGCTGTCACACTGCTTCCTTTTTTATAAAAAACTTTCGTCAAACCGCGAATCGAAATTTTAGTATCCATCTATTCCCCTCCCATCCGTCATTATTTCCAGGGCAATAATTTTGTCTGAAATCCACGTAATATGAGAGAAAAGAGGTAGCCGAAAAAGGAAATCAACACAAGCCCGACATACATTTCCTGCAACAGGAAGGCTTTGTATGAGGTCCATATCAAAAACCCGATTCCAGAGTTTGCTCCCATCATTTCTGCCGCTACAATTGTTAATAGCGCAATCGCCTGCCCCATTTGAATACCTTCAATCATGACAGGCAGGGATCCAGGAAGCGCAATCTTAAAGAAATAGTCCCGTGAATTAGCTCCATAATTTTTTGCGACATCTAAGTAAATCCGGTCAATGTTAACGACACCCGCCACTGTATTAATAATGACCGGAAAAAATACACTTCCAGCGATCGTAACGATTTTAGATACTTCACCTACTCCGAATAAAATAAGGATGATCGGCAATAACGCCAAAGTCGGAATAGGCATCAAAGCCATAATCAACGGAGAAAAGAAATGTCTCAAAGGAGAGTAAAGCCCCATTAATAATCCGAGAATGATTGCCGGAATGACACCTAATAAGAATCCAGCAAAAATACGGAATAGAGAAATTCCGATGTGATCAAATAATTCTCCACTGGTCCCCATAAAAAGGAATGTTCCTACGATTTCCGTAGGCGGTGGGAAAAACCTGGCGTCGACTAAGCCAGTTCGTGATAAGAATTCCCAGAGAATTAAGATAAAAATCGGCGATGATATGGTCAGCAGCTGTTTAAGCCTGTTTTTAAGCTGGCGATTTTTCCATTCTTCTTGTTCAATTGCAAAAGGATCGCGGACACGATTTTGTCCTTTATTGTTCATGCTTCACCACCTCTATTGCCAATCATATGTGCGGGTGCCTAGAAGTGTGAAAGTGTACGGTTAGGAAGAAACAGTGGAATGATCATAAGTTTAAATCTACCAAATAAAGGAATTATACTACTATACTATCAACAAAGGATGTGAGCATAATGAAAGGTGTCACTTTCCAAGGCAAAGAAAACATGGCTGTGAAAGAAGTCGAAACCCCTTCAATTCAAGAAAATAACGATATGATTGTTAAAATAACTGCAAGCGGAATATGTGGATCTGATCTTCACCTATATAAAGGAGGAATTGAACCGAAAGAAGATTATGTGGTCGGTCACGAACCAATGGGCATCGTCGAAGAGGTCGGTCCAGATGTGAAGACTTTGAAAAAAGGCGACCGTGTGGTAATTCCATTTAATATCGGCTGCGGTGAATGTTTCTTTTGTAAAAACCAGATGGAAAGCCAATGCGATGAGTCCAATCCTCACGGTGAAGTGGGAGGATTATTCGGATTCACGGAAATTAACGGAGGATATCCAGGAGGTCAAGCCGAATACTTACGCGTTCCATATGCTGATTTCACCTCTTTCAAGGTTCCGGAATCAAGTGAGCTCGATGACGAAAGTGTTCTTTTCTTATCAGATGTCATTCCAACAGCCTACTGGAGCGTCCAACACAGTGGAGTGAAAAGAGGAGATACAGTTGTTATTCTCGGCAGCGGACCGATCGGGCTCATGGCCCAGAAGTTTGCCAAACTGAAGGGTGCTGAGCGCGTCATCGCTGTCGACCAGGTTGACCATCGTCTAGATCATGCCAAACGCACAAACCATACGGAAATCTTCAATTTCAAAGAACATGAAGATATCGGCTCGCTATTGCACGAGGAAACTAAAGGCGGGGCTGATGTAGTCATTGACTGTGTTGGAATGGACGGTACCGTTCCTCCAGATGAATCGTTTGGATCGGAGTTCGATAATCAGTTCGGCACCATAAGCCCGATCAAGACTGCTTCCCAGGCGGTTAGAAAATTCGGCACGGTCCAATTGACAGGAGTGTACGGAACAGAGGCGAACGGTTTCCCATTAGGGGATTTCTTCACTCGGAACGTTTCCTTGCAAATGGGGCAGGCCCCTGTGATTCACCTCATGCTGGAGCTTTATGACATGATTGAAAATAAAGAGTTCGACCCTACAGATATCATCACCCATAGCATGAATCTTGAGGATGCCGCAAAGGGGTACGACATTTTTGATAAAAAAGAAGATGGAAATATCAAAGTGATTTTAAAACCATAATTAAGAAAAAGCCTCGTCCATTTTAGATGAGGCTTTTCTTTGTTAAGCTCAATGAAACTTTGTAACACCTGTGTCACACATGTAAAAAAACCAGGCAATCTCAAAACCTGTCAATATCGAAATACTGGTAATATTTATTAATAGATGAAAAATCCGCTTACCCAATTCTATTATTTCCACTTTTCTACATCTCATAAAAAATACAGAAGTGGCGCGCACATTCACTATTTACTAGACTATTTCCTCTCTCCTTCTCCTCTTACACTTCCAAAATCATCCTCAAATATTACGAGATTCCAATGGTAGGATGAAGTTGTTGAAAAAAACAAACTTTTTCAAGGAGGAGTTTTCATGAAAGGCAAATCACTATTCGTAACAGGAGCGCTTGCTCTATCTATACTAGCAGCGCCGGCTACTTCTCTAGCATCTTCAGGAGATAGCCAATCTTTTAAAGTAGAACAAAACAACATTCAAATAGATAGCGTAATGGATTGGGTCGCTGAAAATGAAGAAGCGTTGAAGAGTCAAAACTTCGATCAAGTTGACATTCAATCTCTTCTAGAGCAATTCCAAGTCCAGCCCGCTAAACCAGAGCCGAAACCTGCTCCTGCTGAACCACAGCAAGAGAAAGAGCAGCCAAAGCAAGAACAACCTAAGCAGGAAGAACCTAAAGTAGAAGAACCTAAACAAGAGCAGCCAGCAGAAGCTGAACCTGCTCCTGAAGCACAGCCACAGCAAGAAGAAGCAGCGCCTAAAGAGGAAAACACTCAAGATGTAAGCTCAGAAGTATCTGCTTTTGAACAAAAAGTCGTTGAATTGACGAACGAAGAGCGTGCAAAGCAAGGCCTTCAGCCGCTACAACTAGATACAGAGCTTAGCGCGGTAGCAAAAGACAAATCTCTAGATATGCAAAACAACAACTATTTCTCTCACAACAGCCCAACCTATGGTTCTCCATTCGATATGATGAAGCAATACGGCATTGATTACCGTACGGCAGGAGAAAACATTGCCATGGGACAAACTTCCCCTGAGCAAGTAGTTGAAGGCTGGATGAACAGTGAAGGTCACCGTAAAAATATCATGAACCCTAACTTCACTCACATCGGCGTTGGACATGCAGAGGACGGAAACTACTGGACTCAAATGTTCATCGGTAAATAATAGCCATTCCATCATTAACCCGTCAGGACCTATTCTTGACGGGTTTTTTAATTCAAAATAATACCCACCGGAATCCTTGATCCGGTGGGTACGTTAAGTTATGAATACCATTTATGCCATAGATGATCGTTTCTTCCCCTAACAAAACAATCGATACGATTTTGCCCCCATGAGACTGCCCCTGGCGAGGAACGCACGCCGCCTTGTGGAGCGCCGAGGTCTTCCCAATTGCTCCATCTTGAACCATTCCACCATTTGTGCCACATCTGGTTATTACTGCCGCGTACAAACGTATCAATACGATTCCTTGCCCAGGAAGATGGTGCAGGTGCGCCATCAAACCCTCCTCGAGGGGCACCAAGATCTTCCCAGTTGCTCCAGCGTGATCCGTTCCACCATTTATGCCACATCCGGTCATTACGTCCTTTAACGAAACAGTCAATACGGTTGGGTCCCCAAGAAACCGCTCCTGGCGAACTCCTCACACCGCCGCTTGGCGCACCAAGATTCTCCCATTCTCTCCACCTTGAACCGTCCCACCATTTATGCCACAGATTATTGTCATCCCCTCGAACAAAGCAATCCAAGCGATTGGACTGCCAGGAAGTGACAGACGGTGCTTCTTTGAACCCTCGTGGTGGCGAGCCAAGATCCTCCCATTCACTCCATCGTGAACCATTCCACCACTTGTGCCACATGCGGTCGTTATTTCCTCTTACAAATGTATCAATGCGATTTGGTCCCCATGATACGGCGCCAGGCGAACTTCTCACTCCTCCACGTGGTGCTCCGAGATCTTCCCACTCCTTCCATCTTGAACCGTCCCACCACTTATGCCACATGCGGTTATCATTCCCACGCACGAAGCAGTCCAGTCTATTTTGCTCCCATGAGGATACAGCTGGTGAACCCGCGAACCCTCTAGGCGGTGCACCGAGATCTTCCCAGCGTTTCCAGCTCGCCCTCCAGTCCTTGGGCTCATACTGGGCATTAACCGTCTGTTGGATATAATACGGATAAGGTTGAGGAAAATAGTACGACTGACGATAAGGGTCATAACCGTACGGTGCTGTCGGATAATAAGTCCTATTATATCCATAAGGGTCATAGTAACCGTATGGGTAGACAACCGGACCTCCTGGATATCCTTGCTGATACATCACTTCTCCACCTCCTTATTAGTCTTCATACCAATTTATGCATATCCACCAATGAAAATGTCCTCACCACATGGCCGCTTTAGACTGGTTGTTCCCATAGAAGAACAACTCCTTATTGCCTGAATCATATGGATTATCCTTAGAAACATGGATTGAGTTTTACATAGAAAGGTTTATCGCTCTATTAATCTGTGGAAAACTCTGTAAGAACTATGAAGGGAGAAATGATGATGAAACGGTGGAGCCTGAGGGTTTTCCCATTATTCCTAGTGCTTATTCTGGTTTCATGTGGATCGACGGAGGAAGGTACTGGAGGTTCAGAAAATGAAGAAGAAACAACGACAGGCGAAGAAAATCAGGAACAGACAGATTCAGAAAAACCTCCTGAGACCATCACTGTACAGTTAAAAGATAGCGATGGTAAAGAAGTAGGAACAGCTGAACTGGAACAGGAAGACCAGGGAGTAGATATCAATTTAGTCGACTCTTCTTTACCCGAAGGAATGCATGGATTTCATATTCATGAAAAAGGTTCGTGTGAAGCCCCTGACTTCAAATCTTCTGGCTGCCACTTTAATCCTACTGATGTTAGTCACGGGACAGAGTCCGAAGATGGACCGCACGCCGGCGATCTCCCTAATATTGAGGCAGGTGAAGATGGTTCTGTTCAAAAAGAAGTAACTGCGGATCAGGTTACTCTCAAAAAAGGAGAGAAAAACTCCTTATTGAAAGAAGGCGGTACGGCTCTTGTGATCCACTCAAAAGCAGATGATAATAAGTCTCAGCCCTCAGGGGATGCAGGCGAACGAATCGCATGTGGAGTTATAGAAAAATAGCAACGCCCAAAAACTGTTAAAGGCAAACAAAAACTTTTACATCTTAAAAATGGCGATCAGTGGAAGCAATAGGAAAGGCACACCAGCTCCCTACGCTTTTATAAAATTGGAATAGGAAAGATAAAGGCAGCCAAAACCTTTTTTAGCAACAGCGCTTCAAACCAACTTTTGGCCAGTCAAATGACAGACTCTCTTTTTGAGGGTCTTTTTCTATTGCTTATTTTGCCCATGACAAAACAAATTATCACATTCATTGTAAATAAAAAGTAAAGCAGGTATAGTTTATTCCCCTCTGCAAATGATAGGAAAGCAGGAGGTGTTCTATGTGGATCACTTGAAATTAATTGCTATGAAATTCTTGTTCAGTTTAGTTATTCTAGGGATCATTTTAGGAGCAGGGTTTGATGTAAATTTCGGTAATGTGTTTTTAATCACATTGGTGCTAACAGCTCTTTCCTATGCACTCGTTGATTTGATACTACTATCGAGATCCAGCAATACAACCGCAACGATTGCAGATTTTGTACTCACTTTTGCCGTCATTTATTTTATGACAGATGCACTAACCGTGGGCGATAATGTTTTTGCAGCGACACTCATTTCAACGATTTCGCTGACCATTTTTGAATACTTCTTCCACCAGTCTGTAGCAAGAAACTTAGATGGCGAAGAAGAAAGAAGTGGAAATGTGAACCCTACGCCTCAGCTAAGCACTGAAGCATCTGAAGAGCTTTACCCTTATGATGAAGAAGAATAACTGAACAAAAAAACCGAGAAAACAATAAACTGTTTTCTCGGTTTTCTGCTTACACAAAGGTGAGATAAGCGGAAACGAGTATAACGAGCAAAATGACGACAGCAGTCAAAAATACGATGATTCTGTGTGAGGACACAAAACGGCTTTCATTAATATTACGCCTTGTCTGATAATAATTGATGGTTGCGCCAATGATCGTCATTACACCTAGAAACAGCGATGCAATGCTGACAAGAATGGCCAGATTTTCTCCAAATCGGCTCATTTGCTGGGCCCCATTAATGTGAAGCGTTGTTGCTAAAAATCCGACACCGACTAGGGCAATGGCGGTGCGAATCCAAGCCAGATAAGTCCGCTCATTCGCTAAATGCTGCTGAATCAGTTTTTGTTCATCCATTTTTTCCATAGCCCGTCCTCACCTCTTTTACGAATTGTTTCTTCTTTCAGTTTATCACTTATGAAGAACTCGTATCCGTAAAACGCTCACATGAGCTATGCTTTCGTACGGTATTTCGTGTTATGTTGTTGCAGAGTTTCGTCTGTCCCAAACAGGAAATGCTTTTTCATGTCTGGGGAATACGTAGAGTTCACAGTTTCTCTACCGACCGTCTCTGCTACTTCTCTAAGCATGCTCGGAGATGCCCCACAGCAAAGTCCGAAGTAATTGACACCAGTCTCTTTCGCTTCTTTTGCCCATTCGGCTAGCTCGTAGCGGTTGCAATACAGTGGATCTAACGAAGTAGGGAAAGTTGTCTCCGTTGGAAGTGAACACGAGCATCCGCCGTCCGGCAAGTTAAAAAAGGTCGGATGTTCTTCCGTAGTGCGGTATGGAATAGGCAGGGCCCCAACATACCCATTAACCTCTTCTCTAATCTTTTCGATATAAGGCTGCATCGTAGCAGGACCTCGGAAACAATTCATGCCAACAACAAGAGCCCCTTGTTCTTCTAGAAGACGGCATGCTTCTTCAACGGTATAGCCATCTCTTAAAATATTTTCACTCATCAATCCAAGCGTAATGACCGCAGGCAAGCCTTGCTTCTGAATTTCCTCTAAGGCGATCTTTGCTTCTTCATAGTAATAAAAGGTCTCTCCGTTAACGAAGTCTACCCCTTCTTCTCTACACCAGCCAGTCATTTCCCTGAATATTTCTCTTACTGCTGCTTTTGAATCATCGTCTTCTGGATTGAAAAGATTCGTGTTGGATACGTTCCCTGCAACGAGCGCTTCTTCTTCCGGATGCTCTTGGGCCACCTCCTTAGCTAGACGGATCGCCTGGCGGTTCAACGGTTCAAGTAGATCTTCCTTGCCGATGATCCTCATTTTTTCTCTGTGACCATTATACGTAAAGGCTAGTACCACATCTGAGCCGGCAAGCATATAGTCTCTATAGGTCTGCTTCAAGGCTTGAGGGTTATCCAGAGCTACTTCTGGCACAAAGGATCCAGCCTGCAAATATCCTCTTCTCTCCAATTCAAATAAGTACCCTTCCCCGCAAACAACGGGTCCATCCTGTAATCGCTCTTCTAATGTACGTTTCATCCTCAACCGCACCTTTCTTTTTTAATAATGAAAAACCCTTCTTCCAGCAAAAGGAAGAAGGGTTTGTATTCTCGGTTCTTCCTCTTATCTGCCAGATGGATCCATCTGTAGGAATTGGCACCTTTTTCAAACAAAAGCTTGAAAGGTTGCCGGGCATCACAGGGCCTAGTCCCTCCGCCTCTCAAAATAAGAGAATCATCATTCTATTTTTGTCTTGCTAGAAATTATAGAATCCATACCCGTCGACTGTCAATGGTTATTTTCAGTGAATTTAGAAATGAATGACGACTTAGTTTTGTTCACAGATTCTTAACAATTTCACTCATCCCTTGTGAAATCTAGGACTGTGACTTTTTTTCTTTTTTATATCAAAAAAAAGCCTATGAACTTCTTGCAATCCGTCTGAATATTCCGTAAAATCAATCATAATTTATAAATATCAACTAACAAGGAAGTGTTCGTGATGCAAACCAAAACAGTGAGTAAGCTATACAACGTCTGTCCTCTATGTCACGGAACTGGAAAATATGAAGAATATGATGATCATAAAGCCAACATGCTTGGAGATCACTATCAGCGTGTCAATCATGCCAATGAAATAGCAGCGTGGAAAATGGCCGTTGAAGAAACGAGCTACACGAAAGAATGCACGAAATGTCGCGGTAATGGCCATGTCCTGAATGATGAAGGTCAGCGTATGTACAAAATGCTTAAGCAATACGCCTAAACAATAGTGCACGTCACGTACCTTTAAAGACTCCACTACAAGAGTCAAACAAAGACGGCAGCCATTTATTTGGCTGCCGTCTTACTTATTTTATCGTTTTTTTTTGCAAAAACCGTCGGCGTTGTTTCAGACTGGGCAACAACCACCGGCCACCAAAATTCAGCACCTCTCCAGCCATGTTCTTTCTTTCCTTCCTGCCTGAGCATAATCAAAGCCGGATGGTCCTTGGCTTGTCTTCTGGCGATGGCAAGCTCCCCTTTACCTTTCCCTGGTGTATCTGGAGAATTCTCAAACGTCCCATCCTTCTTAAAACGCTGGATTTCACGTCTTGTTCTTGTAATTAGCCACACGTATGCCCCTGATTTTGCTTCTGTGCTCAAATAATCGAGCACGCTATGATACTCGTCCTGGTTGAACTCTCGACCTTCTTCCATCTCAAACGTCTTATGAACAAAAGTGATCATTTCTTTCGCCTTTTCAACAGGGATCAAGTAAGCACCTTCTTCGTGATAGAGGGCATTTTTTACTTCATTTTCAATCAAGCGGTCGATGTAGCGGACTGTTTTCTGAATGTGGGTTTTGTACCCGGTTTGAAAACCAACCGGTAGCAGACGCTTATGAGGTTTAAGCATAGTCAGACTCGATAATAGAATCTTATTCGGACTGCATGGCAAAATGGTTGAATTCAAATCCTTCTGGATAAACACAACCCCACACTCATGTCCGCCTCGTTCAAAGGCGTGTCTAAGTCCTGCGTCAAATTCGTGGATTCGTTCCATTATTGAATAAATTCTTTGTGTTGTGTAAAAGCGCGTGACAGCAAGGTCTTCAAGCAGGCGGGCTCCGTACATCCGAGAATGCTGAAGCACAGTGTCCTGTTGGAAAGACTTTGGATTTCTTCCATAAAAAAATCCAATCAAATTATGAATCGTTACTCCCCGATCGAGGATTTGTCCGCCGATGAAAATGTTCATTGGGGCACGAAGATGCAGCTGTCCACTGTAGTCCAGCATCTCATTGACGTCTTTTTCCGAATTAACGATGGAACTGACGATATATTCTTCCTCTAGGGCTAGCTTCACTTCTTGATAGACTTGAAGGTAAGAAGGCGCAGGTGCTTTATTCAGAGTTTTTACAGAACGGATCAGGTCTTGATAAGACTGTTGGACCAACGTTTGAAATACATCCGTCTCTTCATTCGCCCCCTCCATTAACAAATCTTCAAAACTGCGGATGAGTTCTCCTTGCCACGCATGCGCGTTTTTCCCTCGTTCGGTATGAATAATAAAAGAATACTTTTGTTGCTTCGTTCCCAATTGCCGTTGCTGCCAGCGTCGGATACAGCTTCCTACAATAAAATTAACGATGGCTCTTCGGATGTTTGCAATGTTTTTCTGCGTCAAGAGCTTGTCCATTTTCACCCGCCGTCCATCCATTTTCTTCATGACTTGAAGTTCTTTTTCATCCACTTCATGGTAGAGATACGAAGCAAGATGCCCGTCGATCTGCGACTTCTCAAAGTACATATCGCCCCCGATATACTGATCATGGACAGGCACTAGCTCTGTGAAAGAAGGACGTATCGGCTCAAATACTTTCCCCTCATGAATGGTCATATCCTCTGGCTGTAAATACAGGGAGTACGGAGTCGCTGTTACCTGCAGAAAAGCGGACTCCTGTAATCTGCTTCTTAATTCATTGATTTTTGATGCGATCACTCTCATCTTTGTAATATTTTGCTCGCGCTTGTACTCATAGGCGACACTCGCAAAATCTGCCTCGTCGTCGATAAACAAGATCTTTTTATTTGATAGAGAAGGATACTGGTCCACTAGTGCTTCGCGAAGTCGATCAAGGTTATGGGTCTCTTTTTTCACAATAAAAGCAAGCTTTTGAGACAGCTCATACTTTCGAAGGCGTTCCGGCATTGACATAATGTCGTACACTCGCAGTTTATCTTCTGCAATCTGCTCGGCAAACTCTTCCTCCAGGCGCGCATAGGTCTGCTTTACAAGCGCATTTGTCCCTTGCGTAAGAATAATTACAGCATCAAAGCCGTTGTCATAAGCGAGTCCCATTACCCCGATGAAAGTTCTTGTCTTCCCTGACTGTATCTTACCAAGCAGCATACCCGGCCTGTTTTCAGAGGTCTTTTTATCCATAAGTTGAGCTGCTGTTAGGATTATACATTCCTTTGATTCTTCTGTGTATTCATTTTTATATTGTAAATGTTGAAAAAAACGCCCTTGCGTTTGGACTGTTTCTAGCGTTTTCATTGGGTTCTCTCCTTGTAACCTATTAAATCTCCGAAAGACTATTCTATCGATAAAAAGCAAAAAGACCAAATCATAATGATTTGGTCTCATTCCTCCTCTTGCATCGCTTGTTCCATTTCTTCGATTTCTTCTGAGAGAACTTTTAATTTATCTTCTAACGAATGGATGAGTTCAATTTTTGAATCCATCTCTTCTTCATATTCCAACGATTCTCCTAGCAGACGTTTGACCTTCTCATCGAGTTGTTCTAATAATTTGTTTTCCTCTTCATCTCCCTCTGCCAGCTGGTTCTCCAAGTTCTTATTCGTTTCTTGAAGCGATTGAATATCGTTGTGCAAAGCTTTGATAGTCACGTTCATTCTGTGGTTTTGCTCTTCTAAATTTTCCTTTTGAGCATATAACTCTTTAATTTCACGTGCTTTTTCTTGCTTCAAATTATAATGCTCTAATTTTAACGATTCTAATGATTCTACTAAACCTTTCTCCTTTTCTTCCCATGCTTCCAGAAGCCCCTGATACTCTTCTATTTCCCGTTTGTTTGCGATTTGCTTCTTTTCCGCCTCTTCTCTTTCAATTTCGAGAGCCTTTAGGTATTCATCTGCAGTCTCAACTGCTTCCTGCTTTAGTTTTTGCTCAGCTTTGAATTTCCTTTGTACATTCATGTAACTATCCTGCAGAAAAGCTAAATTATTCCGCAGCTCCTGCAGCCGTTCTTGATTGACTTTCAACTCTCCCTCATATCTTTCCTTAATTTGGGAAAGTTCGTTGTTTTCTAGCTGTAATCGTTCATAATCTTTATCTAAGGCGGAAAGTTCTTCCTTCAACCGTGCCTCTTGCTCTTCATAAACAGAAACTTGCTGTTCAAGCCCTTCCACTCGTTTTGTAAGATCTCTGTTTTCTATACGGCTTTTTTCTTCCTCGTCTTCTCTTTCTTTTAACAATTGCTGATTCTCATTTTTTAACTGTTCAAGTTGGGAGTAATGGTAATTATCTTGATAATCCTGCACTTTCTTTTTGTATTTGTCGAGTTCAGCCTTGTAGTAGATGACCCTCTGCTGAAGTTGAATCGGATCACGCTTCATCTTGCTAACCTCCTGTCTAATCTCCTTCTGCTAGCTATCACCCTATGTACATTGTGGATAGCCTTAAACAATAATCAAACATAAATAAAAGAGAGGACAGAACCCTCCCTTAATCATATGAAATGTTCTTATTTATTATCACTATTCTCCGTTGGGTCTTCGAGCTCATCCAAACTGACGGCATCTCCAAACAGCTTTTTCAACCTCGCCTTCGCCTGTCCCTTTACTTCATCATCAATATGCGACAACACCTGGTACACGGCATAAATAATAACTGCGCTGTCATCCGTGAAACCGACAACAGGAATAAAATCAGGTATGAGATCAACGGGTAAAATCAAATAGCCGAGCGCACCTGCGATCGTAAGTTTCGCTTTCTTAGGAGTGGCTGGACTTTTGAAAGCATAATAGAGCAATAAGCTGTAATAGACAATTTTCGTTCCAATTCGGCTGCCATAATCTAGCAATTTATCTCCGTACGCTTTTTCAGAAAAGTATTTTCTGCTCTGTTCTATTGCTTTTTTAGGATTTAATTTCTTTAATTTATCTTGATAGGTTTTCTCTTTTTCCATTTTACCCCTCCTCTATGGCTACTGTTCCCTTTCGTAGGGAATGTATTCCCCCACGCCGCCACCATTCAATCCACAAAAATATCCACTAGTTTTGTAAATTCTTGTCGAAAGCTTAGGATTTAGCTTACAGTTTTTTCGATATTTTGGTAGTTTTAAATTAATAGAGTTACATGATTCACCAATAGTTTCCTTGTTTCACAATTCATCGATGAAAAGGAGAGAATGTTAAATGGAACTTGATCAACTTGAATTGAATGCAATGGTAGATGAGGATGAAAAAACAAAACCTTACTACACCGCTTTAATCGGATGGAGTGTCCAGGCCATTGAAGCGGCTGCTCGCATGAACCGTCCATTTGTCGTCGTAGGCCCTCCAGAATTCGAATCTTATGCAGAAAAGCACGAGATTCCTTTTGTCGGGTGGGATTTCAACAAGCTCAATGAAAGCTCTGATCACCTTTACAATCAGCTGCGTGAGATCGGTGCAGAAGTTGCCGTACCTTTATATGAAGAATGTGTAGAATGGGCAGGTGCCCTGAATGCCAGATTCCGTGAAGAGCCGCGTGTGTTCAACCGCTCTCTTTTGCTGAGAGATAAAGGGATGATGAAACGGAAAGCACAGATTTCCGGCATCAAAGTTGGTGTTTTTGAAGAAGCACACGACAAAGACGATGTGAAGCGATTCTTAAAACGAGTGAATGAAGCATTACTGAAACTTGAAGGCGATCATTATGATCCGATACACGTAAAACCGCTTGATAAAGCGGGATCTGTAGGTCATTTGGCTATATATACGGAAGAAGAAATCGAACAAATTACGGATGCAGACTTTCCACTATTGATGGAAAGCCACCTGGATGGACAGGAGTTTTCTGTGGAAGCATTTATCCATAAGGGTAAAGTTCGCTTTTTGAATATTACGGAGTACATTCGCTTAGGCTATTCAAATTTTGTGCCCGCTTCTCCTTCACTAGAAGAAAAACGCCCTCTCATTGAAAAAGCGGTCCAGCAGCTCGTGGATGCCTTCGAAATTGAATATGGTGTCATCCACCCAGAATACTTTATCACCCATGACGGAACGCTTCACTTCGGTGAAGTCGCTGCCCGTGTACCTGGAGGCCATATTTTCGAACTGATCGAACGTGCTTATGGATTCAGTGCGTACGAAGCACAAATCCTCTGCAGTGATCCGAATACAACGGAAGAAGAACTTAACGAATTCTTCCCGGACCCATATAGCTACGAAGGGTACGCTGGCTGCCTAATGGTGCATCCAAACAAAGATTTTGTTGAAGACCTCACAATCCCTGAACAGCTTGAAGAAAATCCTTATTTTGAAAAACACGATATGTTTACCCCTCCTCAAGGTAAAGTGGCCGAGCGCGTTGGTTTTGGAAACCATTACGGAACGATTTTCTTTTATGGAAGAGACAGCGAAGTCATGAGAGACTTGCTGAAAGAATATGAAGAACACGATTTCTACGTTTAAGCTAGGCGTTTCAAATAGAAAGGAGAGGACATATGCCTCAACCTACCGGTGTCATTGTTGAACGATTCGCCCATGCCTTGGAAGAATTAAACAAAGCACAATCATTCGTAAAACCGAAGTATCAGACGGATGTGTATCAAGAGGCAAACCGCCTCATCGATGCCGAAGATGGATTAGAATACCTCTATCAGCATGCACATCGTTTTGAGGAAAGCGGCGTTTTTCAGGACGGGCCCTGGGAATCTGCTGATAAATTACAGCCTCCTCTCGTTGCAGGTTCCTTAAAAGCCAAAGGTCTGCCAATGATCATTGAAGTGCTCAGTGAACTGCGCATGCTTTCCATTGCTGAATCCAAATACAGCCACCCTAATTTAACAGCGAATATGGCAGAAGAATTTTTAAATGAAGTGATGGTATTAAATTTGGATATTCTGTTTCCGAATGCAACAGAGAGTGCGAGGATTGAAAAAAATGAAAATGATGAACGTGCCAGGAAGCTATTTCAATTTTTAGCAAGCCGTCTATCCTCTACTGCCCTGATCAGAACCTTGATTATGGAAATCGAACGGCTAACTGCACAGCGCCCGATTATGGTGAAGCGCACCCTTTCAATGATCAACATGGCGAAAGAGATGCTTGATAAAGAAACCGAAGCCGATGAGAAAGATGTGGCTGAGCTGAAAAAATACATTTCCGCTATCGAGGGACCTTCTCCAATGAGCAGCAAGTTTAAAGACCTGCATGCCTACCGGGCCAATCTGAAATCTTTGACAAGATCCGAGCTGATCTCAGAAAGTGTAGCTTTAGCTAAATCAATGCGGGAGACCGGCCTAGTTGCTCCCCATCATGCCACGTTGACTCGTTTTATATGTAAGCGGATGCCGGGTCTGCTGACTTATGTGTTGAATCTGAACAGTAAAGGAAGTGCGAACCTCGAGGAAAACAGCGAGCTTGTCATTCAATTGATAAAAGCCGCGATCTTCCCGGGGACAAGACAGGCAGTATACGGGTTGTCCCTCATGCTTGAGCGCGGTGTACTGTCCCATTCACCAGTTGCACCTGGATTAAGACGACTCGTTGAACTCGATATTCGTCCGGATGTACGTAACGCGTTGTATCAAACGACCTCAACAGGTGAAGGTGTCACAGCCAACAGCATCCTTGTCGCTGGTACTCTTCAAGTTCTTGGTCAGCCGCTTGGCATTGGACAAGGGTTCAACCCAACATGTCAAGCTGCCCGCGGCATCAGCCTTTGGGCGCAGCACGCACCAGGATTTTTACTCGAAATTATTCCGCGTGCAGCTCGTGATGGAGACCTTGATTTTACGTTCGAGGGTGCCCAGATTCACTCGAAAGACTTAAGCGGTGGACTGGCCCCTGATTTGGATAAAGAGCTTGACCCTGTTTCGCTCGTTCTCGTTCCTCACCTTGACCGAATTTACAGTGAGATGATGTCACGTGTCGCTTTACGAGGCGAAGACGGACATCGCTGGGTTAATCCTGCCTTTTATGGGAATTGGGTACAAAAAGGATTCAGCTCCGTGTTCGATCCGGTCACAGGATATGTGGTTGACTATACCGGTTTTGTAAAGCTGTTTTATGCCACCCACCATCCGGAATACAACGATGAATACGAATTAATCTATCCGAACCCTGTCGGTATTTTCATTACAAATGTGCACGGGAAGCTTCTTGGTCTGCATGCCGTGTCGATTACGAGGATTACAAAAGATTTAAACGGCGAGTATCGGGTTTACTTTTACAATCCAAATAATGATGGCTCTCAGAACTGGGGGCAGGAAATCGAACCAAGCGTCGCAGGCAATGGTGAGATTGAAGGTGAAAGCTCTCTTCCGTTCCATGAGTTTGTATCAAGGCTTTATGCCTTCCACTACAATCCTTATGAACAGGGAGATGCTTATGCCGTTGAACAGGAAGTCGTCACTCAAGTGGCTCAGCTAGCGAAGGAAAGCTGGGGACGCGATTACACTTGGGTATAATGCTAGAACGCCAGGCCTTTTAAAGGTCTGGCTTTTTTTGAGCTTTGCTTTCATTACAATGAAATGCATGAGGAATGACAAATTCGCCGGCTGTACGAAATAGCCGGCGTTTATTAGTACTCTAATTCTTTTTCACGACAGGAATCCAGATCTCACTTCTGAAATTTGGAGAATCGGTATCTTTCCCTTCATTCCAGAGAATTTCTGGTCCTTCTGTCTGTTCAAAAATTGAAGATGGGAACCACTCTGAATAGACGCGCCCCCACACATCCTGAAGTGTTTCAGGAAAATGCCCAACCGATTCAAAAACGGCCCACATTAATGCAGGCACTTCAAGATTGGAGTAACCTTTCGGACATTCCTTCGTAGTAGCAGCACCGATATAATGATCCAGCTCCCCTTTTTCTTCCATTCTCCCTTCTGAAAAATTTGCGGATGCACTGATCAATCCGGAAGGTTCTACGTTTGATAGCTTCTTCAAATAAGAAATTTTCTCGCTATCTAAGCTTTGCCACATAGCGTCAATTTCAGGATTCACTCCTTTAAAAACGATCGGAACCCTCTTCTTTAATCCTACAATTCTAAATGCTGTTTTTTCTTCGATTCGGTAATTCATTTCTGTACCTCCATCAATCTTTAATTGGAAGGTCATTTTTGGATAAGCTTTTAGGTAATGGCCGTTTCCTCTTGCCTCGGAAGGTGTAAGCCCATGAAATGCCTTGAACGCTCTTGTAAAAGCATCTGGAGAACGGTATCCGTATTTTACAGCAATATCAATCACTTTTACATCTCTGCCCCTTAACTCCTGGGCAGCGCAAGTAAGCCGCCTGCACCGAATGTATTCACCTAACGTCACACCAGCAAGAAAAGAAAACATTCGCTGGAAATGATATGGAGAGCATAAGGCACGCTTTGCTACTTCCTTGTAGTAGATTTCCTCATCAAGATTTTTTTCGATAAAACGTAGAGCTTCGTTCATACTTTTAAGCGAATCCATTGGAATGACCTCCTTTCAATTTAAAGATAGCAGGAACAGAACATAGATACCCGACGTTCTCTGCGCGGTCCTGCAGGGTTATAAAAAAGAGGCGCGTATATAAATTGCGCCTCTTTCGTTCACCTATATACTTACTCTATTGTAGAGATGTATTCCTTCACAACTTTATAAACATACTCCTGATTGGCTTCCGCCGTATTCGGATTGTACTCTCCACCATTTACTTTGTTATTAGAAAGGATGCGAATGCCAAGGAAAGGTACATCATAAGCTTTCGCAATTTGAGCACCTGCCGCCCCTTCCATCTCTTCAACAGAAGTTCCGTACTTCTCGTGGAACCACTGGATACGGTCAACTTCATTATTCCAGACATCTGCCGAGCCGATCGTACCCTTTACAACCTCTCCTTTAGTGTACTCATCTTTCACGGCATTAGCGGCGGCAAGCAGGTCTTCATTACCTTTAAAGTAGCGGATGTTTTCAGCGTCTGGATCTTCACCAGCACTTCCTTCGTTCGCCATCAAATCCATTGGAATCCACGTGGTCGGATCCATGCCTTCTCCATCTTCCTTATGGGAGGTTTTTAAAGACCCTATGTTAGTCACTCTTTTTCCTAAAACAATATCAAATACATGAAGGTCCGGATCATGACCGCCAGATGTTCCTTGATTGATGATGGCAGCAGGGTCATACTTTTCAATGGCTACAGCCGTCGCTGCTGCTGTATTTTCCATACCCTTACCTGTTTTTGCAACGATCACAGGATAATCATCGACTGTTCCTATGTAAAATTCAAACGTTCCAGACTTCTCTTCTTTCACGTTTTCTAAACGATCTGCGAACTTTTCAGCCTCTATCGGCATAGGCCCCTGAATCAAAATCGGCTGCTGCTCTTTTGACTTATTGGATTCAGACTGTACTGAGGAATTACATCCAGCTAAAATTGATAAAAATAATACAGTAATAATAGCTAACATTGCATTTCTAAGCTGCTTGTTCATAAGAAATTCTCCTTTAATCATAATGTAATGTGCAATCCTGGTGTGGTCTTCGATCCCCCTTGAGCACTATTTTACTCAATAGAAAAAGGTCTAGAGAGCGAAGGACATCTACCCTTCTAGACCTACGAAATTAAAGTATTAAAGACAGCCCTGCCAAAAAAAGACAAAAATCAAACAAGCATATACTTTAACTCGTAGTCCAGTTCTTTCCATGGGAACCGGGTAGAGACGCTCAGACCATATTTCCGAGAATATACGAGTAATATTATTTAAATTGATTACTGTGCTACTATAGCAGACAACTAAAACAGATTCAACGCCAAAAACGAACTATATTTATATTTTTTTATTTAATGTTCGTTTTTAGTACAGATCCTCTCTTGAGCGTCCGCCCAGACAGTACCTAGACGAATGCATACATTGTATAGGAAATGAAACAGGAGGGATTTTAGTATGTACTATTACCAGCAAGCTCGTGATATGCAGCAACAGCCAACGAACATCCAATACACCACGATTATAGATCCTTTTGTCGTCAACACCTTAAAATCCGTCGTTGGGAAAACGCTGATTGTGGAAACGACGAAAGATACGGTACGAGGGGTACTTGCGGATGTTCAGCCTGATCACATCGTTATGAACGTTGGGGACACTACATTTTTTGTTCGGATTCAGCAGATCGTAACCATTATGCCGGATTAAACATACCATTTATCCTGTGCACCTTATGTGCGCAGGCTTTTATTTTATAGTGAGTTTTTATACACTCATGACTAGCAAGATATGTGGAAACCTCAACGTTGTATCTTTATTCCCCTTACTCATGATAGAATAAAGATAATATAAAGGAGGTAGATGTATGCCATTACCCACGATTACAGTCAGAGATCAGCAACAGGTCCAGCCTCTCCACGTTAGTCAAATGACTATCTACAAACAATGCAAAATTATAGATGCGAAGGACGAAAGCGGCCAGAGCTACTATATCTTTTTTCATAATGATCAATATTTGAATTATGTACGACCTAAAAAAGTAACGAAGCGTTCGCACGTCACCCATGCCTTAAAAAAAGGAATCACCTTACCTGCTCCACATCCCTTGATTGATGCCACCCTTTCCTCTAATCCCCAAGTAAAGAAACAAGATTTCAATGATCTCTTTAAAAAGTTACAGACGCAATACAATGCCCAAGAAACAACCTTGATCGCTACCTATTTTGAATCTTTCATTAAAAAAGAAAAGCTGGCTCATTTCATCCAGACTTTATTCTATAAAGAACGCCGCGACGGGAAATGGTTCTCCTGTTACCGCATTTACCACTTACTTAAAGACTTTTCACCTAACCACCCATTAGTTGATACTTTCTCAGGCAACTTGGATTTCACACGCTACGATTCACGTTACAAAAACAACGATGAGAATCTGCTCGCCAAAGACCCCATTTACGTAGAAAAAAACTTATATCCTTATAGATTTCAAACTACTACCTTTCACCAATTAACCGCTCTCTATAAAAGTCAATCCAGATGGATCGACTTGATCGGGATTCATATCACACATCTTACCAAGACTAAAACAAGCGAAGATTATAAAGTGTTGGTCGCACTGATCGACGACCATTTTAACGAGGAAAAACGTTTAGGGATTCTCAAAGATTTATATAAGCGTGGTGTTGAAATAGAACCTCTGATCCAAGACTTGCTGTATTCCTATGTCAAATCGGAACGTCCGGAAGAGGCGATTTCCTTAATCGGCCAGCACCAAATTAGCATGGAGCCCTCTCTAACTAAAGCACTCCTTGATATCGAAAAGAAAAAAGATATCTCTGAGCAGTCAATTTCACCTGAAGGATGGCGCACCTTCACTCTTGCCTTGTTTGAGTCTGAAGATCCACAGGCCTCTGAAATTCTTCATGAAGCCGTGTCATCTCTCCTGAACAACCATGAAATTCCATACCTGAGCAAATGGATTAGGCCTTTAAGGGATTTCCAGCAGGCGAAACCCCTTATAGAAAACATCGATGAAATGAACCGGATTGCGGAGGATCCCAATCAGCAGCGGCGGCTCGGTGAACTCTTCTATTTTTTCCACCAACCAGAAAAAGCAATCGAATGCATGAGCTGGGATATGGAGCTGTATGTGGAAGATCCACAGCCGGTGCAGTGGCTTGCAAAGTTATACCACGAAACAGGAATGGAAGAAGAACATCATGCCTATAAGCAGCTGTATATTGATATGGTGAAACGAGCATAGTGAAAATGAAAGCCCTGAACTTCTTCACTGAGAGGTTCAGGGCTTCTAATTGGTTTATTTATTTGATTAAGTTAAAGCCCGATGGAAATATACTTCGTTTCTAAGTATTCTTCAATTCCAAAATGGCCGCCTTCTCTGCCAAGTCCACTCTCTTTAAACCCACCAAATGGGGCTTGAGCGGTAGATGGAGCTCCATCATTCAATCCTACGATGCCGTATTCAAGTTCTTCCGCTAATCGAAGTGCCTTACTGATGTTCTCTGTATAAAGATAACCAGCTAATCCAAAAGAGGAATCGTTAGCTCTTTTAATAGCCTCTTTTTCATCGGTAAAAGAGGAAACAGGCAGCACAGGACCAAATGTTTCTTCTTGCATACAGAGCATGCCCTCATTTGTGTTTACTAGGACTGTCGGATCGATGAAGTATCCATTTTCGGATGACCCAGTTCCGCCTGTTACTAGCTCTGCTCCGTTATTAATAGCATCTTGGATATGCTTCTGGACTTTTTCAAACCCGTCTTTGTCAATAAGCGGACCAATATCAGTCTCTGAATCAAGTCCATCTCCCACCTTTAATTGAGCGACCGTGTCTTTCAATTTTTCTGTAAAGGAGTCAAGAATGGACTCATGGACATAAAACCTGTTGGAACAAATACAGGTCTGGCCTGCGTTTCGAAATTTTGAAGCAATAGCTCCTTTAACCGCTTTATCCAAGTCAGCATCTTCTAGAACAATAAATGGAGCCTGTCCACCTAGCTCAAGTGATATCCGCTTCATTGTATCCGCTGACTTCTTCATTAAATGTTTCCCTACTTCTGTAGATCCAGTAAATGAGAGTTTTCTTACACGAGAATCAGACAACCAGACATTGCTAATAGTTGCTGCATCTCCAGTGACAATATTGATAATCCCATTCGGTGCCCCTGCTTCATGGGCGAGTTCTACTAATCGTATCGCCGTTAGAGGTGTCTGTTCGGCAGGTTTTATGAGAACCGTACATCCTGCAGCAAGTGCAGGTCCAACTTTTCGAGTAATCATAGCTGCAGGGAAATTCCACGGAGTTATGGCTGCCATTACACCAATTGGCTGCTTCTGAACAAGGATACGCTTATCTGGCTTCGAGGCAGGAATTGTCTCTCCATACACACGTTTACCTTCCTCGGCATACCAGGCAATAAAGCTATTGGCATACTCAATTTCTCCTAATGCCTCTTTTAAAGGTTTCCCTTGTTCTTTAGTCATAAGCTCTGCGAGTTCTTGTTTATGATGGTTAATTAGCTCGTGCCAACGCCAGAGGAATCCTGCTCGTTCGTATGCTGTGGTTGTTTTCCAATCACGAAAAGCATCAGAAGCGGCTTCAACCGCCAGTTCCGCTTCTTCTTCCCCTGCATCTGGCACGGTATCTATAATTTCTTTACTATACGGATTTATAACATCGAATACTTGATTGGTACGTGTTGACTTTCCATTGATATAAAGATTCATCTCCATCTGTCCTTTCTACAAAGCTTTCTCTTTAACTGTTGTAGATTTTTTCTCATAAACTCCCCTGTTCATCTGAATAAAGAAGAAGGCTCCGACTAATCCCCATCCTGCTACCATAATCCACTCGTACGGCCAAATAAGAGCTGCAGGCATGCCTGGCAAATAGAGAACGATAAAGCCGAGACTTAGAACAAGGGCCAAGTAGCCGTATATTGGAGATTTAGCAGCCCGGAATGGTCTTTCCATTTTCGGTTCTTTTTTTCTTAACACAATAAATGACAAGGCAACAAAGAAATAAGCAACAACTATTCCTAGTCCACCTGCATCTACAATCCATACAAGCGCTGACCTTCCAAGTAAAGGTGCGAGCATGGAAAGAACGCCGATGAATAAAATCGCATTGGATGGTGTGTGATATTTCGGATGTAGTCGCGCAAACCAGGCAGGTAGCATTCCAGATTTAGCCATGGCGTAAAGAACCCGGCTGCCGCCAATGATGAAAGAATTCCAACTGGTTATAATTCCCGCAACCCCTCCAAGAATAAGAATTTGTGCAAAAACGTCAGAGTTAAATAGGCTGGCCATTGCGTCCGCCGAAGCTAGTTCAGAATTTGCAAGTTGGCTCGGACTTAATCCAAGCCCTACTCCTAAAGCAACAGCTAAATAAAAGAGGATAGCACCTACAACTGAAATGATCAAAAATCTCCCTATAGATTTTCTTGGAAGGTTTGCTTCTTCTGCCACTTGTGGAATGACATCAAAACCTACAAATAGGAACGGCACCATCACTAACACAGTCATAATCCCACCCATTCCTCCAGAGAAGGCAGGAGATAAGTTCGCTGTGTCTCCAAGGAAGCCGGATCCAAATATTAATAGTAGTCCAACTCCTACAATCATCAATGTAAAGACAGTCTGTAAAACTGCTGCCTGCTTTAATCCTAGATAGTTAATTCCTGTAATAATTAAGGCCCCCACGGACCCAATTAAAACCCAATTCAAGTGTACGTCCCAGCCGGCAATAGTCCATAAGTAACCAGCCTGGTAGTTAGGCAGCAGATAATCAATAACAGTCGGAAGGGCAACCGCTTCAAACGTGGCAACAGAAACATAGCCGAGTGTAATGGCCCAGGAAGCAACAAATGAAAAATTCTTCCCCAGGGCTCTGTGGACATACTCATGTTCTCCGCCCACCTTTGGCATAGCAGACGCCAGTTCAGCATAATTCAACCCTACACAAACAACCAGAAATCCTCCGATGACGAAAGCAATAACTGCACCCATGGAGCCGGCAGATGTAATCCATGTGCCCGATAGGACGACCCATCCCCATCCAAGCATGGCTCCTAGAGCTAAAACCAACAAATCAACCGATGATAAAACCTTCTTTAATTTCCTATCCTCCATGTAAATCCTCCATTCTAAATTGAATATTCAGTATTTTCCTGCCAGACGGTACTAATGGATTCTTTAAGAATTTCCAACCCCTCTTCCAGTTCTTCATCTGTAATGACAAGGGGCATTAAGAAACGGATCACATTTCCGTACACGCCAGCACCGAGTACGAGTAAACCATTTCTTTGAGCCTTAGCTACCATTTCCCCTGCCATCGCTTTAGCTGGTTTTTTACTTTCTTGATCACTTACAATCTCAATGGCAACCATTGCCCCTAATCCACGCACATCTCCTATACAATCGACCTTTTCAGCCAGTTGAGTGAACGTGTCTTTAACGATTTTTCCAATCTCGACAGCTCTTTCATTTAAGTTTTCACTTTCAATAATGTCGATAGCTGCTATAGCCGCTTGACAGGCTACCGGGTTTCCACTGTAAGTCCCGCCTAGCTCCCCCGCGCCTGCTGCATCCATAATTTCTTTTCTTCCGATTACACCGCTGATTGGCATTCCTGCCCCAAGAGACTTAGAGACGGTAATTAAATCTGGGGTGATAGTAAAAAGTTCAGAAGCGAAATAACGGCCTGTACGTCCAAAGCCAGTTTGAATTTCATCTGCGACAAATAAAATGCCGTGCTTTTCACAAAGTTCTTTCACTGCATGTACAAATCTCTTATCAGGGACTATGAATCCGCCTTCTCCTTGGACAGGTTCCATAAACACAGCTGCAATCGTTTCAGCTGCCACCTCTTTTAAAAGAAAATCGTTGAATTGTTTAATCATAAAATTAATGTAAGATTCTTCGCTCATCCCCTCAGGACGACGATATGTATAAGGAAAAGGTGCTTTATAAACCTCTGGTGCAAACGGACCAAATTCATATTTGTAAGGTTTTACCTTACTCGTCATCGACATCGTCATAAGGGTACGGCCGTGAAATGAATTGGCGAAAGTTACAACAGCTTGCCTTCCTGTATGCTTCCGAGCGATCTTAACGGCGTTTTCAACGGCTTCGGCACCGCTGTTTTGCAAAAGTACTTTCTTCTCATGATCTCCTGGTGCTAAATTCGCCAATTTCTCTGCCAACTCAATATAAGGCTCGTACATCATGACATTAAAACCTGTATGGATAAACCTTTCCACTTGGTCGTGCAAGGCTTCCTTCACTTTAGGATGGCAATGCCCAACATTGATGGTCCCTATCGCACCCGCAAAATCGATAAATGTATTGCCATCCACATCGGTAATTCTTGCTCCCTCGGCTTTATCAGCAAATGTTGGAATTCCATAACTTACCGCATCCGGTACAACTTAGTGGCGACGTTCAAGTAAATCGCTTGCTTTCGGTCCTGGCAGATTGGTTTGAATACTAGAATGCTTTGACATAAAATCACTCCTTTATTTAATTGAATATGGATGTTCGCAGAGATAAATCTTTAAGTGTCGAGGACATATGAGAACGGATCGCTGCTTCCACTCCACTGGTATCTCTTTCTTCAAGTTTCAAGACGATTTCTTTATGCTCAGGAATCGATTTGACTTCATCTATTGGAGTAGAGTAAAATTCATCTCTCAAAATCAGATAACAGTCCGACCACTGATTCAGTGTTTCTATTTCATGTAATAGAAACTTATTATCCGCTACTTTAGCTGGATAGGCGTGGATCAATCCATTGACTCTCATAAACTCCTCAAAGTCTTTTTTTCTGTAAGCTGCCTCCTCTTGTTCTAATAAATCTTTCAAAACTTCCAAATCTTTATTTGTTAATTTCGGGATAGCTAAGCCTGCCGCATACGTTTCAAGCACTGTCCGTAGATTAAAAACATCCTCTAGCTCTTTATTCGAAGGGTTGTGAACAACTGCCCCTCGATTTGGTACCAGTTCTATCAGCTTTTCATTCTCTAATCGTTTGAAAGCTGCGCGAATAGGAGTTCTGCTCATATTTAATTCTTTACTGACCCAATCTTCCGTTATCCTCTGACCGGGGTTCAATCGTTTCAGCATTATTGCGCGCTTCACCTTTTCATAGGCCATTTCTTCATTTCTTTTTTTTGTCGACATCTATCATCCCACCACTTTGTATTCAAAAATTGTATACAATTTATATCTGTTCACATCATAACGTAAAGCTCCCCTTATATCTACACAATTTTCAGAATTTAGTAATTATTACACAAATTCTGAACCAAAATGGTTGTTTTTTTACCACAAAATATAAAAAGCCGGGACAAATATCCCGGCTTTTGCACGATCGATTTCGAAACTCCTCTATAATTTTCACTAATACTTTGATTAAGAACGTATGAGTCCATCCAATATTAGATTCTCTGCCCAATTGACTACATCCTTGTTGTCACTTACATACATTTCTTGATCGCCTCTTCCGGAAGTCTGCATGCTTATTCCATCCCCCTTCTCTTCCCACCGTTTGATGTTGTGGGTAAATTTAGTCTGCTCATCTTTAAAACAGAGAGGGATTTTCCATTCAGTACGATTTTTTGCACCTTCTTGTGTCAAAACAAGTTCATCTCTATAAGAGAATGTCCCCCATCCACGCTTTTTTCTGTCCTTTGAAAAGTTACGGTTCGCTACATAAATGGCATTCCGCTTGTTCTTCAACTCTTCTCTAGCCTGGATGTGGGGATGATACTCCGCCCACTTTGGAATCTCCATATCTGCATTCACATCAATCACCTGATTAACCTCTAAATATCCAAAAAGGACGTGAAGGTCAGGAGCCTCGGGAACATATCTGTACACTCCATCTATTTTATCAACTTGCTTAAACCACCCAAAAAACAGAAACAGATCTCCAGGACCTACATTTCTATTATGCAGTGTCCCTTGTGAAATACCGCTTTGGCCGAATACCCCTCTCCACCCCTCCGCACGGTTCTTCCATATAGAGGAATCGAGATCGGGATCCAGGTGCGTCTCTGAGAAGCTATTAATTCCTAGATCTTTCATAATATCAAGGTAGCTTTCCGTTTCAGTAAGCATGAGGTTTTTATAAAAAATATCCGTATCCGCTCTTGGAATGTGAAAGGTGGCTAGCCTATCACCCAGAATTGGGCTAGGCTTTCCACCTGTACTTCCATCAAAACCTTTTCGGCTTAAAATCACTTTTCTAGCTATTTTGAACGCCTCCCTATGAATTAGCTGTTATTCATTTTTAGTATTGAGTTTAATTTCACAATAAAGCTTTATTATTCCAATATTCCTATGTAAATGAATTCAGACCTCTCTATAACAGCAAGCAAACAATCACCATTGATCAGCAGGATTACGAAAACTAACAGAGAAACCTTACATAAAAGGTATATCTCCTATTCAATTGTTTTCACAGGAGAGCAATGTCTGAATCTCTTTTTTAGGGAAGTGTTATCTCAAGCACCTCTGTTGCGGTTGAAGAACGCTTATTGCTTATTCCAACTCAAGGAGGGACTCAATGAAAACGATCAGTAAACCTATTGAGCAGATGGAAACCATTGACGAAGTGATAGGAAAAATGACCCAGCGGATCCAAAACCTTGAAAAGAAAGAGGATTACCGAGCCATCTTTCAGCGTGTCTACCTTTTAATGACACAAGAGATGCAACGGCGGCTTGAATCCGGTTTTTTTGAAGATCCTATTTGGATGGAACGTGTACTGGTAGGATTTGCTCGCTACTATTTCAAAGCAAGCACGGCCTATGAGACGGGAGAATCCTGTCCATGAGTCTGGTCGCTTGCCTTCCAAATGGCAGCGCAAAAAAACAGCTTTGTCCTCCAGGATGCTTTACTCGGAATCAACGCTCACATTAATAGAGACCTTCCTATTGTTTTGCACAAGGTATTAACAGAAGATCAAATTTGGCCAGACGCCCATCTCATGCTGCATCGGCGGCGTGATCATGAACGCATTAACGATGTTTTAACTGATCTCGTTGATTTAGTTCAAGATGAACTTACTCATCACTACGCCCGTCTTTTTAAAGTTATCGACTTTGTAATGGGGCGAAAAGACGAGTCATTTTCGGCCTATTTTCTTAGTAATTGTCGGACAAATGTGTGGTACAATACGGAAATTCTTCTTGATGCGTCTGATGATGAAGAATTGATGTTTCATAAGGAACGGATTGATCAAGAAGCTTGCACAGTCGCGAAACAAATAGCCGACTCTCGAACATTCCGATTAATTAATAAGCTTGCGCCATTAACTCGCCGGTTGGGATGGTTTTAAATTCGCACCATTAAATTGGGAACCAAGCGTATATTTTTCAATCAACATTAAATAACTCCGGCCTTTCAACCACAACCCTATACTCAATTATCTCCTGCTCTTTCTATACAAGGTTATCCTACAAAGCCACCCTTCGCTCGTTCCACCGAAAAAAAGTCTGTCACTTTTGCGGAAGCAGAGTTTGACAGACCTTCTTTTCCTAATACCCGAATTCAGTTCATTCGAATACAGTTTCTATTCTAGTTTCTTCCCATCAGGAGAAGATACAGGCACGTTCTTAATTAGCTGATTTTTGTTCTCGTAGTCCATTTGCCCCTCTTCCTGACGTCTTCTTTGGTGCCAAAGAGTAACTTCAAGGGAGATGATACAAATTAACAGCCACGCAAGAGCAAACAGAAATCCTGCCGCAACATCTGTAAAGAAGTGCACGCCCATATAAACTCTAGTCATACCGATAATCAGAGCAATCAGAGCTAAAGATATGTTAATGATCCACTTCCATTGTGTTCTTAGCTGACTAATAAAGACAAGATAAATGATAAAAAAGTAGAAAACAAACGCCCCTGCCGCATGGCCACTAGGAAAACTTGACGTGGCTCCGTGATATTCCCCTAAGAATTCTGGTCGTTCTCTTCCAAATTGAGATTTTAATAAGGCGGTCAGTGAACTAATTCCACCCATACTTACTATAAAATAAATACCAACCCACCGGCTCATTTTAGAAAAGAATAATAAATATACGGCGAGCGCTAGAGAAGCGACCGTAATCAATATGACAGACCCGGCTTGCGTAACCACTTTAAGTATCGGTTCGAGACCATCAAAAGATGTGGCTCTTACGAAATCAAAAGCTTGTTGATCGATAGCGAATTTTTCCTCTTGTAAAACTCCTGCTGCCAGATCAATAAAATAATAAATGCTTCCTCCGAGAGAGAGAAAACCAAGGAGAATGATGATGACTGATGTTGGAGAAAGATCCGACAGTTTTGTTCCAGAAAAAAGCATACCTATACACCTCTATCTACGCTATTGTTTGCTAACTGTTTCCCTTCCGATGCACTTATGAAACAATCCATAAATTGGTTATCAACTGGGAAGACGATGGTGAAAACGGTCAATTTTATGCGATTTCCTAAGCAAGGAACCGGAAACAAAACTGCAGGCTAGAAGAACTTAAAGAAATTTTAGGAAGAATGAAAAGACGGAAAGCTGTATGGCAGCTTTCCGTCTTTTACAATTATTCAATACGTTCGTCTATTTGTTTACTCGTTTTTGAAATCGTGATTCTGTCTTCTCCTGTACTAGGCTGTACAGCATCTCTGCCTTTTTGGATATTCCGTTTAGACTTTGATTTTTTACTCATCACTCATTCAACTCCTGTAAAAAGTAATCGAACAATCTTATTTTTATCAGAAAGTCGTATAATTATGTGAAAGGAATCAACGAAATTCTGGAGGTTCTCACTCAAAGGCTAATAGGAATCGCTCACTCTCAGTCACATTCAGCCCATTTTCACACAAAACCGGTCAAAAACTGAAGAATACAACCAAGCCTACATTTGCTCCGCTTCCATAGCGTCTGCTTTCGTCGGATGAACCGTACCAAATGGGTGCTCAGGCGGGGCATAGATACTGTAAAGCTTAAGTGGTTGATTCCCCGTATTGGTTAGATTGTGCCATTTACCCGCTGGAACCATAATGGCATAGTCATCATAAACGTTTGCCTGAAAATCTAATTGGTCCTTTGTGTCCCCCATTTGAACCAGGCCCTGCCCCTGTTCAACCCGTAAAAATTGATCCACATCAGGGTGTAGCTCCAAGCCAATATCCTCACCGACACCGATACTCATTAATGTCACTTGCAAGTGATCCCCTGTCCATAAGGCTGTCCGGAACGTATCATTCTGTTTCGTCGCTTCGTCAATATTTAAAACGAATGGTTGTTTTCCATAATCCTTCAAATCAATGCGGCCATCTTGGCGGTTTGCCCATGCACTTATGCGATAGGCGTGAGCAGCCTCGTCGTTGCATGCCTTTCCAAATACATCCCGAAGCGGTGTATGCTGGGTAAGTAAATAACTTTGCCGATAAGCTTCATAATTCTCTAATTTTGCTTGATAAGCTTTTTGGAGTCCTTCTTGGTAGCTGTCGAAACCTGTTTTATTGATTTCATATTCAGGTTGGTTTCCTGTAAGTGAGACGTACAGATTAGTGAAATGGTTCAAATGGTTCTTTTCCTCTTCTATCGTCTGTAAAATTTCATTTTTATGATTTTGACTTGGTGCAGCATTAGCTAACCGACTACATAAATCAATCGATTCCGCTTCCCCTTTGATTCCAGTAAGTAAAGCTTCTATGACTTGCTCGTTGTTTTCTGACCTGTAATAGGAGTCATTAATAGGAACGTTAACGTAATAAGGATTTTGATACATAGGATTACCGTAGTACATTCAACTCATCCCTTTCGAAAATTTCTAGAAGTATCCTATGCATCATTGCCAGTGAATGTACTTCAATGCTTGGAAAGGTCCTTTTATGTAAAAAAAGAAATCACCTTTTATTGGTGATTTCTTTTAAGTGATCACGTCCCGCAAAACGTTTGGTATGGACGGTCTGATGGCTCAGGCAGCTTCGCGTATTCCTCCTGATCAGAAGAATGTGCATAAGGATCTGAAAGTACGTTTAGGAGCCGCTCCATGACACAATAATCTTCATGACTAACTGCGGCTTCTAAGGCTTCCTCCACCCTGTGGTTCCTCGGGATCACAGCAGGATTTGATTTTTTCATTAATTCTCGGGAAGACTCTTTAGATCCTTCTTGCCTCTCAAGCCTTTTCTTCCACTGCTCGTACCAATTTGTGAATTCCATTGTTTCATACATAGGGGTATTTTCTGGCTTATCAAAAGTTAACGCACGAAACGTATTCGTAAAGTCTGCCTTATGCTTTTGCATGATCCCGAGCAAGTCGTCGATCAGCGGTTCATCCTGACTCTTTTCATCTAAGAATCCGAGTTTAGCTCTCATACCCTTAAGCCAGTGACTATAATACAACTCATCGTACTCTTTGATGGCATCCTGAGCAATTTCTACCGCTTCATCCTGATCTTCATGGAAAAGCGGTAATAAAGTCTCCGCAAAGCGCGCAAGATTCCATTTTCCAATCGGCGGCTGATTTTGATACGCATAGCGGCCACGGATATCAATGGAACTGAATACAGTTTCCGGGTCATACTCATCCATAAATGCACAAGGACCATAATCAATGGTTTCTCCAGAGATCGTCATGTTATCCGTGTTCATGACGCCATGAATAAATCCGATCAGCTGCCATTTAGCAATCAATGCGGCCTGACGATTTAAGACTTTCCGGTAAAACGCAACATATTTATTCTCTTCTGTTTTTAGCTCTGGATAATGGCGCTCGATCGCATAGTCAGTCAACGCTCGAAGCTCCTCTTCTCCCTGTCCTCTCGCAAACTCAAACGTACCTATCCGTAAATGGCTGTCCGCTACTCGTGTCACAATGGCGCCAGGGAGTTCTATTTCACGAATGACCGGTTCGCCCGTTTTCACGACAGCAAGACTACGGTTCGTTGGAACACCTAAACCATGCATCGCTTCACTTATGATATACTCACGAAGCATTGGGCCAAGTGTGGCTCGACCATCGCCCGCACGTGAGTAAGGGGTGCGACCTGATCCTTTAAGCTGAATATCCTTTCGTTCTCCTGATGGTGTAATCTGTTCCCCAAGTAATACGGCCCGACCGTCTCCAAGCATCGTAAAATGCCCGAATTGATGGCCCGCATAAGCTTGGGCAATAGGAAGGGAGCCTTCAGGAACTTTGTTACCAGCCAGTACCTCTACACCAGCTTCCGTTTCCAGTTTCTCAACGTCCAATCCTAACTGTTCCGCTAACTGCTTATTGAAAACAACCAACTCCGGTGAATTCACAGGAGTCGGTGTAACTTTTGAAAAAAACATATCCGGAAGGCGGGCATAACTGTTGTCAAAATTCCATTCCGTCGCTAAGGTTTGCTTCTCTTTTGCCATATCGATCACCTTTTTATGATTTGACTTAATCGTAAAGAACACTCCATTAGCCTCTCTACTTCATTCTTTGATTATCCTCTTTTCTCTATCGTAGTCCCTTTATGTTAAAAATAAAAGTGCCTTGCACAGTATTACTGGGCAGGCACTTTTACCGTCAGTCGCGTTGGGAATGCTGATTTCCTTTTCTTACTTCTTCCACATTGGTATCACTGTAGATACTTGTGCCGCGTCCGCCAGTTGTTTTAGCCAATAGCTCTTTGACTTCATTATATGACAAGCCTGAACGTTCGTTTTGGCATTTGACTGCATCAATGTTCGTCCCTGAACTTGCGAATGTATCGTTCTTCAGATCATGACCAGGATGATTATGCTTTGTCATCTCAAGCACCTCCTGGTCTTAATCTTCTCGTTCCTTATCTTTTTATACGACGACTAGTTCCTATCCAAATAGAATCCCTTCTATCCTTCGTTATTAGACCGTCTGTTTTCAAATTTTGCAGAAAGAAAGCCTAAGACACCACCTAAAATTGCACCGCCTAGAACCTCAATCGGCTGGTGGCCTAACAACTCTTTTAATTCCTTTTCTCGTTCAACAAATTCGAAACTTGGAAAATCTCCGGCAATCTCAGCAAAGTTATCTTCCAGGTCGTTGACTAGCTGCGCAATTTCCCCCGTATGCCTGCGAATCCCCTGGGCATCGTACATGACAATCACACCAAAGGTGACAGCAAGCGCTGTTTCCGTATGACGTGACCCTTTATTGGATGCAATATAACTTGCCAGCGCGGAAACCCCTGCCGAGTGAGAGCTTGGCATCCCTCCAGTTGTCGCCACCTGCTTCACATCCCAATCTCCTGTCATCCTTTTATAGGTAATGATTTTTAATGCTTGTGCAATACCGATCGATGATAACGCCGTCAATAGTCCCCGGTTCATTTTTTGCATAATCGATTCCTCCATTCATTGCTTTCAACTTGAGCATTTCTTATTTGATTACCCTTGAGAGAATCATTTTATGCTACGGATCTGCACATTTATAAGAACGCATGGTCTTGAGGCAGACTTATGATCCTATCACTCCTGGCTAGTATAAAAGATGGGCATTTTACCAAGAATAGTTAAAAAACGACAGGAGTTTTATTATGGGAAAGGATCAGACTTTTCCACCTCACCTGAGCAAAGGTAAGTACAGTCATCTGAGCCTTTCAGGGGATGTGGAAAAAGACGTCAATCAGGTCGCCAAAAGTCTAGGGTATCCCCTTGACCTGGTCTCAAAAGTATACACATTCAAACATAATGCTTTTGCCGTTTGTTATATAGATGGAATGATTAGCAATGACGAGCTGGAGATGACGGTGATTCTCCCGCTTATGGACTGGTTCAAAGAACATCAGTCTCCATGGGACTTTGGAAAACGCGATTTCCAACAGCACATTCAACTCCCAAAAAAATTTAGTAGAACATCCGATTTTTCCAACATCCTGGACCAATTACTACGTGGAAGTGTCATCTTATTCGTTAAAAAAGGAGAAGAAGCCTTTATCACCGCTGATCAGCGGTGGGAAACGAGAGCAATCGAAGAACCAAGTTCCCAGACCATGATTAGAGGTCCAAGAGAAGGCTTTGTCGAAACACTTGCTATTAATACGACTTTAATTCGAAGACGCATCTCGAATCCAGCACTCAGGTTTAAACAATTTCTTATAGGTGAAATCACCCAGACGCCGGTCCTTATTGCTTACATTGAAGGCCTGGTTAACGAGGATGCGTTAGAGACCGCAGTAGAAAGATTGACTAATGTAAAGCCACGGGAAGTTTTTGAAACAGGGATGCTTGAGGAATTAATTGAAACGAAAGGCTACTCCCCTATACCAACACTTTCAAATACGGAACGCCCTGATGTTGTCAGTGCAGCGCTTGTGGAAGGAAAGCTGGCTATAATGATGGAAGGGACGCCTTTTGCCATCATTGGTCCGGTAACATTTATTTCCTATTTCCAAACCGCTGAGGATTATTACAACCGGTTTGATTTAGCCACCTTCATCCGAATTATTCGATTCATTGCATTTTGGATTTCTTTTGCATTGCCAGCGACGTATGTAGCTTTAACTACCTTTCATCAGGAATTAATTCCGACGAAATTATTGATCAGCTTGACAGCCCAGCGGGAGGGTATTCCATTCCCTGCATTAATTGAAGCTTTAGTAATGGAGACTGTATTCGAAATTCTTCGAGAAGCTGGAGTACGAATGCCCCGCCCCATCGGCCCCGCTGTTTCAATTGTAGGGGCGATCGTTATCGGAGAAGCTGCTGTATCAGCTGGACTCGTTTCCCCTGCAATTGTCATCGTTGTATCTTTAACAGCCATCGCGAGTTTCGCAAGCCCTTATTATTCGATTGCAGGGTCCTCTAGGATGCTTCGCTTTGTGCTCATGATTTTTGCTGCTACTTCAGGAATTTATGGCATGCTCATCTTTACTCTTGCCTTATGTATCCATTTGGTATCACTGGAATCATTGGGACAGCCCTACATGGCTCCATTCGCCCCTTTTTCCAAAAAGCAGCAAAAGGATACCTTTTTCCGTCTCCCTTTATGGTGGACGAGTCGTAAGAAAAGGAGAAACCAGGGGGCTTGATTCCTATGAAAATCTTTTATTTCTTTGTATTAGCAGTCAGTATTTTTCTAAGCGGATGCAGCGCTCAAAACGAACTGGATGAATTGCTCATCCTATCTGGGATTGGTATTGATGAGGGAGAAAATGGCGGGGTAAAAATCATCCTTAAAGCAACCAACCCGCAAGCCAATTCAAGTGGCCAAGAAACCGGAGGCAGCAATCAGGCTCCCAGTTATACGTTTGTTAGTGAAGGCAAAGATGTGATTGAAGCCTTTTCGAATGTGAACGAATTGCTTGGACGGAGGCCCTTTTTCGCTCATATATCAGCTCTGGTCGTAGGTGAGGGTTTTGCAAGAAACCAAGGCGTGAAAGAGTTAATAGACTATATGGAGAGGCATTATGAAATCAGGGACAGTTACTTGTTTTTTATAGCCAAGGGGGAAAAAGCAGAATCGATCATGAACTTATTTACTCCTATAGAAAATTCTTCAGTGTTTACTATTGATCGGATGGTCAGTATAGCCGGAGAAGCTCATGGTATGAAGGATGGCATCAAACTGGAGGATTTTATTAAATGGAGTTTTGGGGACAATCGTGACCCTGTAGCTCTTGGTGTCGAGAAAGTTGATGTTGAAGTTCAATCTACAAATGCAGAAGTGCTGAATAACATTGAAGGTAATAAAAATGCCGTACGGTTAACAGGTGTAGCTGCATTTAAAAATAACCATCTGGTGGACTGGCTCACGGGAAAAGAGACCCAGAGTTTCGCGATTCTCACCAATCATACAGGCCAGACATTGACCTATTCCGTTCCCTGTAGTGAAGGAGAAGGAACGATAGGTTTTAGTTTAAAAGAAATGAAAAAGGACTTTAAACCAAAGCTTCAAAAGGGAAAGTTAACGTACGATATCAACTTGAGAGCCCAGATTACGTTGAAAGGATTTACGTGTCCGATGAAGCTATCAACGAACCAAGGGGTAGAAGAACTGCAGCAAATCGTAAATAAAACATTGGAAAAAGACCTTACTTCCTCCATAGAGAAAGCCCAGGAATTACAACTGGATTATTTTGGAATACGAAACCAACTTTTCAGAAATGAAACGAAACAATGGGAAAAAGTGAAAGATGACTGGGAAAATTTATATAAAAATATGGAAATAAACACTCAAGTCCACGTATATTTGGAATCGCCTGGAGCGAGGGTTGATAATAATGAAGAAAAAAAATAAAACATGGAAAGAAAAAGGGTTCATTATCGGTGCCTGGCTGTTTTCGATGTACTACACGATCGGCTATTTGTTAGACCGCCCCTTTTTTCCTATCACCCAGTGGCTGAGAGCCATTTACAAACCCATCTATACCGCACTGTTTGGAGGGTCATCATGAACATTCAATTAACAAAATACCAGTTGTTTACGGTAACCACAAACTTTGTCATCTTCAGCTCCATCTTGATGGCTCCAGCGTTGACCGTGGTAGCTGCAAAGCAGGATGGCTGGCTCTCTATGCTTCTTGCGTTGATTATTGGTCTGTTACTGAATTTTGTTTATGTTCTCCTTTTACGAAAACACCAGTACCCTTCTTTGTTCAGTCTAATTGACCGCGCTGCTGGTAAATGGATGGGTACCTTATTGAATATTGTGCTTATGTTCTATGCACTCCATCTTGCGGCTATGGTTGTAAGAAACTTGAGTAATTTCATCGTCTCCAGTGTATTTCCCAATGCTCATCCCTGGACTTATCAAGTTCTGTTGATTGGGCTTGTAGCATTTACGGCCCTCCACGGTGTAAGAAACTTATTTCTCTTAAACGAATTGTTATCGCCGCTGCTTTTTTTCATCGTTGGGGGATCTTTGCTCTTGATCATCAAAGATTTCAGTTTTATTGAATTAAAACCTATCTTCTACACTCCTTTCCCTTCATTTTTCAAAGGAGCCTATGCGACACTAGGCTTCCCCTTTATTGAAGCTTTGTTATTAGGGAATTTCTTTCACTATGTTCAACGTAAGAAACAGTTGTCTGTTGTTTACTTATCCGGGCTCCTTTTTGGAGGCCTCACTCTTGTCATTGCCGTATTGCTTATCATTGGAAACGACGGGGCTTATATTGTGGCAAGGGAGACCTATCCTACTTATTCGGTTTTGAGAGATATAGAATTTACCACCATCTTTGAAAGAATTGAAATCTTAATCGCACTTGCCTGGATCACAGGACTATTTTTCAAAACTACCGTCTGTTTCCTTGTCGTAATGATGGGATTTAAACACCTATCCAATTCGAAGAGCTACAGACCTTTTATCGTTCCCATTGCCATTTTAATCTGGGCAATGAGTAACCATCTTCACAAGACAGTTATGGATTTCAGCAATTTTGTGACGTCGAGCTGGACGTTGTACTGGATTACACTGTATTGTGTACTAATAATTGTCTTCCTAATTGGGTTTTTGAGGAAGAAAAAACAATCAGGACAGGGACAGCAACCAGGAAACGATCACTCTTCTATGCAAAAAGCCAGGCCTTGAATTTTTAAGGCCTGGCTTTCTTACTATTTAACGGCTTTATACCGTTTTTGATTTTCAAGATTACGAACTGGATCTCTTCTTTTATTCGTAGCGATAATATAAACAGCCAGCGTTGTAATGATGGCTACAATGATCGTACCAATATTGAAGATTCCTTTTTCCGCCGTCCAAACAATCGAATACCCGAGCGCCCCTGCAAAGGTGGCATAGTAAACGAATGGAAGCAGCGTTTTTCTTATGATGTTTCCTTCTTGTCCGACAAGACCTACGACTGCACAAGCAGCAACGACGTTATGCACACAAATCATATTGCCTGCAGCTCCTCCTACGGCTTGAAGGGCAACAATCCAGGTGGCATCTACTCCCATTTGCGAGCCTACATCGTATTGAAATAGAGAAAACATCATATTACTGACGGTATTACTTCCTGCAATAAAGGCCCCCATGCCTCCTACAAAAGAGGAGAATAATGGCCAAAAGTCTCCAGTCAAGGCCGCAACTCCGTTGGCAAGCTCGATCGGCATGCTCTCAAAACCTGCCGTACCCCCTCCTGAATTCAGGAAAACCTGAACCATCGGCACTGTAAACACAAGTGCTGCCGAGGCTGGGATCATCGTTTTCCCTGAATGGGCCCAAGCTTTTTTATAGGACTGTCCATTCATCTGGTGAATAGCAAATGTAAGTAGAGAAACGATGACAAAAATCGTTCCCGGCAGATAAAGCGGTTGGAAGCTCGCCGTTATGTCCGTTCCGAATAAAGATGGAAACGTCACATTCCATGACTTAATCCACTCAAGAAACGGCAATGACTTCAGACGTGTCAAAACTAGGAATAAACCAACTAAAATATATGGTGTCCATGCCCGTACCATAGACATCTTACCGCTTTTGTGCGCAACATCTTTAATCTCAATTTTACCCGTCCAGGATGGGTCCCATTTTGATTGATCATCAAAATCCCAATACTCCTCTTTAGGCGGCATCAAGAATCCTTTTTTTGCTGCAGGGACAACAATAGCTAGACCAACGAGACCTCCAACCATTGAAGGAAATTCTGGACCAAGCACATTAGCGACGATAACATAAGGAATAGTCATGGCTAATGCAGCAAATAGAGCGAATTTCCAAACTTTAATTCCTTCACTGAATGATTTGTTTTTCCCGAAAAACCTAGTCATAAGAGCAACAACGAACAGTGGGACAAGCGTTCCGACAATCGCATGGAGAATGGCGACCCGTCCTCCGACCATTGTAACGAGGCTAAGAAAATTATCGGTAATACTTGCATCAGCAGCTAATCCTGTCTGAACCCCGACAAGAATCGGCGTACCTACCGCACCGAATGAAACAGGTGTACTTTGGATGACCATTCCAGCGACAACAGCGGCCATTGCAGGAAAACCAAGTCCAACAAGTAAAGGAACAGCTACAGCTGCCGGCGTTCCGAATCCAGCAGATCCTTCTATAAAAGAACCAAACAGCCAGGCTATGATGATCACCTGAATCCTTCTATCTGGAGAGACGCCAACAAATCCTTCTCGGATCGTCTTTAGCCCGCCACTTTCTTGCAACGTGTTCAATAAAAGTATCGCGCCGAAGATGATATAAAGAAGTGTAGCAGCAACAACCAATCCATTGACTGAGGCAGCAGCGACAGTAACTCCAGGTACTTGCCACACAAACAAAGCGAGTAAAACGGCAACTATGTACGAAATCGGCATCGCTTTACTTGCCGGCCACCTGAGACCTACGAGAAAAACACCTACAGCAGCAATCGGTAAAAGAGATAATAACGCTAAAGTTCCGGTGTTCATGATTCACCCTCCATTGGTTTTTTGTCTAAAGGACACGACCAATAACCTCTATCCTCCCTGTTTCTTATTAAGAAACATCGCTTCATTTCCACGGTAAAAAAATACGCATGTTTGTAAGCGCTTTCTATATCATAAGATCATTATAAGATCAGATGACCTTACTTTCAACAATATTCGGAAAATTAAGTAATATTTACTTGTTTCGATAACTATTGATAAAAAACGCATCTCATCCCATCCGTGATCATGGAGTCCAGGCTTTGCTTTCTTCCCTCCACAGTAAGTCTCCTAGGTGCTTTAAGAAAAAGGGATCTTTTCATTCCACTGTTTCCCTGCTTATTACGAGAGTGGCTAAGCGTTGTAACTATTCGTATTCTATGCCAAAGACCCTAACTCCCAAAAATTTTTAGTCTACTAGAATACTGCTCTTAACCTCTTACATAAAGATTTCAGCACTAACGGAGCAAAGGTTATCCGGATGAAAACGAGCTGATTATCATACGGATAACCTATTATTCCATTAGTACTATGCTCATCTACGATTCTACTGAAACCGAGGACTTGATCGTTCGGTTTCTCAACGTACCTATTTCATCAATCTTGCACTCAATCACATCTTGGTTTTTCACAAAGTGTGCCCCTAAAGGACTTCCTGTCAAGATGACATCACCAGGCTCCAGCGTCATAACTTTTGATAAATAAGATACCATATGGGCAAGCGGCACAATCATCAGGTTCGTCGGGCTGTTTTGTGTTTCAACACCATTGATATCTGCTTTCACAGAAACCTGAGAAGGATCCAGCTCTGTTTCGATATATGGACCAATAGGCGTGAACGTATCGAACGACTTCCCTACGGTCCAATGCCCATCTTCATGGAAAAATTGAGGAGCTGTCACATCGTTTCCAATGGTGTACCCAAAAATATGATCCAGTACATCTTCTTCAGCCACGTTGCGGGTTTCTTTGCCAATAACAACCGCCAATTCTGATTCAAACTTCACTTCGCCCACCAAGTCAGGAATGATAATTTCCGCTTCGGGTCCAATCATAGACGAAGAAGGCTTGAAGAAAAATACGGGGATTTCCGGCAGCTCTTCTGGTCTTTCCTCTGTGCTGCCTACGTAGTTGGCACCGATCCCGATAATTTTGCTCGGTTCAACTGGTGCTAACAACTGCACTTGCTCGAGCGGAAGCACTTCACCGGAATAACTCCAATCCTCGTATAAATCTCCCTCAATCACACTGATATCATCACCTGTTACTACTCCGTAATGGATCTCACCTTTATGTGTAAATCTCGTAAATTTCATATTTATTCACTCCTATAATTTTTATTTGACAGCTACGGTGTCTTTTACGATTTTCTTTACGTCCATGCAGCGACTCGGTGTGGGAAATAACTTCCCTTTATTTAGCAAGTCATCAGGGTTAAATACTTCTCTAATCCTCAACTGTGCTTCCAATTCTTCATCTGAAAAAATGAACCTCATTTCTTCTTTTTTCTCAATGCCAACTCCGTGCTCGCCCGTAATCGAACCTCCGACGTCTGCGCAGGCTTTCAAACACGCAGTTCCAGCTTTTAATGCTTTTTCTGTTTCGCCAGGAATACGAGAATCAAATAAGATAAGTGGATGAAGGTTGCCATCTCCTGCGTGGAAGATGTTTGCAATTCTTAATCCTGATTCCTTACTGATATCGGAGATATTTTTTAGCACTTCCGGCAATGTACTTCGCGGAATGACTCCGTCCTGAACGAGGTAGTCCGGTGATATAGCTCCCATCGCTCCGAATCCCGTCTTACGGTTGGCCCACCATCGTCCTCGTTCTTCTTCACTTTCGGCTACTTTCACTTCTCTTACGTTCCGAGCTTTACATACCTTGAGAATCTGCTCGATCTGCTCCTCAAGTCCTGCAGTGATTCCATCCACTTCGATGAGCAGGAGTGCCTCTATATCATCAGGGTGACCGACAGGATATGCTCCAGCTTCGACGCCCTCGATGGCTGTCTCGTCCATCATTTCAAGAGCAGCTGGTACAATGCCAGCAGATATGATGTCAGAAACGGCGCGGCTGCCATCTTCTACACGGTCAAAATAGGCAAGTACCGTCTGCTTGCCTTCAGGGTTTTTTAAAATTCTCACCGTAATTTTCGTGACAATTCCCAGCGTCCCTTCAGACCCTGTCAAAAGCCCCATCAGATCATAACCAGGGCTGTCAGGGACTCCATCTTCTGCGATTTCTATGACTTCTCCATTCGGCAGTACGACCTCAAGCCCTAAAATGTGGTTCGTTGTAACTCCGTATTTTAAACAGTGGGCTCCTCCAGCATTTTCAGCAACGTTGCCCCCGATCGTGCACACATACTGGCTCGAGGGGTCAGGAGCATAATAATACCCTTTGTCTGAGATGGAATTCGTCAGTTTCAAATTGACAAATCCTGGCTGCACCACCGCCTGACGGTTTTCATAGTCAACACTTAGCAAATGTTTCATTTTCACTAAGCTGATAATGACTTCATTGTTAAGCGGTATCGCTCCTCCACTCAACCCTGTGCCTGCACCGCGGGCCAGAAAAGGAATATCATTCGCAGCACAATAGCGGACGACTGCTGCCACTTCTTCGGTATTCTTTGGAAAAACAACGGCTTTCGGCATCGCCTTATGGACCGTGAAGCCGTCACAATCATAGGATAAGAGATCCCCTTGCTCATGAAGCACCTCTTTTTCCCCTACAATCTCGATCAGCCGGGCAATGTGCGGATTTTCATACGTTTTCTTTTTCTTAGTCCTTCCAAACATTCGTGTCACCCTTTCACCGTTGCTGGTTTTTCGTTAGCCTGCTTGTCTTTTTGATAGGCCCAGTCGAGCAACTGGATCGTGTGAACGATTTCGCTTCGTCTGCCGTATTTTTGTACACCCATCGCCATCTGCAGCATACAACCAGGGTTCCCCATTGAGATCATCTCGACATCTTCTGGCACATGCTCCATCTTCCTGTCTAAAACCGCTCCCGCCATTTCAGGGTTAGTTAAATTGTAGATGCCTGCACTTCCACAACACGTATCTGCATTGGAAAGTTCCGTGTACTCCACTCCCGGTATGTCTTTTAGAAGCTGGCGCGGCTCATGACGTACGCCTTGTCCATGCGCTAAATGGCAGGCATCATGGTACGTGATCCGCTTATGGATCTCGCTTTTCGGTTTTTCATAACCACTGTCATATAAGTATTTGGATATATCTTCAACTTTTCCCGAAAACTCTTCCGCTTTTGCTTTCCATTCCGGATTGTCTTTGAACAATTCCGGGTACTCTTTCAATGCACAGCCACATCCCGCTGCATTGACAATGACTTTCTCAGAATCCTTAAAGGCTTCGATATTCTGCTTGGCCAATTTCCTTCCTGTATCTCGATCTCCAGCATGCACATGCAGAGCACCACAGCACGTTTGACTTTTAGGAATGACAACTTCATTGTCGTTGTGAGTCAATACATTGATGGTCGACTCATTAATATCACTGAACATGACGTCCATAATACACCCTGTCAGCATTGAAACACGGGCTTTCGGTGTCCCTTTTGCAGGAATGACGTCGATATCTTTATACTTTTTCTGTACAGAAGTCTTTACTTCAGGCATGATTGACTCCATCCCAGCGAGATGCGAAGGCATAACCTTTAGGGCCCCCGTTTGACGGATTACTTTTTGAACGCCGCTTTGTTGATAAAATTTAAGCAGTCCACTGATCGTTTGCATGCGATTTTGATGCGGGAAAAGTCCCTTTAAGAAGAAGTTGCTTACCGCACCTCTCCAACCTTTTAACGGCATTGCTTCACGGATCTGCCCCCGTGCTTCCTCAATCAAACCGCCGACATCCACATCTGCCGGGCAAGCCGTTGTACAGGCCCGACAATCAAGGCATTGAAAGACTGGATCGGCCAACTGCTCATCGAGGCTGAGTTTTCCTTCGGCAACGGATTTTATCAAGTGCACTCGGCCTCTGGGAGAATGTTGTTCCTGCCCCGTTTCCAGATATGTAGGACAAGCCTCTAAACACATTCCACAGTGAACACAATCCGCCCACTTTTCTTCATCCGGATGATCTTTTTCAAAATAATTGCTTAAACTGGTCGATGAACAAGGCAGGCTCGATTTGTTTTCAGACTCTACCATTTCCTTAAGCAATTTAAATCCCTCCTATAAACCGTTGATGGTTCAGTGTGTTCCTTGGATCGACTTTTTGCTTGATGCCTTCAAATAAGAAAAAAGATGATGTTTTTTCTCCCCAGGCGTCGATCTCTTTCCGAAGCTTGTACGGCAAGTGTTTTCCAATGGCGTATCCCTTCTTACTCTCGGCTATTTTTCTAAGCACCCGAATCGCTTCCAAAACCTCTGCTTCCTCACCGGCTAACGTATATTGACTGATCCCATGCCCCATGCCGCCATGAGCTTCGATGGATACGGAGGAGGTGATGGTGCCTGAGTCTTTCATGATCTGAAACACATCCATATTTTTACTGCCAATTTTCAAGATTGCTTGGATGCTGCCGGTTTGTCCATCTGTGAGACTGTTAGGGGCAAGTGTCGAGAACGTCCGCCAGAACTCCCGCGCTTTATCTTGCCGTATGACTTGAATAAATGCACTTTCAGACTTATGGTTTTCCACCCACTCTTCCTGATAACGAACCGATTTTTCTACATCTTCAAAAGCGACCAAAAGCATGTACTCTTCACGCCCGGTCAATTTTTTTGATAAGTTTGGGTTTACGAGCTCAAGTGACACAGGCTCGATCACAGAATCCTGGATAGCGACAGCCAATGTCTTCAATTCATCCATTTTTTCTTCAGGAACCGACACTTGAAGGAGGCTTTCATACTTAGGAATCGGTCGAAGCTTCATGGTAATTTCGGTAATGACTCCAAGCGTTCCCATTGCCCCTATGAAAAGCTTGTTCATGTCATATCCGGCCACGTTTTTGACTACCTTTGCTCCTGTACGGATGATTTCACCGTTCGGGTAAACGACCCTCAACCCGATGACTAAATCTCTCGCTGATCCATACTTCAACCTTTTGCAACCGCTTTCATTTGAAGCGATAACTCCACCAATGGTTGCTTGATCAGGCCAATCTGGATCAATGGAAACCATTTGATTGTGCTGACGGAGAAAATTTTGAAGCTCTGTAATGGTTGTACCCGCTCTGACCGTCACCGTCATATCACCGACATTATGTTCGACTACTCCTTTATAATCACTCAAAGAAAGTGTCCAATCATAAGCTGTTTTCACACCGCCATACCCACGTTTCGTTCCTCCTGATTCAATAGTAAGATTTATATTTTCTTCATCTGCCTCACGAACGATTTCTGATATCTCTGCTTCTGTCGTCGGTTTCAAAACCTTCGCACCTTTGTTAGCGAACTTGTCCTTCAAAGAAACATCTTGCTCTGATATCCCTTTCATATTCATCCATCACACCCTCTTTTGTTTCTTATTGGGATAAAATTTTTTCAAACGATCAGCCGCTGCTCAATGAATTTTCTTTATTGTTCTCTCTCATAAGGTTTCGCACATACTCCAAGTGAGCCATCATTTCATCGCAAGATTGCTCCACCTCTTTCGCAGCAACCTTTTCATAGATTCGCTCATGCTGTCCGATGATTTCTGCAAGAAGTCTAGCATCTGACGAGATTGTCCTATGAAAATCAATCATCGATTTCTTAGTGATTGCTGAAATAAACTCCATCAGCTGGAACAGGATATGGTTCCCTGATGCACTGGCAATCGCACGGTGAAAGTTATAATCCGCTATTCCCTGATCTTCTTCCTTCGTTTTCATTTCTTCGATCGCAAGTTTCATAGCTTCTAACCCTTCGACTGACCGGCATTGGGCGGCCAACTTTACCATACCAGCCTCAAGCATTTCTCTCACTTGAAATAAGGCATTGGTGTCTTTCCCATCAGGTAAAAGCAGGTAATGGTTGAGCAGCTTCGTCGGATCAAACTGACAGATATACATTCCTTCCCCATGCCTGATCTCCACCAGGCCTTTTCCTTTTAACGAAGTCATCGCATCTCTTACAGCCGACCGTCCTACATCAAAAAGATCACAAAGTTCACGAACTGATGGCAGTTTTTCCCCGGGCTGAAACTTCCCGGAATGAATGAAGGTTTCCATTTGCTCTTCCACAAGTTCGGATACTTTTTTAGGCGAAATCTTTTCTACTTCCAAAACACTCACCCTTTCGGACATCACATATCTGATAAGTTCCTTCATACGTTGTACGTTGAAAGTTCATAGATACAACAGGAGCCACTAACGTACTAGTTAATGGCTCTTGTTGTGTGGGAATTTATTTATTTGCATAGATTTTTGCTTTGGCTTCCCTGCGGCGGCGGTGCAGAATCGGTTCTGTATATCCGCTTGGCTGATCATATCCTTTCAAAACGAGGTCACAGGCCGCCTGGAAAGCGACGGACTGATCATAATTCTGAGACATCGGTACATACTCAGGATCATTCGCATTTTGCTCGTCAACGACTTTCGCCATACGCTTCAGCGTCTCAAGCACCTGATCTTTCGTTACGATGCCATGATGAAGCCAGTTAGCCATGTGCTGACTGGAAATACGGAGTGTTGCACGGTCTTCCATTAAATCCACGTTGTTGATATTCGGAACCTTCGAGCATCCTACGCCATGCTCCACCCAGCGGACGACATAGCCGAGAATTCCTTGAGCATTGTTATCCATCTCTTCCTGGATCTCATCAGGACTCCAGTTCGCATTCTCCACAACGGGGATTTGCAAAATGTCATCTTTCAGATCGCCATGATCTTTGGACATGTCTGCTTGCACTTTCCCAACATCGATCTGGTGATAGTGAAGCGCATGCAGCGTAGCTGCTGTCGGTGAAGGAACCCAGGCGGTATTGGCTCCCGCTTTCAACTGTCCATCTTTCGTTGCCAGCATTTCTGCCATCCGATCTGGCATCGCCCACATCCCTTTACCGATCTGAGCTTTACCACGGAAACCACTGGCCAGACCGACGCGAACGTTTGATTTTTCATAGCCATTCAGCCAGGCCGAACCTTTCATATCGTTCTTACGGATCATTGGTCCGACTTCCATTGAGGTATGAATTTCATCTCCGGTACGATCCAGGAACCCTGTGTTAATAAAAGCGACCCGCTCCTTCACTTCATTGATACATGCTTTCAGATTGAGTGTCGTACGACGTTCTTCGTCCATCACACCGATTTTCAGTGTGTTGCGTTTATAACCCATTAAATCTTCTGTACGGTTGAACAAGTCATTCGCAAAGGAGACTTCTTTGGATCCGTGCATCTTCGGTTTTACGATATACACCGAACCTTTAGCTGAATTTTGATAACGGCCATTGTTCAGCACATCATGCTTCCCAAGCAGCCCAGTAATTACAGTATCCATGATCCCTTCTGGAATTTCTTCTCCGTTTTCATCTAGAACTGCATCTGTTGTCATCAAATGTCCGACATTACGTGCAAACATAAGAGAACGACCAGACAACGTCAATTGCCCGCCCTCCGGAGTCTTGTATGTCCGGTCAGGATTGAGCTCACGTTTGATTTCCTTACCGCCCTTATTGAATGTAACGGACAAATCACCTTTCAGAAGCCCTAAATAGTTACGATATACTTCTACCTTGTCGTCCGCATCGACCGCGGTGACAGAATCTTCAAAGTCCATGATCGTTGTAACCGCTGATTCCACGAGAATATCTTTCACACCTGCTTTGTCTGTCTTGCCGATTGAATCGTTGTGATCAATTTGAATCTCTAAGTGAAGACCATTATTTTTCAGCAGTACCCCTTTAGGAGCATCCGGTTGACCGACAAAACCTGCAAGCTGAGTGTCGTCTTTTAAACCTGCTGTTTCTTCATTCTCAAACGTTACGGACAAGTGGCCATCAATGATTTGATAAGTCTTCACATCTTTATGGGATCCACTGTCCAAAGGTACATTTTCATCTAGGAACTTTTTCGAATAAGCAATAACTTTGTCTCCGCGTACAGGGTTGTAATCCCCTTTGATTTCAGCCCCGCCTTCCTCACTAATCGCATCAGTTCCGTACAAGGCATCATACAAACTGCCCCAGCGTGCATTGGCTGCATTGATCGCATAACGGGCATTATTAACCGGAACAACAAGCTGAGGCCCCGCCTGCACGGCAATTTCATCGTCAACGTTCTCCGTCGATACTTCAAAATCTTCCACTTCCGGTTCAATATAGTTCAATTCTTTTAAAAAGGATTTATAAGCATCCGCATCGCCCTTAGAGTTTTGCTTATGCCACTCGTGAATTTTATTTTGAATCTCCTCACGTTTTTGCAATAACGCTTTGTTTTCCGGAGCAAGATTATGAACGATCGCTTCTAAGCCTGACCAGAAATCATCACTCGAAACTCCGCTTTCTGGAATTGCTTCTTTGTTGATGAACTCATACAGGACAGGTGCAACCTGAAGTTTGCCAACCGTTACGTAGTCTTTCACAGTTCATTCCTCCTTCATTGATATAAAACGCTTTCATAAATTGTCACATTATTCTATCTATTCGTCGTTATTTATCATATAATAAAAATTACCATATCGAAAATATATATTTGGAATTCATATTATTCCATTTAGTTATAACTGAGTTGATCGTTGAGAGATAGCTATTTGGCCAGAAAAAGGGGAGAGATTCTTTTTGGATATTCGTCATTTGGAGTATTTTTCAGAGGTAGCTAAACAATTAAGTTTTACAAAAGCAGCCGCCTCCCTGCATGTTTCTCAGCCATCCCTAAGCAAAGTGATCAAACAGCTGGAAACCGAATTAGGCGTTCCGTTATTTTACCGATCTAAACAGCTGCAATTGACCGATGCAGGGAAAGCCGTGCTCGTGAACGCCATCAGTGTCCTGGACGCCTTTCATAATCTCACTTCAGAACTAGGTGACATTATCGATTTAAAAAAAGGTGAAATCAAAATTGGCATCCCTCCGATCACTGGGGCTGCCTTTTTTTCAAAGATTATCAGTTATTACCGCGATCGATATCCTCAAATTAAAATCCTGTTAAGCGAAGTCGGCTCAAAAATGATCAAACAGGGCGTCGAGGACGGCTCGCTGGATATTGGACTTGTGTGCAACCTGCCTGTCCAATCTGACAGTTTCGACACGCTCGAAGTTATCAATGATCCACTTATGCTGCTTGTGCATAAGGAAAGTGAGCTTGCTAAAAAGTCATCTATCAATTTAGCAGAAATGAAAAAAGAATCCTTCATCCTTTATCGAGAGGACTTTACGCTCCACGATCGGATCATCGAAGAATGTAAAAGCAAAAACTTTTACCCGAATGTCGTCTGCCACAGCTCACATCGAGACTTCATGATTGAAATGGTCGAGGCCAAAGTAGGTATCGCCTTGCTGCCAAGTCAGATTGCTACAGATATTAAAAACCGAGAAATCGTGGCGATTCCGCTCGAGCATTCGAGCCTTAGTCTTGAGCTTGGAATGGTCTGGAAAAAGAACAAGTACCTGCCGTTTGCTGTGCGTGAGTTTATCGATATGTCGAAGGAATATATGGCAGAAGCGTAAGGGGTAAAACTTGTTAGGGTTGCCTATCTATATACGGATACGACCGATTTCGCTCTTTTCCACAACGAAAACCAATTATACTGAAACTATAATCAATGGAAGGAGATCTTGTTATGTCACTTATCATTCGACCTCCTTGTTAATTTGTAACCAAAACGTGTGAGCGTGCTCCCCCTTTTCCTATGTCTGATCTAGACAAAAGGAAAAGGAGGACCGGTTATGAAAAACATCCGACTATTATACGTTATCGGATTTTTACAAAGCTTCGTGCCCGCGTATGTCATTGAACGGCTGTTCTGGGAAATGCGCGGCATGAATGTGGAGATGGTTGTCTGGACAGAGCTCATCTATGCCTTAACCATTATCAGTGCGGAAGTTCCTACCGGAATACTTGCCGATCGAATTGGACGCAAACCAATGATTCAAATGGCAGCTATTTTTGGCTGTCTAGAGTTCGCCATTCTCATCGGTGCGAGTGAATTTTGGCACTTTGGTCTCGCTGTGTTTCTTGCCGCTATCGGAACAGCATGCAGCAGTGGAGCTTTATATGCGTATGTGTATGACAAGTTGATGGAAGAAAAAAAGCAAATTCAGTTTGAAAAGCATGTGGGTTACCTGCAAGCCATCAGTACCGTGACGACAATCGCTGTCGCTTTTCTTGGAAGCTGGATAGCCGCAAACTATGGACTGATTGTAAACTACTGGGTTTCGCTAATGGCTTTAAGTGCAGCGTTCTTTCTCGCCCTGTTTTTATCTGAGCCGGAAAGAACAAAGGGGCAAGAATCAGCCGTTGCACACATTCGCACATCGTTTCAGGTACTGCGCTCCCATCCCGAGCTCTGGATGAGCCTGCTCTCCGGGATGATTCTCGGTGCTTCGTTCACCTTCCTAGATGAATTTTGGCAGCTCTATTTAAGAGACGCCGGGATGCCAGTAGGATCGTTCGGTTTATTTATGGCGCTGTTTTTTTTCATTCGTCTTCCTGGTCAATTGTCCGCTCATATCTTAACTCGAAGGTTCAAAACACAAATTCTTCTCTTGATCGTCTTAGCTGTCTTTACTCTCGGATTTTTCGGATTGACGTTTTCACCTGGCTGGATCGGCATTGCCCTCATTTTTGTTATTTATCTTTTTGATGGGCCCGTCGAACCAGTAGTAGCTGGGTATCTGCACCACCAAATTGGTCCCGAACAGCGAGCCACCATTGAATCGTTCTGGTCCTTAGGCGGAAACGTGACACTGGTGATCGTTGGCCTGGGCTTTGGCTATGTATCTGCCTCATTTAAACTTTTAGGTGGATTCGGCTGGATCAGTGCTATTTGCGGAGGATTTTTCTTTATTGCTTTATGGATGTACAAAGTGAAAGAATAGAAAAAAGCCAGGCCCTGGGTGATGCCATAAGGGTCTGGCTTTTTCGTATGAAGTGATGAATCCTAACGATTTGGAATGACTAAGAAAAGGGTAGATCCTCTTCCTCATGGTTGAAAGTTTCCGGATAGAATTCAAAACAAAAGTCAGGAAGTTGATCTAAAGATTCCAATACAGATGTGATCTCTGACTCTTTATCCGCAAAACGAATATCAAAAAATAAATACTCCCCCATTGGGATCACAATTTTTTCAAATCCATCTGTTTCCCCGAATTCCCCCACTTCACAAGCGGCATAGTATTCATACGAGTGACTTTCATTTAAAAAACTTATATATCCGATGGCTTCTTTTCTGTCGATCAGATGGCATATATCGCTTTTATAAAATCGTTCCGTGAAAGTTGTCCAAAACGCTGGCAAGTCCACAGATTGATGAAAGGATAGGAGATCTGGGTGCTTCATTCCAACAAAGTATCTGTCCCTCGTGAACTCTTTTACTTTCTGTTTCATATAGGCACCCTCTCTTTAACCATTGTAAGTTTGAATATGACCTTACATCTCTCATTCTATCATTCAAGGAAAGCTGCTCTTTTTAATAGATCAGCAGTGTAAGCAATGCCACCCCGATGCCGAGAAAACCTAACAATAGACTGTATGGCAAGTTCCTCAGGACGATTTGATACGGATTCATCCGCAGCGCCACTGATGTTATCGTGACGATCAGTCCATAGGGGGCAGACGGTACCGTAGCAATCGCGCAGGCGGCTAGAAGGATCGTCAATGTAGCTGGTGGAAAGGCCCCGATCAATAATTCGCTTACGCCTCCAAAAATCCCCATCGTCGCAATCGGATGTACGCCTAATAATGTCATCACAAGGAATGCGGCCTGGATGAATAACATGATCAGCAGTGGATTCCCTTCAAGAGCGACAATTGGATCTTGCAGGTATTTTAAATATGGAGATGCGTTCAATGTTTGTGTTAAAAAAGATAGTGATAACAGCAAAACTATAAAATTGCTCAAATGATTGGTCTTCCATTTCCAAGTGGGCAAGCCAATCTGTAGGAAGCTCTTTTTCCTATTTACGAGCATAGCCCACAAGAAGGCAAAAGGAAAAATAGCGATGGTCACGGCAAACAAGAAGTCCAATTGAACAACATTTCCTAAAAAGACAACAAAGGATAAGAAGAGCACAAGTGCCATAATAAATTGCATAAGTTTTCGTTTGCTTTGGCCGGAACCTTTATCTAAAGATAAACTTTCTTCGATTTCCCGTTTATTGAATATTATTTTTCCTATCAAGGAATCAATAGAGATACCCAGAACAGCAATCAACAGCATCCATGGCAGCACTTCTAAGTAGCTGGCACCTGTAATAAAGATCGAAGTAGCCAGCAATATTTCAAGCGGGCTCCATAGCAATGCCAGGGAGTACCCTCTTAAAGTCGCCATCAATATGAAGCTGTTACGCACCTTTGTGTTTACTTTTTTCAATTGTTCCTTCAATAAGTCTTGAGAAATCGTTGCGGATGATAAATTCAAAAAAGCTGCTAGAGATACCATCGTGATTTCACTTCGCACGTATAATCCACCTAACCCTTTAGCATTACTGCCAAGCAGAGATTGGAGGAGCTTGTTGTATCTCCCTGCTTTTACGACACTGTTCATCCAAGGAAGCATAGAAAGCAGGAATAATAAGCTGATATTCCCAGCAAAGTACAACGGAATGTCGCTAAATGTTGCTTCGCCTGAAAAAAAGAAAAAAATTCCGGCAGCCAACAGAATGACTCCAAGAATTTTAAATACACGATCCGAACGCGGAAAGCTGATCCCCGTCATTATCATCCCCAGAACACCTATGATTATATATAAAACGGAGTTATTCCAAAAAAGGTGGATGACATCCAGTAAGAACACAAATGAATAAAATATGTACAAATCGTTTGAAAGCCGGCGCACAATCATTCTCCTATCTAATGAGGACGAAGCTCTATAGTTACGAGAGTTCGTTTATTATCTCAATGAATCAATGACCTCATCCTATACAGAAGCGGAAAATTTTTCAATGAAGACGCTTGGATGGTCATTTCAAAGAATGATCGAAACCCTTAGTTAAGCATCATTTAATGGTCGTGAATCTGGCTTAGCCCATACGAGGTGAACAGCGTCGAATAATGCGCTCTCTATACGGCTTGTTTCTAATGGTGATGCCTCAATTAATTTTATGATGTCACGGTTGATGTGACAGCCTACTCTCTTATTAAAGAGCGGGTCAAAAACATGCTGGAGCTTAGAGATAATCCGATTCGAGCTAACCCCATGTTCCATTAGTAAAACCTGGCCATCGTCCTTACACCATGTTGCTAACAGGCTTAATACTCTCTCAGGGTTTGGATAGGCACACATCGATAACGTAGAAACGACCGTATCAAACGAGTTTTCCGGCAAATCTAGTTCTTCAACATTGGCAACTAAAAAGTCCACATGGCTGTCCGTCTCGCTCGCAACCTCTTTCGCGTGCTGTATCATTGCAGGGCTGAGGTCCACGGCAAGAATAGAAGCGTCCTTAGGGTAGTATTGAAAGTTCGTCCCCGCCCCTGCGGATACCTCTAAGATCTTTCCGTTTGCTGAGCTAAGAAGTTTCTGACGCCATTGATGATCTGGAGTTTTCTTCCTCGCCCGTTTGGAGTACTTTTTGGCTTGTTTATTGAACAGTTTTTTCTGTTGATCGATGTTCATGCCGTCACCGCCTTTTTCATTTTATTAGTTAATTCGCGGTCTTATTTTCATCTTATTCACTCTTCTTACAAAAGTAGTCTATCTAAAACTTAATATAAAAAGCAGAAATTGAATAGAGATAAGATTAAATATGAAAGATCGAGGCATAATAAAAACGATTTCTCTAAGGAGGGTTTTTATGAGTAAAAACAAAAAGAGTCAAAAGAAAAACAATCCGAAAGGCACAGACCGAGGAGCAACTAATCAGAAGCTTAACGTCCAGCTCGAAAGTGGACACAAAAAAGATGATGAATTGTCTGCTGCTTATATGAACAACAATACGGCAGCTATTGATGTTAACGAAGAAGAATAAAAATGCCTGGGCCAATTCGCTATTAAATAGCGAATTGGCCCAGGCATCTTTTCTATCTTCGATGAGATTTTATTTATGCATTCCTCTTCAAGTTTTCCAAAGTTAAAAAATGATTTAAGATGAATTGCCGTACTTCCCAATCTTCAAATTCTTCTTGTCCATCGGTGAATGTTGATTGATGGTAGGAGTAATTTCCAAATTGTGAACGCTCGCCTGAGATCAACTCTTCCATCACTTTGTTCGTCTTCTCCATATAAGTCATGCTCATCACCCTTTCTAGCAACAGTATTGCCAGAATAACAACTTTCTATAATAAAGGTTTCATAGAAGGATTCGGCATTTATTGCTATAGAGAGCATAGGGTTCATTTAATCTATGATTACTTTACATTTTCTTCCTTATTTCTTAGCAAACCATTGCTGATACAAACCTCCACAAGCAATTCCTTATAACCTGCTTCATCAAATTGAATCCCTATTTGATCCCCGCCGTACTCCTTAATAACCCCAGGACCAAACTTCCGGTGGATAATTTCTCTCCCCAGTTCTATTTCATCAAGCTGAAGCAAGTTCTCATCTGACAAGTCAGCTCGGATATGGTTCTTCGTAGAAGATTTTTCACCTGCTGGCTTAATGATTTTTTTCACATTCGTCACGAACATTGATTCTGTTACACGTTCGTTTCCTTTGTAGTTATACGTTAAGAGTTCCAAGTTGGTCCTTGCTCTCGTCATGCCCACATAAAATAACCGGACAGCTTCCTCAATAGGCCCATACTCTTTATTTCGGTAACGGTCCATATCGTCCTTGGAAGGTACAACACCGTTGATGAGGTCAATCATATAAACTTTGTCGTATTCCAGTCCTTTGGCACTGTGAAAGGTGGTCAGGGTTAGCGGACTTTTATTCTTGTTGAACTTCGACGTTTGGATCAGGTTTTCAAGCTCTTTCAAGCGATCTGCGAAACCTTTCAGCGTGCCAAGGCCTTCGGCGATCTTTTCTAGCGTATCCAAAATCCCGAAAAGGTGCTCGGCGTTGAATCCGAATTTTTCACACATCTTAGTGATGGCACGGTCGTAACCGAGTTTCTCACGTATCGTTCGTATCGCCTTGTCGGGTTCCATTTGGTTGATATCTTTGAACAGCTTTTCTGCTTTAGGCAATGCCTTTTGCTGGTACGATGGGATATCACTTTCGAGCAACGCTTCAAAAACGGATGTTCCACTGTTTTTCTTTTTCAATAAAGCGATTTGCTGCTTAGAGATGTACGCATTGAACTTCGTATGGATTCTCTCAAGGATATCCACGCGACTTTTATTATAAGAAAACCGCATGAAGTTCAGCATATCTTCGACGATCCAGTGTTTGAAGAACTTCGCATCAATGTCCTTCATATAAAAATCGATCCCCGCTTTATCAAGCTTGTCAGCAAGCGGTACCGCTGATGCATTATTTCGATATAGGACGGCGACTTCCTCCGTTCCCCCGCTCTTTCTTATTTCTTCGGTGACGTACTGCAGCTGATCTTCATAGTTTCGCATCGATTTGATTTCAATCGGTTGAGCGGATGGGTTGTTTGTAAACATTTCCTTTGGGTAGCGGTTTTGGTTTCGTTTAATGAATTGATTCGATGCTTTCACGATTTCCTGTGATGACCGGTAGTTTTGGGACATCGTCATCACCGTTGCTTCGCGGTACGTCTTTTCAAACTGCAATAGCTTCGTCACATCTGACCCTCGCCACATAAAAATGGACTGATCATCATCCGCTACGATACAAAGGTTGTTTTGTGGTTGAGCCAGCAGCTCGACAATCTCATGCTGGACGACAGAATTGTCCTGGCTTTCATCAGTCAAAATGTACTCAAACTGCTGTTGATATTTTGACAGGATGTCTTGATCGTCTACCAAAATTTGATGACAATAGGTAAGCATATCGTCAAAGTCCAGTAAAAGCCTGTTTGTATGCTTTTTCTTGAAACGTTCATACGCTCGAAAAATCTCTATTGCGTTTTTAACATTGCACCGAACCCGTTCGAGTACCTTTCCCTGGAGCATCCGGTTTTTCACAAAACTAATATAAGTCATCAGTTCATCCATATCGTCATCCGATATCTGCGCTCCGTTTGTATCCTCATAGAGCTTTTTCAAAATGAATTTCTTATGGAGAGGGATGTCAGGACCGTCCCACCCCTTTTTCAACTCTTCATCACTTATGTTCCCTTCGATTAGCTGAAAATCTAGCCTGTTCTTTCTCAACCACTCGCGAACAACTTTGAATGCGAAGCTGTGAATCGTTGAAAAATGAACTTGATCATTCGTTAGGTTAGAAAAGAAGTGGTCGAAACGATCTGACATATCTTGCGCGGAAGCTTTACTGAACGTAATGGCCATAATCCGCTCCGCACTTACTTTTTTCTCTAACAAAAGATAACCGATTTTCATGTTGAGCGTCGTAGTCTTGCCTGAACCCGGCGAGGCAAGCAAAAGCAGTGGTCCTTCTGTATGCAAAACTGCCTGTTTCTGAACGTCATTTAATTGAACGCCTGTGTGTTTTCCTACCCATTCAAAGAAATCCATAGCGGCACTCCTTCCTTTTATCGTGTTTATAGCAAAGAAAAATAGATGGAAGAAGGCACAGAATCCTTCTTCCATCTATTCATTTCAAACGATTGAGAGTGACATTCTCACTATCCTTTACTCATTATATCTTCTATAAAGTTTAGAATCTACCTAAATTCTAGAACTCCAAAGGCGATTACTCATCAAAAATAGCCACAGGACGAGCCCACGCACCACTGGCCTTTTCGATTTTCACAGGAAAGGTGCTCACTTTGAATCCATGACGTTTAGGGATCTGATCTAAATTGGCTAACTTCTCAATCTGACAATACTCCTTCTCAATCCCGACAAAATGAGCATCCCATATACGATTATGCTCAGGGTCCTGCTTGTAGTTTTTTACTTGAACATCTAGTGGGATGTCCCAGCCCCAGGCATCGATTCCCATCACTTTAATCCCTTGTTCAATTAACCAGCGAGTAGCCTCTGCTGAAACTCCGGCGTGGCAAAAGGCATAATGCGGTTCATAGAGTTGTTTATCAGCATCCGTCCGAATTAACACAATATCATATGGTTTTAACGTATAATCCATCATTGCTAGCTGATCCATTAAGTCATTTGAAGTAATCTCGTATCCCTTCTCTTTGTCGCTAAAATCAAAGAGAACACCGTCACCGTAAAACCACTCTACAGGCAATTGATCTATTGTACGTGCCGGCTTCCCTTCTGAGGTTTCACCATAATGATACGGAGCATCTACATGTGTCCCGGAATGAGTACTGGCACTCACATCTTCTGTGGCCCATGCTTTCCCCTTGTAGAGGTCGTCCGGTGTAATTCCGAGGTGCTCTGCTGCTTGCAAAGCCCCATCCTTGTGAGAGTGGTACTGGATCGAAGGGGGTGTAGGCTCTTTTACTGTTGGGCTTAACGGGACACTTAAATCAAGGATGTTCAATTAAAAAACTCCTTTCATCGTTTTGATTTATCCTCATTTACTATATACGCGTAAACCTTACACAAACCTTCCCGTGATTCCATGAACCCTGTGATAAAATAGAAGAACCATAGAATGAAAGATTAATTTAGGAGTGAACGACCGATGGACAAAAAAGATATAGCGGGTATTCGCAGACAATTTAAACTGGACAATGACTTATTGAAGATCTCTGATATTTTCAACGTCTATATCATGAAAGAAACCACAGATATCTATCACCACCAGAGCCAAACGTTTGAAATGCTCGACCGGGATCAGCAGGAATTATTTATGAACAATTTCAAAAAGGTGCTGACTGGGCAGCTTGATGAAAAGTTGTTCGAATTGAAATTTCAACGCGAGGCTGAAGATCACAGTCAACTCATCTTACATAAAGGATTGTTAAGCAGCGAAATCGAGGATTGGAAAGCTGAAATGCTGAAAATGACTGAGAAAATAATATCGGACAATCCATATGAAAAGGATGTTGTCATCACCTTCATTCGTGCAGAATACTTGAAGCCTACGAAACGTCGGAATGACGAAGCAGAAGAAAGTGAACGAGATGCCGTTTACTCCAATCCCTTCATTTTGTGCAGTATTAACAAAACGGAGGAACCTAAAAAAGAGATCCAATTTGACTATGTCGAGAAGGAATTCAAATACAAAATTGAAGTGGACCCGGTTATTGACCTTAAAAATCCAATGTCCGGCTTTCTTTTTCCATGCATTACGGAAGGAACTTCTGATGTAAACCATGTCCTTTATTCTGCTGGTAAAGCCAACGAACCAGATTATCGCTTTATAGAAGATGTGTTAAACGGAGAAGAGGTTATGACAGCAAAAGAGGACAAAGCAGTGTTCGAAGAAGTCATCAAAGACGTGGTCGGTGATCAAATGAACCCCTCCACCCTTGCGAATGTCTATGGAGAAATCAACCGTGTGGTGGAAGAAAATGAAGATGATGAACCACCTAAACTTGATTATAAAGATGTGGAGCGTGTCTTAACACAAAGCGGTGAACAAGTCGATTCAGAAAAAGTCAAAACTGCTTTTCAACGAGTGACTCAAGAGGACGCCTACGAGCTAAAAGCAAGCAGCATCGTACCAAAATACAAATCAAAATCGATCAAAATCAACACAAAAATCGCCAACATTTCGATCAGCCCTCAGGATCTTCAATATGTGAAGCAGGTAAATAACAAGGGAAAACGTTATATTATGATTGAAGTGGAAGAGGATGCAGAGATTGACGGCTTCAAGATGCTTCCTGAGGCTTTCGATTAATGAGGTCAGGCTCCCTATTATTTCTAATAGGGAGCCTGTTTTTTTACTACAAAATAGTTAATGCATGAAAAAAATTTCCTGCCAATGCCCGAATGTCCGCTTCGTTACTCTCTTCATAAGTGATAATAAAGCATGTGGAAGGACCAGCTGATTTATGTAGATCTAAATCACAATTCAACTGAAAGGATGTAGAAAGACCATTGATTTGAAGCAAAAGTATTATTTCATTTTCAATCCCTTTTGAACCAACTGGTAAGACTTCATAGACAGCTTTATGTTGCACCACCTGTTCGAACTTTGACAACGGTACCATACGCTCTTGGTGTGTAATTACTTCTTCTCCTACAAGTGGTTCTCCAATCACCGCAAACCTTGCGCCCTCAGGGGTCTCCCGGTCCTTTGTCTTTCGCTTTTCTACTCTTCCGATAATGGATAAACCAAAAGCCGACTGAGGCAAAGGGAAATTGGATTCCGTACTCCCTGTGATCGGTGCCTCTAATCCCAATGTGCTCATCTGCTGCTTAATGGTCTGTACCCACTCGGCCCAAACGGAAGCATCTGAAAAGTTATATAAAACAACTGCTAAAGGTTGAGCACCAACAGCTCGATTTTCCATGAACGCGACCCGAAATAATGACTTCGCTACCAAACTGTAAGGTGCTTGAATCTGATCGCCCACTTTTTCACCGATGTTAGCCGCATTATCGGAGCTAATTACGATTTCATAAGTCTCATCAACAGAAACATAGCAGACATCTCTCACGGCTTCACCACCTCTTGATTAGATCTAATTAACATGCTGAGTTTTGGAACGACAACCATAAATAGTATTAAGTTGATCACCGATCCAATTAGAAGCGCCGGCACTAGAGTATAGTAAAAAGCCGCACTCATTAAAAAGTAAAAAGGAAGAGGCAGCAAAAGGCTGTTTCCAAACCAGAAGAAAATAGATCCGATCCATTTTTGAATGGAGTAAAGATAATAGAAAATAGCGTAAAGAAGCGCCATTTCCCCGGCAATGAAAAGGTGGAAAGGCCCCAGTGGGAAACCGCCTGTTAAGGCAGACAAAAAATGTCCAAGACCTCCAACTACGGCTCCCCCTAACGGCCCTAAGATTATTGATGCAGCCAAGGCAGGCGCAGCATCCAGGGCAATACTTCCAAGGCCAAGAGGGATTTTGATAAAGCCTCCGACTGCTGAAAGAGAGACAAACAAAGCTAAGAGTACAAAACGCTTCATTTCTTATCCTTTTTCTTTGGTTTACCTCGAAAAACTTCTTTACTTCGTATGTATTCTACATCAGGATTGCTATTGACATAATTGATGTAGCGGCTCACAGCGAAGAAATAGTCGGATAGTCGATTTAAATACCTTAAACATACTTCAGGGGCCTCTTCTATTTTGTTCAAAGAAACCACAAGACGCTCTGCTCTTCTGGTAACGGTTCGCGCAATATGAATGGTTGCCGCGGCATCGGATCCTCCTGGAAGAATGAACCGCTTTAATTCAGGCGTTTCTTCAATATAAGCGTCCATCCGTTCTTCCAGCCAAAGGATACTCTCTTCCTCCAGTTTAAACATCCTATTCGATTTTTTATTGGCTAAATCTCCTCCGCAATCAAAAAGCTCATGTTGGATTCGCTCGAGTTCCTGATCTACTTGCTTTAATTTTTCGACAGACAAATCTAATTCTGTACGGGCCTTTCCTACAAAACTATTCGCCTCATCAACAGTCCCGTAAGCTTCTACACGTACATCATCTTTATCGACACGTCCCCCGATGACACTTGTCTGCCCCTTATCTCCCGTTTTTGTATAAAGTCTCATCACATCTGCCTCCTGTTATTTTAGTTTTTCTCCTAATCCAAACCATATGAGAAAAGCATGATCTGCTCTCTTCACCATCTCTTGATATAAAAACCCCGTTCGATCACGCCACTCCCGGTCTGATCTTTCGAGAGGAACGATTCCTTTTGTCGTATCGGTTCCAATCAAGATAACCATGCGACTGCTTCTTCTCTTTTCCCAACGCAAGATTTCTTCCAATTTTTCGAAAGCATTGGTCGGCTCATGTTCTTTTACAATGTATTCCAGATTCTCTACTACTAGTGTGCTAGTATCTGGAGTAGAGATCTTTTCACTAGCCACATCTATCCATGTCACTTCATTCACTGTTTCTAGAAGTGTTTTCCTTACCCATTCACCTTTGCCGTTATAAGCTCCGCCTGTAACAAAGTCCACGTTTGACCCCTCCCTTGTTTCATCTGAAGATGATAGCCCTCTCCAGGCTGAGCGTTCCAATTCCAGATGGATTTTGAGTCCCGTTCGAGCCAATGCATAAGCTCTCGTAGTACCCCTCCATGGGTGATGACAGCTGTACTTTTCCAATCTTGATGCTCGACTAATTCGGAGAAAAAACAAAGGAGCCAATGTTCAATCCTTGCCCGGAACACTTGATACCGCTCTCCTCCCGGAGGTGCCGTCGAAGCAGGTGCTGATACCCACTTCCGATATAAGACATTGTTTTTTAGGTCTTCGTACGTGTGCCTTTCCCAATCCCCAAAGTGAATTTCACGAAGCAACTGCGTTTTCCTTACTTTCTTCTCAGGAAATAGTTTGGCTGCGGTGTCGACACACCGGACTAAATCGCTTGTCCAAACCATATCAACGTTAGGGATGAGGAGGCGAGTGGTGTTTAAAGCTTCCACCCCCTCCGGGTGAAGAGGAAGATCACTCCATCCGATATACTGTGTTCTTATATTTCCTTCTGTTAGCCCATGACGAATAAGGTAGACATCCACAACACGATCCATAAAAAAGTTTCGCCTCCTTCTACTGATGCCCCGAGCACATCTCCAGTCATTCCGCCAAAAGACTGGAGGGCTATTGAACGACTCGTCGTGTAAAGACCCCCTGCAGCAAGAAATAAAAGGGCAAGCTTATACAGAAGGTCTAGGTCAATCAGGGCCGCTGCAGCTCCCAAAACGACGAAATTAACTAAATTTGCCCATAGCACTCCTTTTGAAAAAGCTGAGGCAAACCAATGACTCAGTCCATTTTCTTTTGCTAACGGTGTCCAAGAAAAATGAAAGACAAGCAGCAACCGGGCTAGAAATGGGATGGCTAGCACCCCGAACGCAAACGTTGAAAAAGAAACGTTTAGTGTTTCATAAATAAAGATAAACCTTAGGAAAAGAAGTCCGATGACAGAAAGAACCCCAAACGCGCCTGTCCGGGGATCTTCCATAATGGCAAGCCTCTTTTCCTTTGGTTGATAGGAAAAATACGCATCGCTTGTATCCATCCACCCATCTAAATGAATGCCTCCGCTTCCGATGATACTTAATGCCATCGTGAGCCCCGCTGCACCAAACGTAGACATTTCCGTATATTCAAGGAAAAACCAAGTGAACATAAAAGGGAAAAGACCTATCATTATCCCCACCCATGGCAAGCTGATGATTGCTCCTCTAAGCTGCTTTTGTTCCATAGGAATTTCCCGTTTGACTGGGAATACCGAGAAGAATTGAATAGCTAAAACGAATCCCTGTATGTATGGTTTCATTCCTCCCTCACTCCGTCGTCAATAAGATTAAGTAAAGCACTTGTGTCTACTTCGCTCTCAAACATTTCAGCCAGCTGATCGTAAGGATCCTTTTTTGATAAACGAGCAGTAGGTATAGGAATGTCTTTTTTGACTCTTAATCGATTGAGCCATGCTGTTCGGAATTGTTCATTGTGAAAGACATGATGGAGGTGAGTACCAATAATCCTCCCTTCATCAAGGACAGTTCCTTCCTCTCCATTATTAAGAGAGAACAAAGGGATAAGATTTTCCTTCCCCCTCTTCATGTCACCAAGATGAATTTCATAGCCTTCTACTTTACTAGACGGGAAGCCGCTCTTTGAATGAACAACACCTTTGATTCGATAAGTCTTCTTTACCTTTTGAAAAATAGTTGTGATCGGAAATATACCCATTCCGCTAATCACTTTATCTCCTTCAATCAATTGTTCGGTAAGCACCTGATAGCCCCCACAAACTCCTGCAATCGTTCCGCCTTTTCGAATATAAGTAAGCAGCTTTTCTTCAATTCCGCGATTCCTTATTTCCTCTAAATCTTCTATCGTACTTCTCGTACCAGGCAGGATCACAGCATCTGGTGCACCTAATTCTTCTTTTCGATATACATATCGGATGCTTACATCTTCCTCCTGATAAAACGGATCGACATCTGTAAAGTTTGATAGATACGGAAATACAACCACAGCAATGTCTAAGGCGTTGGCTGCTGAAGAAACTTTGTCTGCCCTGATGGACAACGAATCCTCCGCCTCAATTTCATGAGCCGTATAGGGTAAAACACCAAGCACGGGGATTCCTGTGTACTTTTCCAGCCAATCGACTCCATCGATAAACAACTCGGGGTCGCCACGGAATTTATTAATAAGAATCCCTTTTACTCTCTTTCGATGAAAATCCGGCAAGAGCTCCAGGGTCCCAACAATCGATGCGAATACGCCGCCTCGATCGATATCCGCAACGAGTAGGACAGGCACATCTGCAATATCTGCGACCGCCATGTTCACAAGCTCCCTGTCATTCAAGTTCACTTCAACCGGACTCCCTGCTCCTTCGATGATCGTAAAGTCAAACTGTTTTTCTAATAAGGCAAGACTTTCTGCAATGGCTTGTTTTCCTGTCTCATAGAAATGCGTCCGGTATCCACTCCCGGAGAACGCCTCAATTGATTTCCCCAGGCAGATGACTTCTGATGTCTGATCATTTTTCGGCTTTAACAGAATGGGATTCATTTCCGGAACAGCAATCGTTTTACACGCTTCCGCCTGGACCCCCTGCGCCCGTCCGATTTCTGTTCCAAATTCTGTCACATACGAGTTGTTAGACATGTTTTGTGACTTGAAGGGGGCCACACAATATCCTTTATTAGTAAGCCAACGGCAAATGGCAGTGACCACTAAACTTTTCCCGACGTTCGATGCCGTTCCCTGGATCATGATTCCTTTCATAGAATTCTTCCTTTCTTTACTTGCGGATAGCCAAACTCCATTTTCACGACACGATCGGCTTTTTTTACGAGTTGCTGATGAAGCTTGCCCATCAACTTCAGGTACTCCTTTATCACTGCTTCATAACCCATAGCATCCGAAAACAGATCATTTGATACTAAAATGAGATGTGCGGCGCTCTGCATCATTTCCTCGACCTCTGTAACCATTCGGTTAATGAGTTCATCAATAGTGTCTGTCTCTACTCTCTCCATCCATTCATTCGTGGCCCACGTTGTCACACAATCAAGCAGGACCGTTGTATCTTTTGGTAGTTTGATAATGGAAGGACGAGTAGGATACTCAAAGACGACCCATTGCTTCGGGGCATTCTTTCGTGCTATCTGATGCTTCAATATCCGTTCATTCATTTCTTCATCTGTATTGACGCTCGTCGCTATGTAATAAAGAGGGTCCCTAGTTGATTGTGCAGCCAGCTTTTCAGCAAATGTACTTTTTCCACTACGTACTCCACCGATGATTAAGGTGAACATAGAAACCTCCACCTTTGAAGCGCGGATAAGAGTCGTTCGTTTTCTTCTCTCCGTTTAATCGCTACCCGCACAAACCTTCCTTCTAGAGATAAAAAATTGTAGGTATGCCTTACGATCACACCTCGCCTAAGCAAAAATCCAATCATTGCTTTTGTATCTTCATGAAAGGGATCTTTCATTAAAAAGTAATTCGTTTGTGTCGTAATAGGCCGATACCCCAGTTCTTTAAGCTTGGTAAATAAGGAACGCTTCTCAACAGAAATCGCTTCTGCGGTCTGCTGTTGGAAACGAGATTTACCTAAACAATAAAGTCCCGCCTCTTCTGCAAAAGAATTGACACTCCAGGTCGGTTGGTACATTTTCATCCGCTTAATTAGAGAAGGCTCACCCACCGCATACCCGAGACGCAGTCCAGGAATTGCAAACATTTTTGTCAGGGAACGAAGGAGAATAACATTTGAATTCTCAATAACATGTGGAGAATAAAATGGAACGTCGGCCACGAAATCGTAAAACGCCTCATCAATTACAACCACTACTTCTTTTTCTTTACATTGACGGATGAGATCCTGTAAGATATGCGGTTTGTATACGGCGCCTGTCGGGTTATTCGGATGACAAAGAAAAAGAACGTCAATCAAATCGAGAAATGGCCTATAATTCGAAGGATTTAAATCAAACTGATGCTCCTCCTCTAACATGATCGGATAAATCTTGCATCCATAGGCGTCACATGCCTTTTGATACTCAGAAAATGTAGGCTGTACAATACCTACACGCTGGCCCTGCCAAAGTTGGGCCAATAGGTAAATCATTTCGGATGCGCCGTTTCCGACTAGTACCTGGTTTTGAGTTACTTCATGTTGTTTAGCTAGTCTCTGATGCAAACGTTCACTGTCTGGATCAGGGTAATTGTGAATCTTTTCGAGGCTTTTTTCTAAATGGGACCTCAAACCATCCGGGGAACCCAATGGATTGGTATTCACACTGAAATCAACCACAGAGGCTGGTTGCTCTGCACTCATTTCTTTATAAAGCTTAATCGGATTCGCTCCATGTGAAGGCCAGTTCAATTCCCATCCCTCCTAAACAAAGTAATAAAATCCATATCCAGACCGTTTTAGATAAAAGATGATTCACCTTTTCAATATCGTACGCCATCGGTGCTCGCAAGGCGTTTCCAATCGTCGGGCGTTCTGATCTTTCACCAAAATAGTAATTGATCCCACCTAACTGTACACCAAGGACTAGAGCCGCTGCAGCTTCTCCCCAGCCACTGTTTGGGCTTGGGTGTCGGCGGGCCTGTATGGGGAGTTCCCGAAGCAGCTTTTGTTTTTCTTTTAAAGAAATAGAGGAAACGATAATCATCACAAGTGATGTTAACCTGCTTGGAATTAAATTGAAGAGGTCATCTAATTTGGCAGAGATGAATCCAAACTCCTCATAGCGTGCATTTTTGTAACCTACCATTGAATCGCATGTGTTTACGGCTCGATAAGCCATAGCAAGAGGGGCGCCTCCAATCAACGCAAAAAATAGTGGAGCGGTTACACCATCGCTAATGTTCTCCGCTACTGTTTCCACCGTTCCACGGGCTATCCCGGCCTCTTCTAAATGATCGGTATCGCGCCCAACGATGTAGGATAGGTGCTTTCTAGCACTCGGAAAGTCTCGCTCCTTTAATGGACGATAAACATCCATTGAAGCTTGACGAAGTCCTTTTTCAGCGATGGTCGTCCAAATCAGTACAGCTTCTAAACCAATCGCTACATAGTAATTCCAAGCGGAGAGCAGCTCAACTAGTCCAAAACTGATGAAAAAACTGAGACCAATGACGAGTACCCCCATCAACCCCCCTTTGATTTTTCTGCCTCTGCCTTGATTCCAAGCTTTTTCACAAACAGATATCAGCTTGCCCATCCCTATCACTGGATGAGGCATTCCTTTTGGATCCCCAAATAACCAGTCTAGTCCGTACGCTACCGTAATTGCGATCAGATGAGACACCATCAGTTCTCACCTCTTCGTATTAAATAGCGTTCGATTGCCAACTTTGTTGTTTCAAATACCGCTTTACCTAACTTCCTCCCTAAAGGAGAAATGGGACCTCCATATTCTAATCTCTCTCCTTCCTGAGTGCTTGCGATTAATATACTATCCGTGGATGTTCCGGTCGCGAGCGTCCCAGATATGGCATCCCGGATATTAAGCTCCATCATTGCTTTTACCTTAGCTTCTGTTACTGTGATCACCGATTGCACGTAAGCTTGCTCTGACAATTCACCGTCTACGAAAATCCATGTGTTGATCGTGCCTGGTACAGCGTGTTGAAAATGCTGATTTGCGTGAATCACATCCACGGCATTGCTTGTACCTGCGGTCACTACGACGAGCACTCGGAATCCATCATCCTCTTTGACTTTAAAACAGACGTCTTCGACCATTGCCGCCGTCATCATTCCTACCGTTTCGCAGGTCTGAAATCCTTGTTCATCCGCATAGTTTTTCACATACATAACAGGATCCTCACAATTAAACGAATGGTCAACATGGAGGTTAATAAAATCACGATACCACCCGAAACCTGGGTGCAATACCGCAGATGAATAACATTTCAAGGGGCGTGGACTTTTGTAATGAATTCGATCGGAGCAAATATCAAGATAACTCGGATCTACACTCGCTTTTTCTAATCTTTCTGTAAAACTAGGAACGACATTCGTTAGTGGTTTCGAGAAATAAGGATGGGCATGCACGTTTATGCTCGACTGGTAAACCTCAGATAACTGGGTCTCTTCTAATACTTTTTCCGGAGTATGTAACGCTCTGACGCGCCCCTCCTCTAAAAGTAGCAGGCGATCACAATAGAGGCTGGCTAGATTCAAATCATGGAAGATGGCAATGACAGTCAGACCTTCTTGAATCGATCTCTCCTTTAAACCGTCTAAAATAGTCTTTTGGTAACTGAAATCCAAATGATTGGTCGGCTCATCGAGCAACAGAATCTGAGGCTGTTGGGCCAGTGCCTGGGCGAGGAATACCCTCTGTCGCTCCCCACCGCTTAAAGAAAGCAGCGATTTATGACGAAACCTCTTAACTCCCGTTTGTTCCATCACCTCATCCACAATCTTGTAATCCTCGTCCGTCCACTGCTTAATAATCCCTTTTTGATACGGATAACGTCCCATTAAAACTGTCTGCTCAACCGGGAAAGAGAAAGAGAGTGTGTGATGTTGAGGAAGGACAGCCATCTCCTTCGCTCTTTGCTTTGGAGTTAAATCTACAGCCGGACGCCCTTCAATCCTTATTTCTCCTTTTATATTAGATAAAGTTTGATTTAGGGCTTTTAAGAGAGTTGTCTTCCCACTGCCGTTAGGGCCAAGAATTCCAAACATTTCTCCTTTTTGAACAGTGAAAGAAACATCTTTTAAAACATCCGTCTCATACCCGGCGTATAGCTGATTGACCTCAATCAT